>JBOFCQ010000004.1:0-2648 GCA_051646145.1 Hyphomicrobium sp.
ACGTCGGTCGCAGATTTCACGCGGCAGATTTTCACGCAGCTCGGCCATCAAGCGGCTTCTCTCGGCACCATCGGCGTCATCAAGCCGTCGGGCGCGATCTATGGTTCGCTGACGACGCCCGACCCGGTGACGCTGCACAAGACGCTTTCAGGGTTGGCCGATGAAGGTGTCACGCACCTGGCGTTCGAGGCGTCGTCGCACGGGCTCGACCAGCATCGGCTCGACGGCGTCAAGCTGACGGCGGCGGCCTTCACCAATCTTGGCCGCGACCATATGGATTACCATCCAACCGTCGCGCACTACCTCAACGCCAAGATGCGGTTGTTCACCGATTTGCTGTCGCCGGGACAGACGGCCGTCATCAACAGCGATGGCGCCTATGCCGAGGACGTTCGCAAAATTGCCGAAGCGCGCGGCCTCAGCGTGCTGAGCGTTGGCGGCAAGGGTGTCGATCTGCGCCTTGCCGAAACGCGCCGCCGCGGCTTTCAACAGACCCTTGTCATCGAACACGCCGGCCGCCGCCATGAGGTGGCGTTTCCGCTCGTTGGCGCCTATCAGGTCGAGAATGCCTTGGTTGCGGCCGGGCTTGCGATGGCCGCCGGAGACGATGCGAACCGCGTGCTCTCAGCGCTCGCCACATTGAAAGGCGTGCCGGGCCGCCTCGAAATCATCGGCGAAGCGAACGGCGGCCTCGCCATTGTCGATTACGCGCACAAGCCCGAGGCGCTCGCGGCGGCGCTCGACGCCTGCCGGCCGTTCGCGACCGGGCGCCTGATTTCGGTCTTTGGCTGCGGCGGCGATCGCGATCGCGGCAAGCGGCCGCTGATGGGGCAAATCTCAGTCGCCAAGGCCGACGTGACCATCGTCACTGACGACAATCCGCGCACCGAAGTTCCGGCCGCCATTCGCGCCGAAATTCTGGCTGGCGCGTCCGGCGCCATCGAAATTGGCGATCGCGGCGAGGCCATTGCCGCCGCCGTCGCCATGATGGGACCGGGCGATGTGGTCCTCGTCGCCGGCAAAGGCCATGAAACCGGCCAGATTGTGGGCGACCGGATCATCCCGTTCTCGGACCACGAGACGCTCGCCGCCGCCCTCTCGAAAGTTTTGCCCCATGGTTGAACAGCTCTGGTCAATGGATGCGCTTGCGGGCGCGGCCGTTGGCCGTGTCGAGGGCGAGGCCTCGGCCTTCATCACCGGGTTCTCCATCGATACGCGCGCGCTTGAGGCGGGCGATGTTTTCGTGGCGCTGAAGGATCAGCGTGACGGCCATGATTTTCTATCGAGCGCATTCAAGGCCGGTGCAGCGGCGGCACTGGTGTCGGAGACCTACGCCCGCCAGGACGGCGACGGCGTTCTCATTCGTGTCGATGATCCCCTGCTGGCACTCGAACGCATCGGGCGCGCGGCGCGGCAACGTCTTCAGCCGGAAGCGCGTGTCGTCGCCGTGACGGGAAGCGCCGGCAAAACTGGCACCAAGGAAATGCTGCGTGCGTGCTTGGCGCGGCTTGGCCCCGTTCACGCGTCGATCAAATCGTTCAACAACCATTGGGGCGTGCCGCTGACGCTGGCGCGGATGCCGGCTGCATCGCGCTTCGGCGTCTTCGAGATCGGCATGAACCATGCCGGAGAGATCACGCCGCTGTCGGGGATGGTGGCGCCGCACGCCGCCATCATCACAACCGTCGAGGCTGTGCATCTCGAACACTTCGGTTCCGTGGAGGCGATTGCGGACGCCAAGGCTGAAATCTTCGACGGCGTCGTCGACGGCGGCAGCGCGATCCTCAAACGCGACAATCCGCACTTCGACAGACTTGCCGATAAGGCGCGCCGGCGCGGTTTGAACGTCATCAGCTTCGGCATCGATGCCCGTGCCGACGTGCACGTCACCAGTCTCGATCTCGGCGCCGACGCGTCGCATATCACGTGCGAGGTGTTGGGCCGCCGCGTGCCGTTCTCGATCGCCATTCCAGGTCGCCATATCGCGGAAAATGCGCTCGCTGTCGTCGCGGTGTTGACGAGCCTCGGCGTGGATGTCGAAACGGCCATTGCCGCGCTTGCCGATTTGGCCCCGCCCGATGGCCGCGGCGCGCGCTACGTCCTCGGCCTCAAAACCGGCCGGGCGATGCTGATCGACGAAAGCTACAATGCCAACCCGGCGTCCATGCGCGCCGCGCTGCTGACCCTTGCCGCCGTGCCGCGCACGTCCTACGGACGGCGTATTGCCGTGCTCGGCGATATGCTCGAATTGGGGGCACAATCAGTGGATTTGCACCGGGACCTCGCCCAAACTCTTGTGGACGCAGGCGTCAATCAGCTTTTCGTCTGTGGCCCGCATATGAAGGCCCTCTATGATGCCGCGCCGGCTGACATGCGCGGCGCGTATGCCGCAACGGCGTCATCCTTGCAGCCGGCGTTGGCGGATGCCATCGCAGCGGGCGATGTGGTGATGGTCAAGGGATCGAACGGAATGCGGCTTCAGCCGCTGGTCGCCGCGCTCAGGGCCTTGTCGGCCGATGTCGCGCCGGCTTTGGGCTGAGTGCCTTTGGAACAGGAATAAGGCGAACGCCGCATGCTTTATGAACTCGTGCAATTCAGCGACCAGTTCGGCGCACTCAACGTGTTTCGCTACATCACGTTCCGTACCG
>JBOFCQ010000013.1:0-9478 GCA_051646145.1 Hyphomicrobium sp.
TCGCAGTTCTTCCTGCTGGCGCTTTCGTTCGCGGCGCTAACGCACGCCTACATGACGTCGGATTTCTCGCTCGCCAACGTTGCCTCCAATTCGCATTCGACGAAGCCCATGCTCTACAAGCTGTCGGGCGTGTGGGGCAATCACGAAGGCTCGATGCTGCTGTGGGTACTGATCCTGGCGCTGTTCGGCGCGGCGGTAGCTGTTTTCGGCAACAACCTGCCGCCGACGCTCAAGGCCAACGTGCTGTCGGTGCAGGCTTCGATCGCGCTGGCGTTTCTGCTGTTTCTGGTGCTGACCAGCAATCCGTTTCTGCGGCTCGATCCAGCCCCCGCCGACGGCCAGGGACTGAACCCCATCCTGCAAGATCCTGCGCTCGCGTTCCATCCGCCGTTTTTGTACACGGGCTATGTCGGCTTCTCGATTGCGTTCTCGTTCGCGATTGCAGCCTTGATCGAAGGCCGCATCGATGCGGCCTGGGCGCGCTGGGTGCGGCCGTGGACGCTCGCCGCCTGGATGTTCCTGACCATCGGTATCGCGATGGGATCGTGGTGGGCCTATTACGAACTCGGCTGGGGCGGCTGGTGGTTCTGGGACCCGGTTGAGAACGCCTCCTTCATGCCGTGGCTTGCTGGAACCGCGCTGCTGCATTCCGCGCTCGTCATGGAAAAGCGCGAAGCGTTGCGCGTTTGGACCGTGCTGCTCGCCATTCTGACCTTCTCGCTGTCGCTGATGGGCACGTTTATCGTGCGCTCCGGCGTGCTGACGTCGGTGCACTCGTTCGCCGTCGATCCGGCGCGCGGCGTGTTCATTCTCGGCATTCTGATCGTGTTCACGGGCGGCGGGCTTGCGCTCTACGCCATGCGTGCCGGCGAATTGCGCCAAGGCGGGCTGTTCGCGCCCGTCAGCCGCGAAGGCACGCTGGTGCTGAACAACATTCTGCTGGTGACGGCAACGGCGACGGTGCTCGTTGGCACGCTCTATCCGCTGGCGCTCGAAGCGCTGACGGGTGAAAAAATTTCTGTCGGTCCACCGTACTTCAACATGACGTTTGGGCCGCTGATGCTGCCCTTGCTGCTGGCGCTGCCGTTCGGACCGGCGCTGGCCTGGAAGCGCGGCGACTTGCTCGGAGCGGGCCAGCGCATGGCGGCCGCCGTTCTGATCGCGCTGCTGGCGGCGATTGCGGCCTACGCGGTTTTCCATCGCGGTCCGGCGCTGGCGCCACTCGGCATCGCACTTGGCGTGTTCGTCATGCTCGGCGCGCTCTCTGACTGGCTCTATCGCATCAAGGCCGGAACGGTGACGTTCGAGGAAACCGTGCGCCGCGCCGCCAACCTGCCGCGCTCGGCCTATGGCACGCTGCTGGCGCACTTCGGCATCGGATTGATGGTGGTCGGCATCGTGGCGACGAGCGCCTATCAGGAGGAAAAGATCCTCGTGATGAAGCCGAACGACAGTGTGGTTGTTGGCGGCTATGAATTGGCGTTCAAGGGCGCATCACCGGCGCGCGGTCCGAACTACAAGGAAGACGTGGCGCGTTTCGACGTGTCGCGCGATGGGGCGGCGATCACCACGCTGACGCCGTCGAAACGGCTCTACGACGCGCCGCCGCAGCCGACGACGGAATCGGGCATTCTCGCCTCGTGGCGCGGCGATCTCTACGTCGTGATCGGCGACGAACAGCAGGGCGATGCCTACGCCGTGCGCGTCTATTTCAACCCGCTGGTGCGCTTCATCTGGATCGGTGCGCTGATCATGTTCTTTGGCGGCGGTGTATCGCTGTTCGACCGGCGATTGCGCGTCGGCGTGCCGATCAAGGCCCGAAAATCTGCAAAACTGGCGGCGGCATCATGAGCGGGTTTCGCCAGACATTCGCCCGCCGCTGGCTGACGGCCGTCCTTGCGGCCTTCGCCGTGACCATGGCGTTCGGCGTGGTCGGCGAGCGCGCGGCCTATGCCGTGCAGCCCGATGAGATCCTGCCGGATGCCGGGCTTGAAGCGCGCGCGCGCGGGCTCTCGGCGCAGTTGCGCTGCCTCGTCTGCCAGAACCAATCGATCGATGACAGCGATGCGCCGCTGGCCCGCGATCTCAGAATTCTGGTGCGCGAGCGGTTGCGCGCCGGCGATAGCGACAGCGCGGTGATGGCCTACGTCGTCGATCGCTACGGCGCGTTCGTGCTGTTGAAGCCGCCGTTCACGGCCTCGACGCTGCTGTTGTGGCTGACGCCGTTCGCGGTTCTGCTGGCGGCGATCTGGCTCGGCATGAAGACGATGCGGACCGGACGGCAGACGGCCGGAGCGGGGGCCGCGTCGGTCAAGCTCAGCGCCAGCGAGGAAGATCGGCTGAAGGCGCTGCTGGCGGACGATGAGGCGCGTTAGGCGATCTCAGGTTTAATGGCGCTACTGCGGTGAGGGCGGTGCTGCTAGCACGCCATCCGTTTCAACGACGTGATGGGCCGCCGCATTGGCCGCCGGGCGCGACAGTTTCGACATCAAAACGAGATCATCGACCGCGTCGCGGAATTGCGCCGCGACGGCGGCCGTGTTCGCAATCGCTTTTCGATCTTCGGCGGGCCGCGCGGTGCGGTCGCGCACGACCATGCGCGAGAGAACGTAGGTGCCAACGTTGATGGCGATGACTTGAGGGCCGTTCAAGCCGTCGACAAGCAATGGCGAACCGGATGATCCAGCCCCCGTATCGCAATCGTGCAGCAAGACGCGATCGGGCGTCGAAAAGTCGTCGCGGGCGCGCGCCGTGGGGGCCGCCGTGCTGGCGCTATCGACGCGGCATGGACCGTCGATCGTGAGCCGTGCCGGGGCAAGGTCGGCGTGAAACGAGACGTGGTAGATTTCGCGCGGCGCCGTTGCCGTTGTTGCCGTCGTCGTTGCCGGTGTCGCATCGCTGTCGCGATCGGCAAGAGCCAGGCCGCGATCCGAACAGATCGGCTTGGCGAGGCGGGCGATGGCCCAGTCGTCAGCGGCGCCAATGGGCGGCGCAAGAGACAGCCGGCGCGTGCCGGCGCGGAGCGCGGTTGGTGCCTTGGCGATGGTATCGCGATGCAGGAACGCGACGCGCGCATCGGCGCCGTCACTGAGTACGAAGCGCGTGCGGATGAGATCGGGGGCGGCGCTGGCGGCCGTGCCAAAGAGGCAGTGTCCGGCCGTGGCGATGAGATCATCGGCGACGCAGAACGCCGTGCAGTAGGCGGCGGCGCGCGTATGCAACGTGCCGATGGAGCGGGCGAGCGTTTGGCGATCGGCTTTGAGCGGTGATCGCTGATCGGCGCCGAAGACGGCGATACGCGTGGCAAAAGCCGGAGGGTGCGCGGCGTCGCGCGGAAAGCTTGGCTGGGCGTGGAGCGGAAACGTCATCGACACGCACACGATGACACCAGAGACGACACCAGCGACGACACCCCTCATGCGACGTGCCCCGCGCGCCAGGGCACTAAAGCGGGTGCTGCCCCTCAACGACGACATGTGCCGACTTAAGACGCGGGCGTGACGCGGAAACATGAAACGTTCTTTCGCGGTTGCCCCCGCACACGGCCGCGCGACGAGCCACATTACCAACAGTTAAGGCGGCCGAAATGCTGCGGTAATACCGCGTCCGTTAACTCGTCAACATAAGGCAGCACATGCCTCAAACTGAGCTGGAGGTAACGGATGCTCTTCTCACAGCGGTCTTCGACCCTGACGCAGACCAAGACAGCAAAAACTGGGCCAGCGGCGCGTTTTGGCGCGCGCGGCACCTCGCTTGCGCTCGTCGGTCTGGCGCTTGCGGGCGCGGGACTGTCGATGAAATCGGAATTGATCGCGCCGGCATGGGCCGAGAGCCGCACGGCGGGCGCCACGGTTGAGACGCCGTACGGTCGCGCGCCGTTGTCGTTTGCCGATCTCGTCGAAAAGGTAAAGCCGTCGGTTGTGTCGGTTTCGGTCGTCAACGATGGCGGCGCTGCGAAGGTTGCGGACAACAAGGACGGCAATCGCGGCAAGGGTCCGACCATTCCGGAACTTCCCGAGGATCATCCGCTCCACGACTTCTTCAAGAACCTGCCCAAGGATTTCGGACAGGGTGAAGGCGGCGGACGCCAGAAGCCGACGCAGGGTCAGGGCTCCGGCTTTGTCGTGTCGTCCGACGGCTACATCGTCACCAATAACCATGTCATCGACGGCGCCACGAAGATCCAGGTGCAGTTCGATGACGAAAGCAAGTTCGATGCGAAGCTGATCGGAACCGACCAGCGCACCGACATCGCCTTGCTCAAGATCGAGAGCCCGAAACCGTTGCCGGCCGTCAATCTGACGATGAAGCCGCCGCGCGTGGGTGACTGGGCGCTGGCCGTTGGCAACCCCTTCGGGCTCGGCGGCACCGTCACGGCCGGCATCGTGTCGGCGCTGGCGCGTGACATCGGCTCGGGCCCCTATGACTACCTGCAGATCGACGCGGCCGTGAACCGCGGCAACTCGGGTGGTCCGACGTTCAACCTCGATGGCGATGTCATCGGCGTCAACACCGCCATCTACTCGCCGTCAGGCGGCAACGTCGGCATCGCGTTCGCGGTGCCCGCCAAGACCGTGCAGGATGTCATCAACCAGTTGAAGTCGTCGGGTGCCGTCAGCCGCGGCTGGCTCGGCGTCAAGATACAGAACGTCGACGATGACACCGCCGCAAGCCTCGGTCTCACCGAGCCGAAGGGCGCCCTCGTCAGCGAAGTGACGGCCAATGGGCCGGCGGCCGCAGCCGGCATCAAGACGCAGGACGCCATTTTGCAGGTCAACGGCGAGAAGATCGCCGACAGCCGCGACCTCGCGCGCAAGATTGCCGAATATGCGCCCGATACGGCCGTCGACGTGAAGGTATGGCGCAACAATTCGGAGCAGTCGGTTAAGGTGAAGCTCGGTCTCTTCCCGAACTCGGGCGATCCGATGAAGCCGGAGCCGGAAAGCAAGCCGACGCTGAACTCGCTCGAACTGACGCAGCTTGGCATCCGTCTGATGCCGGCCCGTGTCACGGGCGTCAAGGACGGCGCGGTGATCGCGGAAATCGATCCGGGTTCGGATGCCGCCGAAAAGGGCTTGAAGGCAGGCGACATCATTCTGGAAGTCTCGGGGCAGCCCGTGGCACAGCCGGAAGACGTGGTGGCTGGCGTCAAGAAAGCCCAGGAGATGAAGCGCGCAGCGGTGCTGCTGCACGTCAAATCCGGCGAGCAGAAGCGGTTCGTGGCCGTGCAGTTGAAGGACGGCAAAGGCTGATCCACCAACGGCAGGTTCGATAGCATTCGAGGCGGCTTTCCACATCACGTGGGGAGCCGCCTCGACGTATCCAGCGCCAGCCGCTACAAGCCAATGAGCCGTAGGCATATGGATTTACGGCAGACGTCGTGGGGTCCATCGCGGCAACGCAATTTACGGCGCAATTCAAGGCACAGTGCAAGGCAGCAGGCGAATGCGGGTACTCATCATCGAGGATGATAAGGAGACAGCGCTCTTCCTTCAGAAGTCGCTGAAGGAGAATGGCCACACCGCCGATCTCGCGGGTGACGGCGAGAGTGGCTTGGCGCTGGCTGAGGAAGGTACGTACGACGTTTTGATCGTCGATCGCATGCTGCCGCGTCTCGAAGGCCTCGCCGTCATCAAGTCGCTGCGCACCAAGGGCAACCGGACGCCGGTACTCATTCTCTCGGCGCTCGGCGAGGTCGATGACCGGGTGAAAGGCTTGCGCGCCGGCGGCGACGATTATCTGACCAAACCCTACGCCTACAGCGAATTGCTGGCGCGCATCGAGGCGCTCGGCCGGCGTGCCGTTCCAGAAGAGCAGCAGACGCGCATCGTCGTCGGTGATCTCGTGCTCGACCGGCTGTCGCATCGCGTGACGCGGGGCGGCGAAGGCATTTTGCTGCAGCCGCGCGAATATCGCCTGCTCGAATATCTCATGCAGCATGCCGGGCAAGTCGTGACGCGCACGATGCTGCTCGAACACGTCTGGGATTATCACTTCGATCCGCAGACCAATGTCATCGATGTGCACATTTCGCGGCTGAGATCCAAGATCGACAAAACATTCGACAAGCCCTTGCTGCACACGGTGAGGGGCGCGGGATACACTATTCGTGACGGACCTGTTTGACCGCATCGCTCACGTCTTCTCGACGAGTGCGTTCCGCCTTGCGGCCGCAGCGGTGGCGCTGTTCCTGGTGGCGGCGGCGGCGCTGGCGGGCGTGCTGTTCTGGCAATCGAACCGCGTTCTGACCGATCAGGTTCTGCTGACTCTCAATTCCGAAGCGCGCGTTTTGCAGGGTGAAGCGGCGGGCGGCGTGCAGGCGCTTGCCAATGCCGTGCAGGCGTTGAGCAGGCCTGAAGGGCCAGGCCTCTATTTCCTGGCGGATTCAACCGGCACCAAGATTGCCGGCAACCTCAACCGCATTCCCCCCGAAATCGCCGATACGCAGCAGGGCGGCGTGTTCCGTTATCATCCCGATGGCGCGAGCAGCGATGCCGTCGACGGCGATAAGGGCGAGCGCTTGGCCGTCGCCGTGCCGGTGGTCATCAGCGGCGGCATGCGCCTGCTGATCGGGCGCGATATCGAGGATCAGCGCGCGTTCGCCGACACCGTGCGCACGACGTTCTTCGTCGGCTTCGGCGCGCTGTCGCTGCTCGGCCTGCTCGGCGGTCTCGCCATCAGCCGGCTGCTGCTCAATCGGCTGGATGCGATCAATCAGACGAGCCGGTCGATTATCGCGGGCGATCTTTCGCGGCGCATTCCACTCGACGGCACGGGCGGCGAGTTGGATGTGCTGGCGTCCAATCTCAACGATATGCTCGATCGCATCGAGGCGCTGATGGGCAGCCTGCGCGAGGTGTCCGACAATATCGCGCACGACTTGAAGACGCCGATCAACCGGCTGCGCAACGGCGCGGAAGCCGCATTGCGCGATCCGCGCGGTGGCCCCGCCTATCGTGAAGGATTGGAACGCACGATCGAAAAGGCCGACGATCTCATCAAGACGTTCAACGCCCTGTTGCTGATCGCGCGCCTGGAAGCGGGCCCATTGCAGGACGACCTCGAAGAATTCGATCTGTCCGATCTCGTCGGTGACGTGGCGGAGTTCTACGAGCCGGCCGCGGAAGAGAGCGGTTTCGTGCTGTCGGTCGAGCGGGGCCGGGGGCCGCGCGTGCGCGCCAATCGGCAATTGATGGGGCAGGTGGTTTCCAACCTGATCGAGAACGCCATCAAGTATTCCTACGGCGCAGGCGCGGCGGGGAGTGCCATCACGGTGCGCTCGGGTCCGCGCGAGGATGGCGGCGCATTCATTTCTGTTGCCGATCGCGGCCCCGGCATTCCGGCGGCGGACAGGGCGCGCGTGCTCAAACGCTTCGTGCGTCTGGAAGAGAGCCGCACCAAGCCCGGTACGGGCCTCGGGCTTAGCCTCGTTGCCGCCGTCGCGCGGCTGCACGGCGGCGATATTCTGCTCGACGACAATCAGCCGGGTCTGAAGGTCGAGGTGATCTTGCCAAAGCGGGTCGTGGTGGTCCAAGAAGCAGCCTTGGCGACGGGCGAGGCGGAGGCAAGGGTTCGCGAATGATCGGTGACGGGGCGCTTCACGAACGTCTTTCGGAAGCGCCGGTTGCCGTTGCAGGCGGCGCGGGACGTCGCCAATTGGCCGAACTCATCGCGACGCTGGAAGAGGGCACCGCGCCCAGTGCTGGCAATGCCGCGCTGGCGGAGATGTTGCGCCGGCCCGCGCTTGCGGACCTGATTGCCGGGACACTTGAAAATTCGCCGTATCTCTCAGCGCTCATTCTGCGCGATACGGAGCGCTTGGCGCTGATCGTCAGCCACCCACCGGACGAGACGTTCGCGCGTGTCACAAACACGCTGCATGATGCGCTCGCGCGCGCGGCGGATATGGCGGACGCCAAGCGCGCGCTGCGGGAATACAAAAATGCGGTGGCGCTGCTGACGGCGCTCGCGGATCTCGGCGGCGTCTGGCCGGTGATGACCGTGACGCGCGTGCTGACGCAAGCGGCCGATACCGCCGTTGCGCTCGGCGTGCGGTTTCTCTTTCGCCAGGCGGTGGCGCGTGGCCAATGGCAGGCTGCGGATGCCGAGGCGCCCGAGCGCGATTCCGGATATTTCGTGCTTGCGATGGGCAAGCATGGCGCGTTCGAACTCAACTATTCGAGCGACATCGATCTCATCGTGTTTTTCGATCGCGCCAAGGGCCAGGGCCGCACGACCGGCGATCTGCAATCGCTGTTCGTGCGTTTGACGCGCGACCTGGTCGGCCTGCTCGAAGAGCGCACAGCCGATGGCTATGTGTTCCGCACCGACCTCAGGCTTCGGCCCGACGCCGGCGCAACGCAGGTGGCGCTTTCGACCATCGCGGCGCACGGCTATTACGAAACGGTCGGGCAGAACTGGGAACGCGCGGCGATGATCAAGGCGCGGACATGCGCCGGCGATCTCGATGCGGGCGCGCAATTCCTCGATGAACTGGTGCCGTTCGTGTGGCGCAAGTACCTCGACTATGCCGCCATCGCCGACGTGCACGCCATGAAGCGGCAGATTCATGCGCACAAAGGTATCGGCGGCATCACCATACTCGGACAGAATGTCAAACTTGGCCGCGGCGGAATCCGCGAGATCGAGTTCTTTGCGCAGACGCAGCAGTTGATCGCCGGTGGCCGGCAAAGCGATCTGCGCGTCAGGGCGACGCTTGAGGCGCTTGAGGCCTTGCAGAAGCGCGGCTGGGTGCAGCAGGCGACCGTCGATGATTTGAGCCGGTCCTATCAATATCTGCGCCGCCTTGAACATCGCCTGCAGATGATTGCCGACGAGCAGACGCACGACATGCCGGATACGCTCGAAGGGCTTGATCGCGTGGCGCGCTTCTCAGGCCATGCCGACACGGCGGCCTTTTGCGGTGAGTTGCGCCGCGTGCTCGAAACCGTCGAGCGCCACTATGCCGGGCTGTTCGAGGATGCGCCGGAGCTGACGCGCGCCGGCAGCAACATGGTGTTTGCGGGCGCGACGGACGATCCAGCGACCGTCGAAGAACTGACGCGGCTTGGCTATTCGCAACCCTCGCAGGTGCTCTCCATCGTCCGCGGATGGCATCATGGCCGCACGCCGTCGGTGCGGTCGCCACGTGCCCGCGAACGGCTGACGGAAGTGCAGCCGCTGCTGATCGCGGCGCTCGCCGATACGATCGATCCGGATGGCGCCATCGCCTCGTTCGACCGCTTTCTGTCGGAGTTACCAGCGGGCGTGCAGTTGTTCTCGCTGCTGAAGGCCAATCCGGCGCTGCTGCGGCTCATCGCCGACGTCATGGGCTCGGCGCCGCGATTGGCGCGCATTCTATCGAAGCGCCGCCGGCTGCTCGATGCCGTGCTCGACCCGCAGGCGCTGGCGTCCGCCACTGACGGCGAGGAGATCGCGGGCGCATTGCGGCGCACGTTTGCCGAAGCGCGGCGCAGCG
>JBOFCQ010000017.1:0-6636 GCA_051646145.1 Hyphomicrobium sp.
GCTCGGAAATAACGACCAGCTGGTCGCCTCCG
The DNA here is from genome assembly GCA_051646145.1 of Hyphomicrobium sp. GTDB lineage: Bacteria > Pseudomonadota > Alphaproteobacteria > Rhizobiales > Hyphomicrobiaceae > Hyphomicrobium_B. The sequence continues at coordinate 33 of JBOFCQ010000017.1, forward strand.
CGATACCGTTTGCGGGCTTCGGCGGTTACGAGAACGCCGGTGGCCAACATGGCGCACACCGCCAGTACCAGCCTTCGAAACATGAATGAACTCCCCTGTAAGCAGGCTTTTAGCCCCGTCCTTGCAGACCCGCTGCACCTTAGCGCCGCGCACGCAAAAGTGCAGTGGCAACGGCCACGAACTCTTGTTCCAACAGTGCAGTGATGTTTATAGGCAACACAGACTTCTCGGTTGTTCATCCGTGGGTTGGGGGCGATTGCTAGCACCACGAGGCGTCCCCACATCTCCCGGCTGGCGGGTTTATGGGCATCGTGGCATGCTGCCAACGCTGCAACTTTTGCCGGCTAAATCTTGGGATTTTCGATCGCCCGTGACTTCGATCTCAGATCTGAACAATGTTTATACGGAGCTTGAAAACGTGCTGCCGGGCCGCGTGGCCGTGGCCGAGGCTGTGCGTCTCCAGCATGCCAATTCCGTGACAGGACTTTCCGTCGAGCCGCCGGGCGCGGTCGTCTGGCCGCTGTCGACGGCGGAGGTCGCGGCCATCGTGGCCTGGGCCGCCCCGCGCCGCGTACCGCTAATCGCGTTCGGTGCTGGCACCTCGCTCGAGGGGCATGTCAACGCGCCGGCCGGCGGAATCTGCATCGATTTCTCACGCATGAACCGGGTGCTCGAAATCCGTCCGCACGATCTTGATTGCACGGTTGAAGCCGGCGTCAGCCGCGAGCGCCTGAACCAGGAGTTGCGCGCCACGGGGCTCTTCTTCCCCGTCGATCCCGGCACGTCATCGGCAACGCTTGGCGGCATGACTGCAACCCGCGCGTCCGGCACCACAACCGTACGTTATGGGTCGATGCGCGAAAATGTGGTCAGCTTGACGGCTGTCATGGCCAACGGCGACGTTGTGAAAACCGCCGGCAGGGCCCGCAAATCCTCAGCCGGCTATGATTTGACGCGCCTGCTGGTCGGGTCGGAGGGCACGCTCGGCCTCATCACCGAAGTCACGGTGAAGCTGTATGGCGTGCCCGAGACCGTCCTGGCGGCGGTGGCTCCCTTCGAGACCCTGGCCGGCGCGTGCCGCACCGTTACGCAGGCGATGCAATGCGGATTGTCGCTGGCACGGATCGAATTGCTCGACCCCGCCACGCTCGCCGCCGTCAATGCGCACGCCAAATTGGGCCTGCCGGAATGCCCAACACTCTTTCTCGAGTTCCACGGATCGGCCGAGAGTTGCGCCAAGGATCTGCAAACATTCGAGCAATTGGCGGCCGACGAGGGCGGCACGGGCGTGCGCTCGGCCACCGACGACGACGGCCGGCGCGCGCTCTGGAAGGCCCGTCACGATGCGCTGTGGGCGGTCAAAGCCCATTGGCCAGGTCGCGAGGTGATCGTCACCGACGTCGCCGTGCCGCTATCCCATCTGGCGGAGGCCGTCTCGGAAACGGCGGACGATGTCGCGCGGTCGGGCCTTATCGCGCCCATCGTCGGACACGTCGGTGACGGCAATTTTCACGCAATCGTCTCTTTCGACGGGTCGAGCGCCGCCGAGCGCCACGCCGTCGAAGCCTTCCTCGACCGTCTCGTCACGCGCGCGTTGCGCCTGCAAGGTACCGCCACCGGCGAACACGGCATCGGGCAAGGTAAGCGGAAATATATGTATGCGGAACATGGCCCGGGCGTTGACGTCATGTGCGCCATCAAAACAGCGCTGGACCCCAACGGAATTCTCAATCCGGGCAAAATTCTACCCGTCCGTCCGACTTAGAAAGCCAAGTCATTTCCGCTTGCTAAGGCATAAGGTACGAACGCGTTGTTAACCTAGTCATGCGACATACAAAGGTCAGTGTGCCCGGACCTCCGGGCGCGCATCTGTATGCATGCGGATTAGTGGGCAATGGCGGTCAAGATCAAGCGGGAGCGGCCAGACCAGCGGCGGCACCACAGGGTCACGGCGCCACTCTTCGTCAGAGTGGGGAGCGAGAACCTTCGCGCGACCGATTGGTCGCTCGGCGGTTTGCGCCTCGACGGCTATCCCGGCGACCTGCCCATGGCCGGCAGCGAACACGGCTTCCAACTGACCCTGCCGTTCCAGGGCTTCGATGTCTCCTTCGACATCAAAGCCGAAGTTGTCCGCACCAATCCCGAAAGCAAAATGATCGCCGTCCGCTACACCGAAATCGGTGAGCGCGAACGCGAACTGATGCAGCACTTCATCGAGGAGTTGGTGCGCGGTTCGATGTCCGACGTCGAGGACACGATCCAGCGCATCGACGTGCCGGTGACGCCCGCCAAACTCGCGCCCGACGTCAAGTCGGTGCCGGCCAACATGCCGGTGCGTCGCTGGCCGATGAAGACCGTGGTCATGACCGGCGTCTATGCCGCCATTGGCATGGTCGTCTTCGGTTACGCCGGGCTGCTCGGCTACGCCAACTTCTTCCGCATGGAAATCCAGACGGCCGTCATCTCGGCGCCCGTAGAGATCGTGCGCGCCCAGGTCGACGGGCAAGTGCAGTTGACCGGTCTGAAGCCGGGCGACGAGGTGAAAGCTGGCGAGGTTGTCGCCGAACTCATCGACAACGCGCTCGAGCGCGACATGGAACTCGCCGACATCGCGGTCAAAGAGCGCCAGGCGCAGCTTGTCTATCTCAAGCAGCGCCATGCCGAGGAACTCGACAAGCTCAAGGGCTTCGCGACGGTCGAGATGAAGAACGTCAAGCAGAGCAAGGTCGAACTTCAAGGCCTGCAGGATCAGTTGAAGCTTGCCGAACAGCAATTCGGCCGGCTGAAGCAGATCTTCGACAAGGGCTTCACCACCGAGAGCAAGCTCGACGAAGTTCACAAGCAGGTCATCGCTCTGCGCAGCGCCACCGAGAGCCGGCGCATCGAACTGTCGTCACGCCTCGAGCTTGCCGATCAGAACATCGGCCGCCGCCTCTATACCGGCGACAACATCGTCGGCCAGGCCGGCGACGTCGAGGCACAGGTTCGTCTCGCCGAGCACGAAGTGCATCTTGCCGAGGAAAAGCGCCAGTCCTTCGCCAAGCAGCGCCATCGCACGTCGGCCGTCGCGCCCTTCGATGGCACCGTGCTGGAGCTGCCGCGGTTCGATCGCGCCAGCGTGCGCAAAGGCGATACCGTCGCCATCATCGAACAGCGCCGCAACCGCCATGTCACTGCGTTCCTCAATCAGGACGAAATCCTGAAAGTCGGCCTTGGAGACGAGGCCGTGCTCTTCATCCCGGCGCTGGGTGAAAGCATGAAAGGTGTTGTCAGCTCGATCGATCGCACAACCGGCTTTTTGAAAGAGCAGGATCAGCGCCAGGCGCCCGGATATGGCTGGCGCGGCGCATCGGATCGCTCGGCGAAAATCACGCTGACCTTCGCCGACCCCGACAAGGTCGCCGATTTCGAACGGTATCGCGCCGGATTGCCGGTCGTCGTCGTCTTCGAGCAGCGCACGACCAATTCTCTGCTGGCGAAAATCAAGAACAAGTTCGCGGTGGCGCTGTGAGCGTGCCGGGCGGCATGCGGGCACTGACTGCGATCGATCTGATCGATCCGGCCGTGCCGCTGCCGCGCGCCGTCAAGTGGTCGCCGCTCGTTCAAATCAAGATCCTCACCTATTTCGCGGTTTGCCTCGTCCTGGTGTCGGTTATTCCGAACCAGATCTGGGACAGCGAGAACAACGAAATCGTCTATGCCATGGGCGTGCTCGGCATCTGGCGCTATCTGTGGTGGGCCAACCATTTTGCGCGCGCCAAGATCTTCGAAAAGATCACGTACCCGCGTATGCGCGACCGTGCCGCGGCCATCTGGCAGTCCGGCTGGCGGCCGCGCCATATCCACATTCAGATGACGACGTTTCGCGAGCATCGCGAAATCTCGGAAGCGGTCATCCGCTCGCTCGTTGCCGAAATTCGCGAGGCGGGCGTGCCGGCCACCATCTGGCTCGGCTCGTCCGAACTCGAAGACGAACAGAAGATCGCCCGCCATCTGAAGCTCGTTGGGGACGATTGCGACATCACGCTGCGCATCATCCGCCAGAACCAGCCGGGCAAGCGCGTCGCAATCGCGCTCATCCTGCGCGCCATGTCGCGCATGGGCATCGGCAAGGACGACATCGTCATCTTCATGGACGGCGACTTCGTTCTGCATCCCGGCGTCGTGCGCAAAACCTTTCCGCTGTTCGCGCTCGATCCGGATTTGCACGCGCTGACGACCGACGAGCACGTCATGGTGCAGGGTCCGTGGTGGATGCAATCCTGGCTGAATATGCGCTTTGCGCAACGCCGTCTCGCCATGCAGAGCCATGCGCTTTCCAACCGCGTGCTGACGCTGACCGGCCGCTGCTCGGTGTTTCGCGGCACGCACATCGTGACAGAAGAATTCATTAGGTTGCAGGAGGCGGACTTCCTTCAGCACTGGTTGTGGGGCACGTTCCGCTTCCTCTCGGGCGACGATAAGAGCACCTGGTACACGCTGCTGAAGCGCGGCGTGAAGATGACTTATGTGCCGGATGCCGTCGGCACCACGATCGAAGTGGTCGACGGATCGGGCTATCAGCGCATGGTCGAAAACCTGCGGCGCTGGTCCGGCAACATGCTGCGCAACGGCTATCGCGCCATTCTGCTCGGACCGCGGCGCATGCCATTCTTCATCTGGTGGTGCTGCGTCGATCAGCGCCTCGCGATGTGGACCATGCTGTTCAGCCCGATGGTCGCGATGGCCGGAACCATCAAATATGGTTTCGGATTCATTATGGCCTACGCCATCTATATCGCCGTGACGCGCATGATGCTGTCGATGGTGCTCTTCCTCTATGCGCGGCAGGTCGATCTGAATTTCGTATGGACGCTATATGCCAATCAGCTCTTGAACGCCGGCGTCAAAGTTTACATGCAATGGCGGCTTGCAAAGCAGAAATGGGCAAACCGCGGCAACCAGAAGGCCGGTTTCTCGGGTGATGGCTGGGCGGCCGTGCTGCGCGAGGCGATGGCGTTCTATCTGACAACGCTTTCATTCGGCGCACTATTTCTTATCGTGATGATTTACACAAAGTTACTGACAGTGCCGACTTTCAGCTTCGTTCAAGTCATATTCTCCGGCCCAATTCGATAAAATTGTAGCGACCAATTTCAGCTGAAAACGACGTTTCTCAGGCACTCTAAACTTCAGCGAATTGAGAATGGTGGACGTCGTGGCAGCGACATCCATCGCAAGGCCTCGAAGCGATGCGGCGGGAAAAGGGATCGCCATATCGCTCTGAGCAGGTCTCGATCGCGAGGTGCGGAGAAGCGGGAAAACCCGCGTGTGGGAGCGTCAAAATGAATTTCGAAAGTTCCGTGGTTGCGCGGACGCGTGACTATGTGTCGGCTGAGAACTCGGTCGAGATCGCCGTCGAGGCGGAGAAGCCGGCAATCAGCGTCATCGGGCTTGGCTACGTCGGCGCGGTGTCGATGGCGTGCCTGTCGCATCTCGGCTTCCGCATGGTCGGCGTCGACGTCAGCCGCGAGAAGGTACAGGCGATCAGCGAGGGGCGTTCGCCGATCGTCGAGGAGCGCCTTGGAGACCTGCTGCAGGACGGCGTGAAGACCGGCCACATCACGGCAACGCAGAACCTGGTGGCCGCCGTTCTCGAAACCAACGTGACGTTCCTTTCCGTCGGCACGCCGACGTCGAAAGACGGCGGTTGCGATTTTACATATGTGCGTCAGGCGAGCCGCGCCATCGGCCAGGCGATCGCCATGAAATCCGATTATCACGTCGTGGTGCTGCGCTGCTCGGTGCCGCCGGGCACGACGCTCGACGTCGTTGTCCCTGAAGTCGAGATGGCGTCCGGCAAGAAGCTCGGCCGCGATTTCGGCGTGTGCTTCAATCCCGAGTTCCTGCGCGAAGGCGTGGCGGTCGCGGATTTCTTTGCGCCGCCGAAGACGGTCGTTGGCGCATCCGACAAGCGCGCCGAGGACACGGTGACGGCGATCTACGGCGCCGTCGATAAGAACGTGATTTTCACGTCTATCGAAGCGGCCGAGATGGTCAAATACGTCGACAATGTCTGGCACGCCACGAAGGTCGCCTTCGGCAACGAAGTGGGCCGCCTGTGCAAGAAGCTCGATATCGACAGCCACGACGTCATGAACATCTTCGTCAAGGATCTGAAGCTCAATCTGTCGCCATATTATCTGAAGCCCGGCTTCGCATTCGGCGGCTCGTGCCTGCCGAAAGAAGTGCGCGCGGTCAGCCATATCGCCAAGCAGATGGGCGTTGACGTACCACTGATCGATAGCCTGACGGTCACCAATTCGCGCCACATCGCGGAAGCCGTCAATCTTCTGCAGCCGTTCGCCGGCAAGCGCATCGGGTTTCTCGGCGTCACGTTCAAGCCGGGCACCGACGACATGCGCGAAAGCCCGACGCTCGAAGTCATGGCGGCGCTGCTTGCTAAAGGCGAGACGATCAAGGCGTACGACAGCAATCTGCACTTTGGGCCGCTGCTGCAGGGCCAGATCGACTACGTGCGTCACGCGGTTCCCGCGCAAGCAAAGCTGATGGACGAATTGGAAGCGATCACGTCGCAGAGCGCGGCGGAACTCGTCGATCAATC
>JBOFCQ010000023.1:0-2119 GCA_051646145.1 Hyphomicrobium sp.
GACCGTGACCATCTCGCGCGCTTGCGCGCCGCCCACATGCCGCGCGAACATGACGACGCAGTAAAACACGAATGGCTGGCATCGGAGACGGCGACGCGCGCATGAAACATCTGTTCTGCTTCGGCCTTGGCTACTGCGCCCGCGCACTCGTGCAACGTCTCGATCCGTCGATGTGGACGGTCTCCGGCACCGCGACCTCGCCCGATGGCGTGCAAAAGCTTTCCAGCATCGGGGCACAGGGTTTGCTATTTAACGGCAGCGCCGCCCATGCCGACGTCGCGGCGGCGCTGGCGACGGCAACGCACGTGTTGATGTCGATCCCGCCTGCGGGCGATGGCGACCCGGCATATCGCCACCACGGCGCCGACATCGCGGCAAGCCCGGCCGTATCGTGGATCGGCTATTTCTCGACCATCGGCGTCTATGGCGACGCGGCCGGCGGGTGGGTCGACGAAGAGACACCGGCCGTGCCGGGCTCGATCCGCGGCCAGCGCCGCCTCAATGCCGAGAACGACTGGCGTCGGCTTGCCCATGCGCACGGCAAACGCGTCGCGGTCTTTCGTCTGCCGGGGATCTACGGTCCTGGCCGCAGCGTGCTCGATGATGTGCGCGACGGCAGCGCGCGGCGCATCGTCAAACCCGGACAGGTGTTCAACCGCGCCCACGTCGACGATATCGCCGCTGCCGTACATGCGGCCATCGTGAAGGCCGACCGAGGCGACGCGCTCTCCGACGTGTTCAATATCACCGACGACGAACCCGCGCCGCCGCAGACGGTGATCGAGCACGCGGCGCGCCTCATCGGCGCGGAGCTTCCGCCCGCCCTCGACTTCGCCACCGCCGACCTCTCGGACATGACGCGCAGCTTCTATTCCGAGAGCAAGCGTGTCGGCAACGCGCGCATGAAGCGCGAACTTGAGGTTGTATTGCGCTACCCGACCTACCGCGAAGGTTTGGCCGCGCTGCTTGCTGACGGGGCCTGACAGATTTTGTATGCCCGCACCCGGTGCGCCTCATGTTTCGGCCCGAATGTCGAGGCAGAGAAAGAGACGCGCTGCCCGGCGGAGGCCGTCGGGCACGCGATACAGGGTTCATTTTGTCAGGGCACAAGGACGGTCAGCGGTCGGCTTGGGATGGCGGCAAACGCCGGTCCAGGCGCGACACGCGCAAAGAGGGTGAAATGCGGGCACTTATCCATGCGGCCGGTTGGGCGGCTCTCGGCTTTTCCTTGTGTTTGGGCGTGTCGTTGGCCACGGCGGCGGATAAGGCTGCTGCCAATCCAGCGCACGCCATCGCCGAGAAGTTCGCGAGCGACGAAGCCAAGCGCGCAACGAAGCCCGATGCAGCCTACGAGCAGCAGATGCTGGACGAAGCCCGCACCGAAGCCGAGGCCCGACGCAAGGCAACGGCGCCGTCAGTTCCGGCCGATGCGGCCCGCAAGCCGCAAGCCGCTGAGGCGACCGGCAAACCCGCGACCAAGGCGACCGCGCCAGCCGCGCCCGTGACAGCCACGCCTGCGGCACTGACTAACGCCGCGCCGTCCACACCGGCCGCGCCGACAGCGACACCGCAACCCGCCAAAGCTGCTGCTGCCGAGCCGGTGCCTGCGCCCGCTGCGCCTGCGCCGTCGAAGGCGGCCGCCGCGCCCGAGTTGAAGACCGCAGTCCCGCCGGCAACAACGGCACCCGCCGCGCCGGCTGTGACGGCTCCACCAGCACCGAAGGCGGCCGCCGTTGCCACGCCGCCAGCGAGCGCATCACCGCCCGCCGTCGCCGCTCCCTCTCCCGCAAACACGCCGGCCCCGGCCAAGGCCGTCGTTGCGGAGGCGACCGCCGCCGCACCCGCCAAGTCCAGCGCCGCAACGGCAACCGTGCTCGTCGTGCTGACGGGTGCCGGTCAGGGCGCCGATGCCGCCAAGGGCACGGCCGACCCGATCCTGTGCTTCAGCGATACCTGTTACGTGTCGGCCGGCAGCGGCGTAAAGGCACGCGCCGTTCCCAAGGCCGACGCGCTCAGCGTCAAGAACACCATCGGCGACAGTGCCGGCGCGTGCACCGGCAAATCGCATTGCACGTTCCGCGACATTCCCATGGCGGCCGACACGAAATTTCAGGTCGTC
>JBOFCQ010000024.1:0-2760 GCA_051646145.1 Hyphomicrobium sp.
GTGTGAACGCCGGTGCGAGCGCGGCGGCGAGTGATGCGACCGGTGCGCCGGTCGAGCGGCTCTCTGGCTTACTCGACATTGGCGAAAGCACCGTCGTGCCGCTCGACGGCATGGTGCCGATCACGGCGCCGCGCGCGACAGTCACGCTCGATAACAATGCGCTCGACATCGCCATCCCCGAAGCGTTTGCGCTGCTGCCCGGCAATCGCAAGGTGCCGATCAAAGGCGGATCGCTGAAAGCCGGCGACGTCATCGGTCCGCGTCCGGATAGCGAAATCTCGTTCAATGTGCAGGCTGGCCTGGCGCCTTTTCTCGAAGCGCTCGAAACGTTGCCGATCGCCGCCATCAAAGCGGCGGCGCCGTTCCCCAAGGCCGCCGATGGCAAAGTCGATGCGCAGATGTCCATCAAGCTGCCGCTGATTTCGCATCTGCGGATCGAGGATGTGGCCGTTGGCGGCAAGGCCAAGATCGCCGATGGCCGCTTCGGCAAGGTCGGCGGCCAGTTCGACATCCAAGGCTTCACGCTCGCGCTCGATCTGAACGAGACGGCGCTCGACGCCAAGGGCGATTTGATCGTCAACGGCGTGCCGGCGAAAATCGCAGGCCAGCGCGTTCTCAATGCCAGCGCCGAGGAGCAGCCGCCGCTGAAGATCACGGCGGATCTCGATGCGACCGATCGCAATCAGTTGGGACTCGACATCAACGATCTCGTGCACGGCACCGTGCCGGTTGAAGTGACGGTGCAGAAGGGCCCGCGCGCCGAACCCAACATCAAGCTCAAAGCCGATTTGACGGGTGCCGAGCTTGAGATCGAGCAGATCGCCTGGAAAAAGGCGCCGGGCCGCGCCGCAACGCTCGAAACCGATATCGCGACCGGCAAGAACCACAAGACCGAGTTGCAGAATTTCAAGCTTGCGGGCGACGACATCGCGGTCGAAGGCTGGGTCGGCATCGGCGCCGACAACAAGATGAAGGAATTCTTCTTCCCGGAATTCACGCTCAACGTTGTGTCGCGGCTGCAATTGCAGGGCACGCGCGGGGGCGATGGCGTTTGGGCCATCAAGGCGCAGGGCACAACGTTTGATGGCCGCGACTTCTTCAAGTCCTTGTTCTCCGTCGGCGACACGCAAAAAGCCAAGCCGCAAAAGCCGGCGGCCGGCATCGATCTCAATGCGAGCATCGACAACGTGATCGGGCACTCCGATATCTCGCTGCGCGGATTGAAGCTGAAACTTGGTTCGCGCGGAGAGCGTCTCGTCAACCTCGATGCCCGCGGCATGCTCGATGGCGGTGCGCCGCTCGCCGCCGTGCTCGATGGCAAGGCGCAGAACGGACGCCGGTTGCTCGCCGACTCGACCGACGCCGGCACAACTATGAAGCTTCTCGATTTCTATCCCAACGTTCAGGGCGGACGGCTGAAACTCGAAGTCAATCTCGATGGCAAGGGGCCGGCCGAAAAGACCGGCATTCTGTGGGTCGAGGATTTCAAAGTGCTCGGCGATCCGATCGTCAGCGAGGTTGTCGGCAGTGCCGATCAGGGACGGCCGGCCATTCAGGGCCGCCGCAACGTGACGCGCGAAGTTTTCAATTTCGATCGTCTGCGCGCGCCGTTCTCGATTGGCTATGGCCAGTTCGTGCTGGAAGATTCCTACCTGAAGGGGCCGTTGCTCGGCGCCAATCTGCGCGGCAAGGTCGATTTCAAGGTGCGCCGCCTCAATCTCGGCGGCACGTACATTCCGCTGCAAGGTCTCAACAGCGCGCTCGGCGGCATTCCCGTGCTCGGTCAGTTGATTTCCGGCACGCACGGCGAAGGCGTGTTCGGTATCACGTTCGCGGTGCAGGGGCCGCTTTCCGACCCGCAGGTCATCGTCAATCCGCTGTCGCTGGTTGCGCCGGGCATCTTCCGCGAAATGTTCCAGATGACGACCGCAAATCCCAAGGTGCAGGTGCGTGAGGATCGCGCGCCGGCGAAGCCGGTCGAAGAGCGCGTGCGCGCCAATGCGCCGCCCGCCGCGCCGCCGGTGTTTGTCGAGCCTCAGCCGAAACCGAAGAAGGGCGCGAAGTCGGAAGATGCCGCCGCGCAATCGGGTCCGCCGGTCTTCGTCGAGCCGCCGCCAGCGCCGAAGAAGGGCGCTAAGGCTGCCGATAGCACGGCTGATGGTATCGACGGGTGGTCGTCGACGACGTCGCCGCGACGCAATTAGCTGCCGGCAGATTTGCCATCAGTCGCCGAAGGGCTAAGCGCGACGATCCCGCGGCCAAGCGAAAGTTTTGCACGCCAGCCCGTCACCGCTCAAACCGGCTTCAGCAGCACGTGACGTTTCTTGCCAAGCGACAGCTTGACGACACCCTCGGCCGTGACGTCGGCCGTCGACACGACGACCTTGTCGTCCTTGACGACCTGATCGTTGATCCTGAGCCCGCCGCCCTGCACTTGCCGCCGCGCTTCGCTGTTTGATGCGACGAGCCCGGCCTTGACGAACGCCGCGAGAACACCGACGCCGGCAGCGAAGTCGGCATGCGGCACGTCCACCGTCGGCAGATCGGCGGCGAGTGTGCCCTGCTCGAAAGTCTTGCGCGCGGTCGCGGCCGCCGCCTCGGCTTTATCGCGGCCGTGAATAAGGGCCGTTGCTTCCGTCGCCAGAACTTTCTTGGCTTCGTTGACATCGGCGCCGGTCAGACTTGCAAGCTTCGCGATCTCGGCGAGATCCAGCGTCGTGAACAATTTGAGGAAGCGCGTGACGTCGGCGTCCTCGCAGT
>JBOFCQ010000035.1:0-14221 GCA_051646145.1 Hyphomicrobium sp.
TCAACGCCTTGGCGCGCAACATAGCGAGAAGCTGTTCCGCGTCGGCCGTCAGGTGGTCGGGGAACATCACGCGATCTGATCCACTTGCGGGCGATGCGCCGTTCGTGCGCGGCCAATCGAAAATCAGGTCTTCAATTCAGATCATTTATTCTGAGTGACGCGAACGCCAGCGCCCGAAAAACTTCGGGGAGCGCTTGGGCGAAGCGCTCCCCGGTAAAGCTATCTAGAGAGAGGATATTTTGCAAACGGCCCGGCTGATCAGGCCGCCACCAGACGTTCGGCGTGCGTCAGCAGGCCGTCGAGGACAGAGCGACTATCGGAGCCCATGACCCCGACCGTCTTCTTCTGCGCGTCGAGCCAGATCGGATAGGCATCCTTCAGCACGGCCTGACCCTTGGGCGTAAGGTGCAGGCCTCGGCCGCGGCGGCCGGCGGGCGGATCCATGATGATGTGGCCAAGCGCGAGCAGGCGCTTCAGGTTGCGCGACAACGTCGACTTCTCGATGTCGAGGTCGTGTCCGATCTCGACGGCCGTAATGCCATCACGTGAGGCCAACTGCGCCAGCAGTGTGTACTGGCTGGCGGTGATGCCGAGTGGGCGCAAGGCATCGTCGTAGACGCGCGTGATGATACGCGACAACTGGCGGACGCGGGTTGCGAGACACGTTTCCGATGTCGCTTCGGCGATGTCGATGATCGCCGTGTCGGACGGTCTGCGGTCAAGGTTCTGGGGCATAATATTCATGTCGGCTCCCGCATTGGTCGTGGCAATACAACCACTGACCTCTTGATTGCCGCGATTCTGGCTTGTGGGTCAACGGCTCGTCAGTGGCCGTTGGGCAACTGCGGGCGTGGAGGCGTGGGCGCCATGCCGAGCGGCGGTTTCACAATCACGCCTTCGCTGCGGCGTGCTCGTCGCGCGCGGCCTCATAAACTTCTCGCGCGGCGTCGGCATTCATGGCGGCGATGGCGAGGCCGGTGACGAGATCCGGCCAGGGCGACGCGGTGATCGCGGTCAGACCGCCGGCGATGATGATGGCGATGTTGGCGGCGACATCGTTGCGCGCCGAGAGGAACGCGGCGCGGGTCAGGCTGCCGCCCGCCGTGCGCACGCGGGCCAGCAGCCAGGCGCACGTGGCGTTGACGAGGAGCGCACCGAGGCCCGCCAACGTCAACGGCGCATAGTCCGGCAGATTGCCGCTCGCAAAATTCTGATACGCCGTAACCAGTGTCGCAAGTGCGGGTACGAGCAGAATGGCAGCCAGCGCCATGCCGAGACGGGCGCGCGCGGCAAGGCTCCAACCCAATCCGATCAGGATCAGAATGTTGACCGACGCGTCTTCGAGAAAGTCGACACTGTCGGCGAAGAGCGCCACCGAGCCGATGGCGAGTGCCACGGCAAACTCGATGCCGAAATAGCCAAGATTGAGTGCCGCGACGGCTGCCAGCGTGCGGCGCAAGGCCGATGGCGGCGTGTCATGGGCGTCTACCGGGTCATCACGCATCCGCGGGCACCATGACGCTGGCGCTGACCATGGCCGCCAATCCTTCGCCGCGTCCCAATGCGCCAAGTTGTTCCATCGTCGTCGCCTTGATGCCGATGCGGTTTGCCGCGATGCCGAGCATGCCGGCGATGGCCGCCTGCATGGCGGCGCGGTGTGGTCCGACCTTCGGTGCTTCGCTAAGAATGGTCACGTCGACGTTGACGATGCGGCCGCCCAGCGCCGCCACGCGATCGCGGGCGAACGTCACGAAAATGTGCGACGCCGCACCTTTCCATCGGGCGTTCGACGGCGGGAAGTGCTGGCCGATGTCGCCGTCGGCGATGGCGCCGAGCAGCGCGTCGGTCAATGCATGCAGCACAACGTCGGCGTCGGAGTGGCCGTCAACGCCGTGGGTATGGGCGATGCGAACGCCGCCGAGCCAGACATGATCGCCGGCTTTGAAACGGTGCACATCAAATCCGCTGCCGATGCGCGCCTCCATGGGAGCGCTGCCTGACGACGCGTATTCGGCCATGGCGAGATCCTCGGGCGTTGTGATTTTGACGTTGCGCGCGGAACCGGTGACGAGCGCAGTCGGCAGTCCGGCCCATTCGGCGATCGCGGCATCATCCGTCAGTGTTGTGAGACCGGCCGCCGCCGCACGCCGATGCGCATCGTATATATCGGCGAAGCGAAAGCCTTGCGGCGTTTGTGCGCGCCACAAGCCATCGCGTTCGAGCGTCGCTGCGATGGTGCCATCGGCGCTGGCGCGCTTCAGCGTATCGGCGAGCGGTTCGGCTGCGATGGCGCCGCCGTGCGATCGCGCCGCATCGATGACGCGGGCGATAACGTCGGGCGCGACGAACGGCCGGGCGGCATCATGAATGAGCACGATGTCGGGCGGCGTCGCGGCAGCGAGAGCCTCGAGCCCGGCCAGCACCGATTGCTGGCGCGTCGCGCCACCGATGATCGGCGGGCCGAGCGCGCGCGTACCGGGCGCTAGTGACGCTTCATACAAAGCGCGGTCATCGCCATGAATGACAACACGCACGTCGGCGATCTGAGCCTGCTCGGCGAACGCCTGGACGGCGCGCGACAGCACCGTGCCACGGCCGAGCGCCGCGTATTGCTTGGGCAGGGCGCCCCCCGCGCGGGAGCCGCGTCCGGCGGCGACGATCAAAGCTGCGATACGCATAGTCGCCTCCAGACCGGTCGGCCAAGGTCGGCCAGGGTCAGCCAGTGTCGGCCAGGGCACGTTGCCGCGACATCCGCATGCCGGCCAGACCGTGGACGGTTAAGCCATGGCGCGGCAAATGGGCAACTGGAAAAGGCTGTTGTTAGCGCTTGCGAAATGTAATTTGGACTCCTATGCTGCTTAAGAGTAAGGCACCCATCGATGCTGCTGCAAATTAGAGCACTGAATGACTGAGACTGTTCCCATGTCCGGGGCGCTGGGCGTCATCGCTGCCGCGAATCCAGTGGCGCTGGCGCCGATGTCCGGCGTTAGCGATCTGCCGTTCCGCGAACTCGCTCATCGATTGGGCGCGGGCCTCGTCGTGTCCGAAATGATTGCAGGCGAAGAACTGGCGCGCGAACGCCCGCACATTCTGCGCCGGGCGGAAGGCCGCCATCTGGCGCCCTTCGTCATACAACTCGCCGGCCGCGAAGCGCATTGGATGGCGGAGGGCGCACGCGTCGCCGAGGCCAAGGGCGCGAGCGTCGTCGATATCAACATGGGCTGTCCGGCGCGCGAAGTGACGGGCAAGCTCTGCGGCTCGGCGCTGATGCGCGATCTCGATCATGCGCAGTCGCTGATCCGCGCGGTCGTTGGTGCGGTGTCCGTTCCGGTGACGCTGAAGATGCGTCTCGGCTGGGATAAAAGTTCGCTCAATGCGCCGGATTTGGCGCGCCGTGCGGAAAGTGAAGGCGTGCGCCTCATCACCGTGCACGGCCGCACACGCTGCCAGTTCTTCAAAGGCAAAGCCGACTGGGCCGCCGTGCGTCCCGTGGTCGAGGCCGTCAAAGTGCCGGTTCTCGTCAACGGCGATATCCTGACACCGACAGATGCTGCTGGCGCACTCGCGGCGTCGGGCGCGCGGGGCGTGATGGTCGGACGCGGCGCCTATGGCGCGCCGTGGCTGCCGGGACAGATCGCGCAGTTTCTTGCAACCGGCCGCGACACCGGTCCGCCGCCGATCGCAACACAGGGCCAAATCGCCATCGAACATGTCGATGGCATGCTGCGGCTCTATGGCCGTGCACTCGGCTTGAAGAACGCGCGCAAGCACGTCGGCTGGTATCTGGTGTCGAGCGGCGCGGCCGAGAACGTCGTCAAATCTTGGCGGCAGCGGCTGTGCACCGAGGATGACCCGAACCGGCTGCTCGGCGGCCTCGCCAGCTTCTACGACACCCATGATCGGATCGCGGCATGAGCGGCAAGTCTACGAAGACGCGCGCATCTACCGATGCCAAGGCAGCAAGCGCAGTGAACGTGCCCGTCGCGGCGACCGCCGCCGTGCCCGCACCGAGCGCACACGTGTCCGCGCCGCCGCGTGCTGTCTCACCCGTGCAATCCGAAATCGACGCGGAGGCGCTGCTCGCGGCGCTGCCACATCCCATTCTGCTGATCTCGGCCGACAACGCCATCGTGTTTGCCAATGCGGCGGCCGAAAGCTTTTTCTCGACGAGCGCGCCGGTCTTGAAACGCACCAATGTGCGCGACGTGGTGGCCTTCGGCTGTCCGTTGCTCGCGGTCATCGAACAGGTTCAGAACACGGGCGCGACCGTCAACGAGTACGGCATCGAAGTGGCGACGCCGCGCTTCTCAGGCACGAAGCTCGTCGATCTCTACGCCGGACCGATGCCGGAAAATCCGACGCGCATTTTCCTCATGCTGCAGCAGCGCTCGATGGCGCAGATGATCGAACGGCAGATGACGCATCGCGCCGCCGCGCGCTCGGTGTCAGGCATGGCGGGCGTGCTGGCGCACGAGATCAAGAACCCGCTCTCCGGTATTCGTGGCGCCGCGCAACTGCTCGAGCCCGGTCTTTCCGATGAAGACCGTGTGCTGACCCAGCTCATCTGCTCGGAGACGGAGCGCATCCGCAAACTCGTCGACCGCATGGAAGTGTTCGGCGATGAACGGCCGATCTCGAAGGAAGCGGTCAACATTCACGACGTGCTGCACCACGTGCGCAAGATTTCGGAAACGGGCTTTGGGCGCGGCATTCGCTTCGTCGAGGATTACGACCCCTCACTGCCGCCGGTGCTTGGCAATCGCGACAAGCTGGTGCAAGCGTTTCTCAATCTCGTGAAGAACGCCGCCGAAGCCATCGGCAGTGGCCGCGAGCAAGGCCGCATCGTGCTGCAAACCGCATTCCGTCCGGGCGTCCGCCTCGTTGTGCCGGGCGCCGATGCGCGCATCGGCCTGCCGCTGATGATCCAGATCGAAGACAACGGGCCCGGCATTGCCGAGCACATGAAGCCGCATCTCTTCGATCCCTTCGTCACCACCAAGATATCCGGCACCGGCCTCGGCCTGGCGCTGGTCGCCAAGATCGTGTCCGACCACGGCGGCATCATCGAATGCGAAAGCGAAGCCAAACGAACGATTTTCCGCGTGCTGCTTCCCATGCAGGAACGGCCGCGATCTCCAACTCCGCAACCTCGCTAAAGGATATCCATGGCGCGCGGCACAGTGCTCATCGCTGACGACGACACCGCCATCCGGACGGTGCTCAATCAGGCTCTCGCGCGTGCGGGTTACGCTCCGCGCGCGACCGGCAACGCGGCCACGCTCTGGCGCTGGGTCAGCCAGGGCGAGGGTGATGTCGTCATCACTGACGTCGTGATGCCGGACGAGAACGCCTTCGATCTGATCCCGCGCATCAAGAAGCTTAGGCCCGATCTGCCGATCATCGTCATGAGCGCGCAGAATACGCTGATGACGGCGCTGACGGCGGCCGAGAAGGGCGCGTTCGAATATCTGCCGAAGCCGTTCGATCTCAACGAGGTCGTCGCGGTCGTATCGCGCGCCTTGTCCGATCCCGGCCGCAAGCGCCAGCCGCAGGCGAGCGAGAGCGACAGCGATGAATTGCCGTTGATCGGCCGCTCGCCGCCGATGCAGGAAATTTATCGCATCCTTGCGCGCCTGACGCAGACCGATCTCACCGTCATGATCACGGGCGAGAGCGGTACCGGCAAGGAACTGGTCGCGCGCGTGCTGCATGATTTCGGTAAGCGCCGGCAGGGACCATTCGTTGCCATCAACATGGCCGCCATTCCGCGCGAGTTGATCGAGAGCGAACTCTTCGGCCACGAGAAGGGCGCCTTCACCGGCGCGCAAACGCGCACGCCCGGCCGCTTCGAACAGGCCGAGGGCGGCACGCTGTTCCTCGATGAAATCGGCGACATGCCGCTCGAAGCGCAGACGCGCTTGCTGCGCGTGTTGCAGCAGGGCGAGTACACGACCGTCGGCGGCCGCACGCCGATCAAGACCAACGTGCGCATCATTGCCGCCACGCATCGCGATCTGAAAACCCAGATCCAGCAGGGCCTGTTCCGCGAAGATCTGTTCTACCGCTTGAACGTGGTGCCGATGCGCTTGCCGCCGCTGCGCGAGCGCATCGAGGACATCGGCGATCTCGTGCGCCATTTTCTCCGCCAGGCCGGCCGCGAAGGGTTGGGTCAGCGGTCGATCGAGAGTTCCGCGATCGATAAGCTGAAGGCGCATCCCTGGCCCGGCAACGTACGCGAACTCGAAAACGTGGTGCGCCGTCTCGTCGCCCTGCACGCGCAAGATACGATCACCGGCGAAATCGTCGAACAGGAACTGATGGCGGCGGCCCCGCCGCAGCAGCCTGTCGAGGGCAACAGCGGCGCGCTGCATGAGGCGGTCGAAACATACCTCATGCGCTACTTCTCGTCGTTCGGCGGTGAGCTGCCGCCGCCCGGCCTCTATGACCGTGTGATCCGCGAGGTTGAAAAGCCGCTGCTCAGCGCCGCGCTCGCCGCGACGCGGGGCAATCAGATCAGGGCGGCCGAACTGCTCGGGCTGAACCGCAACACGCTGCGCACCCGTATCCGCGATCTCAATATCCGCGTGCTGCGCACGATCGAGGGCTAGCGCAACGACGCGGGAATTCGTCGCGCCGGGGGAAGCGGCTCGGGTCGGCACGCGGCGCGGAATAGACGCGGAATAGAGGTGCGTCGAGACGGCGCCGAGACAAGCGCGGCTCCGTTGAGGGCGGGCGGCGCAGCCAATGATGCGGTTCTGCAAGCGCTCAATCCGCCCGCAGGCGACGCACCGCCGGGGCCGGAAATTGACCCGAAAACCAAGCCCGAACGCGCCTTGTCCCCACCTCCGTCACACCCGTCGCGGAAATGTCACAGTTCGGGCGCTTTTATCGACGAAGTGGTGTGGCGGCGGCGCTTCGGTGCCTCCGGTGCACGCGCCGCCGGCGCACGAAACACCCTCTGGCCTTGTCTCAGCAAGTCGGCCAATTGTGAAATAGATCAGACGGTAAGGCAGCCCAGCGTATGGCGATGAGCGACGGCCACAGTGACGGCGGAGGAGCGATGCAGTCGCGCATCGCTGGTCCGGTGGCGCGCGTGCGGGCGAAGCTGCTGGAGGAGGGCGAGTCGCCTCTGAACCCGTCCGGCAAGGCGTCGCTGCTGGGTTTGATGGTCGTCATTTTGTCGATCATCTCGGCACTGGCCAGCTACCTGATCCTGACCGGTCTCACCGCCATCACGCCGCGCAACGAAGTGGTGTGGACGGCACTCGGTATCAACGTCGCGTTGATCCTCGCCATGTTCGCGGTCATCGCCTGGCAGGCGGTCGGCCTGATCCACGCCTGGCGCCAGCGCATTCCGGGTGCCCGCCTGCACACGCGCATCGTCGTGCTGTTTTCCGTCATCGCTGCGTTGCCTGCAATCCTGTTGGCGATTGCCGCGACGACGACCTTCTCGCGATCCCTCGACGGCTGGTTCTCGGCGCGCACGCGCGCCATCGTCGATAATTCCTACGACATCGCGCGCGCCTACGTCGAAGAGCACGGCAAGATCATCCGCACCGACATCGTCAACATGGTGCGCGACATCGACGGCGTGGCTGAGACGGTTGTCAACGATCCGGTCGCCTTCCAAAACCTGCTGATTGGGCAGGCGGGTCTGCGCGATCTGCAAGCCGCCTACGTCATCGACGCCGACGGCGTGCCCGTCGTCATGGCGATGGACGATCCAAAGCTGCCGTTCGTGGTGCCGCCGCTCGCCTACATCAAGCAGGCGGACGCCGGGCAAGTGCCGCTGTTGATGCCGACCGACAACTACCGCGTCGGCGCCATCGCGCGCATCGACAAGATGCCGGGCCGTTTTCTCTATGTGGTGCGCGGCGTCAGTCCGAAAGTGATCGGGCACTTGCAGCGCACCGAGCAGAACGTCGTCGAATTCAATCGCCTCCGGCAATCGAAGGGCGGATTGAAGATCGCGCACGGGCTGATCTATTTCATGATTTCGACAACGGCGCTGCTGGCCGCCATCTGGGCCGGCATGTGGTTCGCCGGTCGTTTCGTGGCGCCGATCCGCCGATTGATCGCGGGCGCTCAGCAGGTGTCGCGCGGCAATCTGCTGATCGAACTGCCCGAGAAACGCGGCGAGGGCGATCTGCGGCGCCTCTCGGAAACGTTCAACCACATGACGCGCGAATTGAAGACGCAGCAGGACGCGCTGGTGACGACGAACGCTCAATTGAGCGAGCGGCGCAACTTCATCGAAGCGGTGCTGTCGGGCGTCTCGGCCGGCGTCATCGGCCTCGACAGCGCGGGATGCGTGACGCTGCTCAGCCGCTCCGCCGAACGCCTGCTCGGTGTGCCGAGCGCCGACGTCATCGGCCGGCCGCTGATCGAGGTTGCGCCTGAATTCGCAGCAGTGCTTGCCGCGCGGGAAGAGACAACACTCAAGGCCAAGGGCCAGCACGAAGTGCAGCGGCAGGTGGGCGACGATGAGCGCACGTTCGCCGTGCGCGTCACGCGTGAGCGGGCCGGCGAGGGCGATGTCGGCTCTGTCGTCACCTTCGACGATATTTCGGAACTCGTGCAGGCCCAGCGCACCAGCGCCTGGGCGGACGTGGCGCGCCGCATCGCGCACGAGATCAAAAACCCGCTGACGCCGATACAACTTTCAGCCGAGCGCCTGCGCAACAAGTTCGGCAAGCAGGTGACGGAAAATCGCGAGCTGTTCGAAACGCTGACGCAGACGATTGAACGCCAGACCGGTCAGATCAAGAGCATGGTCGATGAGTTCGCGTCGTTCGCGCGCATGCCGGCGCCGCAGATGACCGACAGCGATGTGCGCCTCGTGGTGCAAGAACCGGTGGTGCTGTTCCGCGAAGGCCACAAGGACATCGACTTCAAGCTCGACATGCCGAAAGAGCCGGTCGTGCTGCGCTTCGACACGCGGTTGATTTCGCAGGCCATGACGAACCTGGTCAAGAATGCCGCCGAGGCGATCGAGGGCTATGGGCCAGCGCAAGGGCGGCCGGATGACTACAAGGGGCAGATCGAAGTGCGGCTGGTGCCGCAGAGCGACCGCGTGTGCATCGAGGTGATGGACAACGGCATCGGCCTGCCGAAGCAGAACCGCAACCGGCTGCTCGAACCCTACGTGACGACGCGCGCCAAGGGCACGGGCCTCGGCCTTGCCATCGTGCAAAAGATCGTCGAGCAGCACGGCGGCACGCTGACGCTCGACGACGCGCCGCTGACGGAAACACGCACGCGGGGCGCCGCGGTGCGCATCAGTTTGCCTATCCGTGCGTCGACGCCGCCCAAGGACGCGGCGCCTCCCGCAACCGATCCCGCGCGCATCGCCGCGCAATAGTCATAAGTCAGAGAAACCTACTCCCAAGAGGACAAGTGAGATGGCCGCAGACATTCTGATCGTCGATGACGAAGCCGATATCCGCGAGTTGATTTCGGGCATTCTCGAAGACGAGGGTCATCGCACGCGGCTTGCGCGCGACAGCGACGAAGCCTTGAAGGCGGTCGAGGATCGCCGGCCAAATCTCGTCATTCTCGACATCTGGCTGCAGGGCAGCCGCCTCGACGGATTGGAAGTTCTCACCGTCATCAAACGCGCCTATCCCGATCTGCCCGTGGTCATCATCTCGGGTCACGGCAACATCGAGACGGCGGTGACGGCGATCAAGCGCGGCGCCTACGATTACATCGAGAAGCCGTTCAAGTCGGATCGCCTGCTGCTGGTGACGCTGCGCGCGCTCGAAGCCTCGCAACTGAAGCGCGAAGTGAAAGAGCTGAAGGAGCGCTCGATCGTCTCCGCCGACATGATCGGCAAGTCGCCGGCCATCAACCAGCTCAAGGGTCAGATCGATCGCGTCGCGCCGACCAACAGCCGCATTCTCATTCGCGGGTCGTCCGGCACCGGCAAAGAACTTGCAGCCCGCGTGCTGCACCAGAAATCGCAGCGCGCCGACAGCCCGTTCGTGGTCTTGAATGCCGCCGCGATGGCGCCTGACCGTGTCGAGGAAGAGTTGTTTGGCACCGAGGACCGCACCGGCGGGCCGCGCAAGGTCGGCGCCCTCGAAGAAGCCCACACCGGCACGCTCTACATCGACGAAGTGGCCGACATGCCGATGGAGACGCAGGGCAAGGTGCTGCGCGTCCTCGTCGAACAGAAATTCATGCGTATCGGCGGCAGCCAGAAGGTCGCCGTCGACACGCGCATCGTCTCATCGACGAGCCGCGATCTCGAGCGCGAGATCGAGGAGGGGCGCTTTCGCGAGGATCTGTTCCATCGCTTGAATGTCGTGCCGCTGCGCGTGCCGAGCCTTGCCGAACGGCGCGAGGACATCCCCGAGCTCATCCAGTATTTCGTGACGCAGATCGCGCAAGCCTCTGGCCTTTCGCCGCGCCGCATCGGAGAAGATGCCATCGCCGTGCTGCAGGCCCACGATTGGCCGGGCAACGTGCGCGAACTGCGCAACAATATCGAGCGGCTGATGATCCTGGCCGGCGGCGACGCCAATACGGTCATCACGGCCGACATGCTGCCGGAAGAAATCGGCTCGAACGTGCCGCTGCCGGTCAACGGCGGCGCCGAGCATCTGATGAGTTTGCCGCTGCGCGAAGCCCGCGAAATCTTCGAGCGCGAATATCTGCTGGCGCAGATCAATCGTTTCGGAGGCAACATCTCGCGCACCGCCGAGTTCGTCGGCATGGAGCGTTCGGCGCTGCATAGAAAGCTGCGCGCGCTCGGCGTCTCGTCAGAGCAGCGCAGCAGCGACGTGCGCTCGGCGTGATCGCGATGCGTGATGTCAATTCAATCGGGCGCATCGCACTCAACCAGGATGACCGCTCGTGAGCCGTATCGTCTACGTCAACGGCAGCTACCGGCCCTATGCGCAGGCGGCGGTGCATGTGGAGGATCGCGGCTTTCAATTCGCCGACGCCATCTACGAAGTGATCGAGGTCAAGGGCGGATGTCTCGTCGATGCGACGCGCCATCTCGATCGCTTGGAGCGCTCGCTCAGTGAAATTGCCATCGCCATGCCGATGAGCCGCCGCGCGCTGTCGCATGTGGTGGCGGCGACGCGCGCCAAGAACCATGTGCGCGATGGCGTCGTCTATATACAAGTCACGCGCGGTGTCGCTGGTGCGCGCGATTTCGCGCTGCCGCCAGCCGATACGCCGCCGACCCTGGTGGTGATCGCGCGCTCGCAAGCGCCGTCAAAGATGGCGGCGCTGTCTGAAGTTGGCATCAGCGTCATCACGATGCCGGATATTCGCTGGCAGCGCTCCGACATCAAGACCGTGATGTTGCTGCCGGCCGTGCTGGCGAAGAATGCCGCGAAGGCGGCGCAGGCGAAAGAAGCCTGGCTCGTCGATGCCAGCGGGCACATCACGGAAGGTGCGTCGAGCAACGCCTGGATCGTGACAGCGGACGGACGGCTCGTCACCCGACAGACGGACGCGCGCATTCTGGCCGGCGTCACTCGCGCCACGGCGCTGGCGGTGGCGCGCGAGGACGGCATGGCGTTCGACGAGCGGCCCTTCACCGTCGAGGAAGCGTATGCGGCGCGCGAAGCCTTCGTTACCTCTGCGACCAACACCGTGATGCCGGTCGTCGCAATCGATGGCCGACGCATCGGCGACGGCACGCCTGGACCCGTGAGCCGCCGCTTAAGGCAAAGATTTCATCATATTGCTGAAATTTCCGCTCGCTAAAGACGAAAGTTCAGGCACCCAGGCAATTTGCAGCACTTTTCATCAACGGCGAATTGAGTATCCTGCTTCCGCGTCGCTGGCGAAGACCTTGATGTCGGTTGTCTTAGCGGCGCGACCTCTTGCCGAAAACAAATTCGAAAAAGACTACAAAAGAAGGCACAATAAAAATGGCCGAACGCGCCCAGAACTTGCAGGACACTTTTCTCAACTATGTCCGGAAGCATAAGACGCCGCTCACCATCTTCCTAGTCAACGGCGTAAAGTTGCAGGGTATCGTGAGCTGGTTCGATAACTTCTGTGTTCTGCTGCGCCGCGACGGCCACTCACAGCTCGTCTACAAGCACGCCATATCGACGATCATGCCGGGCGGCCCCGTCAATCTCAACGATCAGGACGGCGACGGCGCCGGCGAATGAGTGCCGCTGCCGCCGCCGGCGACGACGACGATATCGATGCCGACGACGCAACGCCGTCGCAGCACCGCCGCCGTATGAGCGAGGACACGCGCGCGCCGCCGTCACGGGCGCTGATCCTGGTGCCGGTGTGGAAGCGGCAGGTGCGTGTTGGCGAGAAGGCCGCCCCCTTTCCGCAGATCCACACGCCCGAAAACCGCTTGGCGGAAGCCGTCGGCCTCGCCAACGCCATCGACCTCAACATCATCGACGCGCTGATCGTGCCGCTGTCGGAACCGCGCCCGGCAACATTGCTCGGGTCGGGCAAGGTCGAGGAACTGCGCACGCGCATTGCCGATGACGACATCGGGCTCGTCGTCATCGATCACATCGTGACGCCGGTGCAGCAGCGCAATCTCGAGAAGGCGTGGAACACCAAGGTCGTCGATCGCACCGGGCTTATTCTTGAAATCTTCGGCGCGCGGGCGCGCACGCGGGAAGGCGTGCTGCAAGTCGAGCTGGCGCATCTGACCTATCAGAAGGGCCGTCTCGTGCGCGCCTGGACGCACTTGGAACGCCAGCGCGGCGGCGGCGGCTTTCTCGGCGGTCCCGGCGAAGCCCAGATCGAACTTGACCGGCGTATGCTTGAAGGTCGCATCGATGCCATCAAGCGGGAATTGAAGGACGTCGTCAAAACGCGTGAGCTGCACCGCAAGGGCCGGCGCAAGGTGCCGTATCCGGTTGCGGCCATTGTCGGCTATACGAACGCCGGCAAGTCGACGCTGTTCAACCGCATCACGGGCGCCGGCGTTCTGGCCATGGATCAGGTGTTCGCGACGCTCGACCCGACGATGCGCGAACTGAAGCTGCCGAGCGCGCGCCGCATCATCCTGTCCGATACCGTCGGCTTCATTTCCGATCTGCCGACGATGCTTGTCGCCGCCTTCCGCGCCACGCTGGAAGAAGTCATCGAGGCCGACCTCATCATTCACGTGCGCGACATTGCGCATGAGGAAACGGAAGCCCAGGCCCATGACGTGGAGAAGGTGCTCGGCGATCTCGGCATCGATGTGACGCGGGCGGACGCGCCCATTCTCGAAGTGTGGAACAAGATCGACCTTGTCTCAGCCGATCGCGCCGCCGAGCTGCGCTACGACAGCGGGCGTCGCGAGCGTCCGCCAGTTCTCGTGTCGGCTGTAACCGGCGCTGGGCTCAATGAACTCTTCGCCGCCATCGACGCGCGCCTTGGCCGTGGCGATGAAGTGCTGTCACTTGCCATTCCCGGACACGAAGGCGCGCTGATCGCCTGGCTCTACGAGAACGGCGAGGTGCTGGAACGTGGAACGGCAGACGATGGCGCGGTGGCGCTGAAAGTGCGTGTTGCGTCGGAAAAGAAAGATCGCATGATCGGCCATCTGCGCAAGGCCGGCATAGTAGTGTGACGGGCTGCGGGATCGCGAGGTGCAAGAGCGCCTTAACGATCAGGTACCTTTCTCGATCGCTTTTGCTTCGTCCCAGAGCGCATCCATTTCGGCAAGCGTGGAGCGTTCGGGCGTCACGCCGCGCGCGGCAAGGCGCGCTTCGATGTGGGTGAAGCGGCGCACGAATTTCTGATTGGCGCCGCGTAACGCATCTTCCGGATCGATATGCAGATGGCGGGCGATGTTCGCCATGACGAACAGCATATCGCCGAACTCTTCCTTGATGGCGTCGTGCGATGGCGCGGGATCGGAATCAGTGTGAGGCGCTGTCGCCGTCGCTGATGCGGATGACAGGGCCTCTTCCAATTCGCCGATCTCTTCCTTCAGCTTGTCGAAGACGGGGGCAAGCGATGGCCAGTCGAAACCGACCTTGGCGGCTTTGTTCTGCAACTTGATGGCGCGTGTCAGCGCCGGCATGGCGGGCGGGATATCGCTGAGAATGGAGCGCGGCGTATCGGAGACGCCCTTCGCCGCTTTTTCCTTCGCCTTGATGTCGTCCCATAGCCCTTTGACGGCGCCCGCCGAGCGCGCTTTGGCATCACCGAAGACATGCGGATGGCGGCGGATCATCTTGTCCGAGATGGCGCGCACGACATCGCCGAAGGCAAACGCGTTTTGCTCGTC
>JBOFCQ010000051.1:0-2871 GCA_051646145.1 Hyphomicrobium sp.
TTCCCGTCTATTCGAAGACCGCGCGCATCTTTCACTGGCTCACAGCGTTGCTGGTGCTGATCCAGTTCCCGATCGGCCTCTATATGACGTATCGCGGCTATGAGATGAGCTACGTCAACGAGGCGGGCGAAACCAAGACAGGATTGTTCGACGCCACGACCGGCATGCTCTACGACAGCCACAAGCTTCTCGGTCTGTTGATCCTTGCCGTCGTTCTGTGGCGACTGATTTATCGCCTGAGCCATGGCGCTCCGCCATCCGACCGCTCGGTGCCGCCGGCGTTGACCGGCATCGGCCACCTCACACATTGGTTGATCTATCTGCTGCTGATCGCAGTGCCGATCGGCGGCTATCTCGGCGTGTCGTATTATGGCGCGCTCGATGCCTTCGGCCTGCCGCTCATTGCGATCACCGACAAGGATCAGAAGTTCTCAGAACAGATTTTCGAATTGCACGGCGCTGGGGCGTTCGCCCTGCTGACGCTGGTTGGGCTGCATCTGGCGGCGGCGCTCTATCACCGCCTCGTGCGCAAGGATCAGGTTGTTGAGCGCATGTTGCCGAAGAACGTGGCCTAAGACGGCATAGCCTGAGAACGTGGCCTGAGAACGTGACCTGAGAACGCAGCTTGAGGGCTGACGCGCTAGGTCGGAACGGCGAAGGTGTCGGTGTGGCCGATATCCGCGCCGTTGCGATTGACCTTGACCCACGTCTCGACGGTCTTGGCATCGACTTGGCGCGTTTCGAGCGCCGTCATCGCATAGCCGCGCTGGAGTTCGTCGAGCAGCATGCGATCGCGGGCCTGAAGCAGCCACGGGCTATCGCCTTCGAGAACGCTGTAGCCTTCGAGCCGGAATTGGTCGGCGAGGAGCCCGGCGGCCAATGGCCCCGCGGCCGCGCCGAAGCCCTTGTCGCTCATCTGGTGGCGATTGAAGGCGGCGGCAATGGCGTTATCGGCGGGGCGGTGCGGCGACCATCGCGCGACACCATTGAACGTGATGACGGCGAGAAATGCGGCGCGCCGTTCGGCGACGCGGCGCGCGAGATGATGAATGAACGGTCCCGATACGAGATCGAACAACGCCGACGCTGTAACAAGATCGACGGGTTCCGCCAGCGCGTCGTCTAGGTCAACCGCGAGATCGAGCTGGCGCGACGCCACCGTCAATGTGGCTGAGCCCTTGCGCAGAATGAGATCGTCGCCTGCTTCATCGCACGCGTCCGCCCAGGCGCGCAGTTGCCGGCGCTGGGCGGCGATCAGGGAAGCATCCTTGTCGACGAGCGTCCAGTGCTGTGTATCGGGCAGCAGGCCCGACGTGGCTCTCAGATTGGCCCCCGTGCCGCTGCCGAGATCGACGACACGTACGGATTTGCGGAGCGCAAACCATGCCGAGACGGCAGCGGCGACATCGCGATTGCGCGCGCGCACGTCCGCCGGCTCGCGCAGTGCCAGCCACTCAGGCGAAAAGCTGCTCATGCCTTGAGACCGAGGATGACGGCCGCGATGCGGCGCGCCGTTTCCTGCCATGTCGGCAGCGTGCGTCCGAGTTCCCAGGCGCCGTCGGCGAGATCGTCCCGCAGTTTCTTGTCCGACAGGGCCCGGCGGATCGCCGACGTCATGTCGTCGATGCTGTCGGGCTGCACTTGGAGAACGGCCGAGCGGTGCGCCGTATCCACGAGCGCGCCACCAGTCGTGGTGATGATGGCAAGGCCGCGCGCCATGGCTTCCGCGATCACCATACCGTAGCCTTCAAACAGCGAGGCCGAAACAAAAAGATCGGTGCTGTCATAGAAGCGGTCGAGCGTGGCGGGAACGACTTTGCCGGCGAGTGTGACGCGATCGATCAGGCCGTATTTTGCGATGGTATCTCGGAGCTGTTCGACGGCGTGTTCGTGCCGGTCGAGTGCGCCCGCGATGGTCAGCCGCCAATCGAGATCCTGCAGCGGCGCCAGCGCTTCGATCAGAAGATTGTAATTCTTGCGCGGGGATACGGCGCCGACCGCTAAAATCTGCAGGGGCGCGCCGGTGCCGGTGGCGCGGCTCGCCGGATCCGTGCCGGGTTCGGCGACGATGAGCTTGCTTTCCGCGACGCCCATTTCATCGATGAGAATGCGGCGCGTGGCGCCACTCGTCACCACGATCTGGTTGGCACGCTGAAGGGCGCGGCGCTCGGAGGCGCGCAGTTCCACCTTACGGGCGTGCGCCAATCCGGTTTCAAGAAACAGCGGATGATGCACCACGGCGATGATGCGCCGTCCGCCGCACGCGAGGCTCGCCTCTGGGAATGCGCCGAACGCCAGCCCGTCGAGCAGCAGCGTGGCGTTGGCGTCGAGGGCCGAAATAATGCGATCCGTGTCCGCAATTTCAGCGGTCGAAGGATTGGGGTATGTCGCAGCGAGCGGGACGTGGCGCACGTTGACGCCAAAGTGCGGCAGCAGTTCCAGCACGCGCCGGTCGTAGGCGTATCCGCCTGTCGGGCTGCGCAGATCGCCGGGTATCGCAAAGACCGTTTCAGCCACGTATCGGTCCCTCGAAGGTTGCGCGCGCGAGATCCGTTTCAGATAACGTGACGCGGAGTTTTATCAGCGTCGCGCCCTCAGCGCCAAGCGCGCCTGCGCGGGCCGCATCCACCATACGATCGAAGATATACTTGCAGAGAAATTCGGTCGTGGTCAGCACGCTCTGGAATTGCGGTAAAGTATCGAGGTTCTGGTAGGCCAGTGGTTTCAAGGTAGCGGCGAGACAGGTGAGCGCCGCGCCGATGTCGACGACGACATTCTGCGCCGTCAATTGCTCCCGAAAGAAAGCCACATCCACGACAAAGGTGGCGCCGTGCATGTTCTGCGCCGGACCGAAAAACGGGTCAGGCAGCG
>JBOFCQ010000054.1:0-9356 GCA_051646145.1 Hyphomicrobium sp.
TCAACGCATTCCAGGCCAACGGCGCGACCGCCGGTCATCTCGGCATTGCGTGGGCGTGGTATTTGATCTCGCCGAAATGGAGCGCGATCTGGCCGTCGGAAAGCCAGCCCGAGGAACACGATCCGGCGAAGCTCATCAAAGGCGTCGTGCTGATGACCGATGGCATGTTCAACACCGAGTATGAGGGCAACAACGGCTCATCGGCGCAACAGGCTTTGAAACTGTGCGCCAACATCAAGGCCAGCGGCGTTGAAGTGTTCACCGTCGGCTTCCAGGCTCCGGCCAATGTGCTGCCGCTGTTGAAAACATGCGCGTCTAAACCTGAGTATGCCTTCGACGCCAAGGACGGCGAGGCGCTGAAATCGTCATTCACGCAGATCTCGTCGGCGCTGAAGGAATTGCGCGTCACGCAATAATGCCGCGCTACCGGCGGGATTGCGAACCATGCGGCGGCATTATCAGGCCGCCGCATGCGCACCGATCAGACGCGATCGCAACCGCCGCCGGCTAGCCTTTGATCCACTCCGCGCACTTGACGGGCGCGTCGCTGCCCCACGGCAATATCGGCACCGTCGACGTCGAGTTCTCCGGACTGCCCTCGATCAGCTTGTCGGTGTAGACGAGGTAGACCAGCATGTTGCGCTTGGCATCGCACCCGCGCACGATCTGCATGCGCTTGAAAAAGAACGAGCGGCGCTGGCTGAACATCTCTTCGCCTTGCTCGAGCTGACGCTTGAACTTGATAGGCCCGAACTGTTTGCACGACAGCGAGGCCTGGCTCAATTCCTCGGCAAGCCCAAGCCAGCCCTTCCATCCGCCCGTCTCCGGCACGCTGAAGTGGCAGGCAACACCGTCCACCTCGGGATCGTCGATCCCGTACGTTCCGATTTTGTGATCGGGCGACAGAAATTTCCAAACCGTCGTCTTCTTGAAGATCAGATCCGGCTCAGCACCATGGGCCGCACCGGCCAGCGCCATGGCCGCGACGGCGGCGATAACGCCGGCAGCTTTGGCAACGCGCCCATGACGTCTGTTATCCCGCGCGTGCATTGCGATCATTCCCTTGGCTCGGATTCTTCCTGAATGCGTCGTGCGCGCGTCTTGATCATCTGCCGCGCACCGACAGACATCAGATAGGCCATCCGCCGCCGGTTGCAACGCCGCTGCAATCGAGAACGGGGGCAAGGAAACCGAGCCGTGAAATCCGAGACGTGCCATCGCCGGCATGGGCGGCGCGTTACGGCGCGGCCGAGAGGCAGGTGCGCACGTTCCGCGCGAGATCGCGCAGCAAGGTGAAATAGAGATCGGCACCCGGCGTCAGTGCCAACCCCTCGGGATCGAGGGTGCCCGACCGCGCCGATGTTCCCTCGGTCACGGCCGCCAGCAGCTTTGGCTGAAAGCCCGGCTCCGCGAACACGCAGGCGGGGCCGATCTCGCGCACCTTGTTGCGCACGGCCACCAGCCGCTTGGCGGAGGGCTGCGCATCGGCGCTGAGCGTCACTGAGCCTGCCGCCGCGAGATTGAAGCGGCGCTCGAAATACTGATAGGCGTCGTGGAACACGATAAAGGGTCGCGCCGAGACGGGTGCCAGGTCGTGGGCCATCTCGGCTGTCAAAGCGTCGATCTTTTGCGCCAGCGCCGCGCCGTTGGCTGAAAACCGTGCGGCATGTTCGGGCCACTTCGCCGACAGCACCGCGACGACATGGCCGACGATGGCCTTGCCGTTGTCCGGGTCGAGCCAGATGTGGCCGTCGAAGGCGGCGTTGGCGTCGCTATCGCCATGATGGTCGTCGGCGCCGTGGTCGTCGTGCCCCGCATGACCGGCGTGCACATCGGCCTCGAACGCGCCTGCGGTGCGGCGCGGCAAGAGTTTGACGCCCGACGCGGCATCGGCGAGCGTGACGGCGGTGACGGTCTTTGGCAGCGCCGCCAGAAGCTTCTCGGTGAAAGGCTCCGTCGCCGGAGAGACGCGGATGAACACATCGGCCGCGTGGATCGCCTTCGCCGACGAGGGGCGCAGCGAGAACGTGTGTGGCGACGCCGCGCCATCGACGATCAGCGCCGGCGTTGCAACACTGTCCATGATCGCCGTGACGAGCGCGTGGATGGGTTTGATGGTGACGGCCACGCGCGGCGCCTCGGCGCGCACTGGCGCCGATGCTGTCGCCAGCAGTGTTGTCGATATCGCTGCCAGTGACACCGAGGCCGCGAAAGCGCGAAGCGCACAGGTTGTCCGTTGCGACGTCCGCCACGCCATGGATCGTGTCCCTTCTCTGCCGCCGGCCGCGTTCGGGGCTCAAACGAGCACGCCACCGGTAGGCTCAGCGAATTTCGTAACATATAACATAACAAATAAATGCCGGCGGTGTCCAGAGGCAGCGATCAGCCGGTGCCAACGCTCGCCAATAGCCCGCAACTTGGGCATCAACGCTCCAAAACCAAGGGCACAGCCGTTACGCGCTCGCGCGACCGACGGAGGCGGTCGGCAAGGCCCGCCAGCGCCTCCAGGATTGCGCCTAGCGGGCACCGCGTTCTTCGGCAGCCCAACAAAGCCGCGCCGTTGCCGGGGGTCACAGCCGTCATTTGAGGGGCAACAGCGACGATCGCCTGAATCACCCTTGGAACGGCAGACCGACAGCCTGACGCCCGCATGGTGAGCGCCCGAACGGCAACCCGCGATCCACGTCGTTCGCGCCACCAGGTCAAGGTCGCAGTCTCGCCACGATTGCGAGGCTGCTAAAGTTACCAAGCATTGATTTGGGTCGATTGACAGGCGCACCGCCGGGCACCAGATCAATAGACGTGCCGTCTCACCGCGGAAGCGCGTCGGGATTGACGAACGAACGGCGCCGAACGCGCCGCGAAAATAAGGACCGAACACATGACGCCTCGTCTGATGAGTGGACTGCGGTATGGCAACATCCGGCCACGCGCGGCGACGGCCACGTGCCTCGCGCTCGGCCTGCTCGCGGCGGCAACGCCGGCGCTGGCCCATCCTCATGTGTGGGTCACCTTCGAGACGACCGTCGTCTACGACAAGGGCGCCATCACCGCCTTCGAACATGTGTGGACCTTCGACGACATGTACACCGCCATGGCCGTGCAGGGCCTCGATAAGAACGGCGACGGCAAATACGACCGCGAAGAGCTTGCCGAGCTGGCGCAGGTCAACATGGATGGTCTCAAGGATTTCGATTACTTCACGTTCCCGAAACTCGGCGACGCGGCGCTCAAGGTGGCGCCGCCAACGGAACCCTGGCTCGAACACACCAACGGCATTCTGCGCCTGCACTTCAAATTGCCGCTGACCCAGCCCGTTCTCGCCGAGGCCGAAGGCTTCAACTTCTCGGTCTTCGACCCGTCGTATTTCATCGCCTTCGAACCCGAGCAGACTGACGCCTTCAAGCTGGCGAGCGCGCCCGACGGATGCAGCGCGGCTGTTCTCGATCCCGCCGCCGACAAGAGCGCGGAAGAGGCGAAGAAGCTCGGTGATGCCATGGCGCAGCAGCTCGGCATTCCTGATGCCACCGGGTCGCTCGGCGTTGCCAAGACGGTTTCGGTCTCATGCAAAAAATCATGACGTGCCGCACGCGCCTGCGCAGCCTTGCGGGACTGTTCGCGGCAGCGCTGATATTCGCCGCCACCGCGATCACAGGCACGGCCGACGCGGAACCGGCACCCGCAAAACCGTCGCCATTCGCCATCGGCGCGCCCGCGCAACCGGCTGCCGAGGCGGCACCTGCAAATGCTGCAAATGCTGCAAATGCCGATGATAGCGGCGCTGCCGCGGATGCCGCGACCGCTAAACCTGCCGCAGGTCCGGTGCCGATGACGGGCGCCGCCGGACGCCGGCCCGATGTGGCCAGCGCCAGTTTCGGCCAACGCGTATGGGGCTGGGTGCTCGAGATGCAGAGCCGCCTCAACCGCGACATGGCGGCGGCCGTGCGCAAGATGAAATCCGACAATCCGATCGCGGCGACACTGAGTTTGATCGCCATTGCATTCGGCTATGGCGTGCTACATGCCGTCGGTCCCGGGCACGGCAAGGCGGTGATCTCGTCGTATGTGCTCGCCAACGAACAGACCGTCCGGCGCGGCATCGCGCTCTCGTTCCTGTCGGCATTGTTCCAAGCGCTGTCCGCGATCCTGTTCGTCGGCGTGCTCGCCATCGTTCTCCGGCAGACCAGCTTGCAGATGCGCTCAACGGAAGCCGTCGTCGAAACGCTGAGCTGGGCGCTCGTGGCTGCCGTCGGCGCGACGCTGCTTTGGCGGCAGACGCGCGCCTACCTGAAGGAACGGCAGTTCGCGCTGGCACACCCGGGCGTGCCGAGCGCGCGCGGCCACAGTCATGCCGCGTCCGATCCGCATCACCAACATGCGCACGCCCATGCTCATGCGCATACCCACGGGCCCGATTGCGGTTGCGGCCATGCACACATGCCCTCCCCGCACGATCTGCAAGGCCCGTGGTCGTGGCGCACGGCCTTGCCGCTGGCGCTCTCCGTCGGCATCCGCCCGTGCTCCGGCGCGTTGCTGCTGCTCATCTTCACGTTGAGCCAGGGGCTGATCTGGGCCGGTATCCTCGGCACGTTCGCCATGGCGCTCGGCACGGCGATCACCGTCTCGATCCTGGCAGCGCTCGCGGTCTCGTCGCGCAACTGGGCCGAGAAGATGTCGGGCCAGGGCAGCCCCTGGGCAGCCCGCATCCATACCGCCGCCGGGTTTGCAGGCGCGGCCCTGGTGTTCCTGCTCGGCACGACGCTGTTCTTCGCCTCCCTGAGTTCAACGGGGCCCTTCTGACGCACATCCACGGGCCCGCCGGATGCCGGCACACGCCGCCGGCCCAGCATCTGTGCCTGGCCTGTGCCAAAGTGGGACAGCGATTAACCAGCTCTTCAACTGTGCGGCACGCCACGCGCAATGTGCGCTAGACCTTGAGCCCGTTCCCGTCGCCCAAGGTTCCGGAAGTGCCGCATGCGTAGCCCTCGCGTTTTCGCCCTGTTGATTGCCGCCTGTCTCGCCTCGCCGTTCTCGGTCAGCGAAGCCGGGCTCGATCTCGATGCGCCGCTGCCCAAGGGCGAAGGCTTCGAACTCGTCGTGATGGAAGCGCCGGGCTGCATCTACTGCGATCTGTTCCGCCGCGATGTGCTGCCGACGTTCCAGAGCTCCGAGCGCGGCCGCGAGATGCCGGTGCGGTTCGTCGATCTCAATGACGAGGCCGCCGAAAAACTGGCGACCGATGGCCCCGTCGATGTCGTGCCGACGTTCCTCATCATGAAGAACAAGCGCGAGATCGGCCGTATCCCGGGCTATGTCGGCCCCGAATTCTTCTTTCATTCGATCAATCATGTCATCTCAAGCGCACCCTGATCCCGTCGATCGCCGCGCCATGCCGCGGACGGCCGTGCGCATCGTCAGCGGTGCCTTGCGCCGCGAGTGCGTGCGCCCGCGCGACCGCTGACCGCCACCAAGCTGCCGCGCAATTGTCTTCTCTCTGCCGGCCGGCTTTGCTAGCGTGCGCCAACGCCGCGTTCGGCGCATTCGGTCGTGGAGCCCCAAGCCAAAATGGATCGGCGCAGTCTTTTATCGTCTGCCATGGGCGCGGCTATCCTTGCCACGGCCGGCACGTCTGTCTGCGCTGCCCCGATCAAGATGTTGGCGGCTCATCAGTCGCGGCGCCCGATGGCCATCGCCTCCCCGTGGCCGGCCGCAAGCGGCGGCTATGCCGATCAGGCGCATGCGGTCAGCCGCATTCTGGCAACGCTGCTCGTCGAGAGCCATGCCATCGAGATGGCCCGCGCGCCAGAGCCGCTGCTCTCATGCTTGGCCGCGCCTGACGCGAAGTCCAAGACGGCATCGCTGATCGCCGTCGGCGGCATGCAGGATCTCGTCGACCTCGATCCCGCCTTCGCCTACTTCGCCGGACTGCCAGGTGCCTCGGCGCTGGCGCCGGAAGCGCTGCTCCGCTGGCTCGAAGATCAGGGCGCACGCGCGCTCCTCGACGAACTTGCCGGCCGTCACGGCCTCAAAGTTCTGGTCGCCGGCCACAGCGGCGAGCGGCTGGGGCTTTGGAGCACGGCAAACGATATCGGCGACACGCTCACCGGACGGCGTATGCATGCCGAAGGTCTCGCGCGCGACGTTCTGAAAGGCCTTGGCGCCGACGTCGTCTCAGTGCAGCCGGCAGAGGTCGTCGCGGCGCTTGCCAACGGCACGATATCGGCACTGGAATCGGGCAACGTGTTCCACGCGCTGGCAACCGGCGTGACACGGGTCGCGGCGACATGCGTCAGCGACGGCATCACGCCGCACGGCAACACGCTGGTGGTCGCCATGCCGTTGCGCGTATGGGCCGGCTTCGATCGAGCCACACAGACCCGCATGACGCACGCACTTCACGCGCAAGCAGCGCGCGACATCGCCGACGCCCAGCATAATGCGGATCTGGTGCGCCACATGCTGGCGCGCGCCGGCATTGGGTTCACGCACTTCGCGCCCGCCCTTGCGAGCGACATTCAACGGATCAGCGAGGCCGTGATTGCCGACGTCGCGACACGCGATGCCCTGTCACGGCGCATCGACGGCGCGTATTTGACCGCCGCCAGAATTTCGTAACGCCCGACGCGCGCCGACCGGCAGCCACGTTTCGGACACGGTGAGAGCTCATCGGGCGAAGACATTTTCTTGACCGCCGCAGGTAACAAACTCTTTTTGGCCTTTGCGACACCCTGAGGAAAACAAGGCACGATCGCATGCTCCGCTCGTGTGTTGGTCCGGCGAGCGGCATCCTGACGGTTGACGGACCACGCTCACGTCATTCGCACCGATGGTATGGCGGCCCTTTGGCAGCTCACCAACACCGGCTCTGCAAGGAGGACATCGATGAGCGCTGATTATGTTGCCGATATCAAACTCTACCAGACCAACGTCGATGAGAAGGCGTTGGCCGGCATCGTCAAGCATCTGGGCATTGCACTCAAAAGCAAGGATGCAGGGCTGATCTCTTGCGCCAGCAAGGACGAGCGCGACCGCGTGCGCGAAAGCTGGCTGAAGAAAAAACTCGGGCTTGTCGACGACGACCTCAAGCTCGATCAGGCGATCGCCGACGTGTGCGCGCAAATGAAGGGCGACGCCAAGAAGCCACGGGTGACGTTCTATTACCTGCTGGCGGCGAAATTCGGCAAGCTGGCTGCACTCGGCTGATGTCCACCGCCCTTGACAGCATCCCCACGGCACCCGCGTTCGACACCACGCCGCCCGGTCGCGACCGCACTGATGATCGATGTTCAGCAACCAGAGGGCACGCGTCCGAAGATGGCATCGCAGGCTTGCACCTGTTGCCGTTGCTGATCGAAACAGCACCGTGCTTTCGAACCCGGCGCCTGTTAACTGACGCTAGCTATTGGGCGAATACTCTTTCCTAAAAATCACCGATAATCTATTCTGACAATCCTTACAGCGACCCAGTTGAGTACTTCACACAATGAACGCGCCAACGCTCTCGGACCTCCGCAGCGCCGCTACGCGTGATTTAGCGGACGAGAAAATGGATCAGGTTCGCGACTTGCTCGTCGGCGATATCGTGCGCCGCCTAGAAACCCGCATCGCACACCTCGAAGCGCGCCTCGCCGACATCGAACTCGGCATCAGCCGTCAGATCGACGCCGTTGAAGCGCGCATCGACACGCTCGCCGGCGCGTCAGATGCGGATCGGCGCGCATCGTTTGAAGCGCTCGGTCGCAGCGTCGCCGATCTCAGTGAACAGATCCGCCGCATCGGACGCGGCTAGACAACGCGTCGGCGTCGCGGCCGCTGGACACATACAGGCACGTGGTAGCCGGCACGCGTGACACGCACTTCGCCCACCGGGCATCGATACAAAGCAGTCGTTGAGAGCCAATCGGCCCATGTCACAAAGCGTAACGCGGCTCAAGCAACTGCTGTTCGACAGCGAAGCGCAGGCCCTCGTCGATCTGGCGCGCAAGCTTGACGATTTGGCCGCCATCGACGAACGCGGCCGCGCGGAATTACGCGCGCACCTCGATGAGGCGATGTCGCGCGCCGTCTCCCGCGAAACGCTGACCGACAACGTTGCCGAGATCATCGACGAGGCGCTGCGCCGCGCCGAGGTCAGCCGCCACGGCGAACTTTCGCGCGCCATCGCGCCGGTCATCGTCAGCACCATCAAGATCGAACTGCGCAACAGCCAGGATGCGATGGTTGAAGCGCTCTACCCCATCACGGGGCGGTTGGTGAAATCCTATGTGGCCAGCGCCATCAAGGATCTCTCCGAGCAGATGAACCGCCGCCTGGAGCAGAACGCTTTCATGTTGCGCCTGCAAAGTCTGGCGACGGGAAAGTCGGTCGCTGAACTGGCGCTCGCCGGCGTCAACGATTTCGACATCGAGGACTTGTACCTCATCCGTCGCGGCAGCGGCGAACTAATCGCCCATTGGCCGGATCGGGGCGACGCCGGGCGCGATCATCTCATGAGCGGCGTGCTTGCGGCGGTGACGGAATTCGCCAACGAGGCCCTGGCCGCCGACGCCTCGAGCCTGCGCCAGATCGACCTTGGCGACTCCGCCGTTTATCTGCGCGGCTCGCCGCTGTATCTGCTCGCCGCAAAATGTACCGGCGCGGCGCCTGAAGGCATCGAGCAGCTTCTCGACGACGCCTTCGTCATTGCCGTCGAACGCCAGAACGATCTCGGCGACGTGCAAAACGGCAGTGCCGTCGATCGCACGGCGCAGCTTGCGAGCCTCGGCGACGACCTCAAAGATAGCATCGCCGCGCAGAAGGCGAGCACCAGACGCCGCACCGGCATGGCGCCGCTCAAAATGCTGCTGGCTATGATCTTCTTGCCGCTGATCGGGTGGCTCGGCTGGACGTGGTACAACAATTACGCAACCGCGCACATCAAGGCGCTGGCGGAACGCGTCACGCGCTCGGTCGAGACCATGGGCGGCTATCCGGCCCGCGTGGAGGTGCGCTCCAACGGCCGCAGCATCACCATCACCGGTCTGACGCCGTCGAGCGAAACCAAGTCCGAGGTGCTGACCAAACTGCGCACCGCGCTGCCCGACACCACCATTCGTGACGAACTCTCGGTGGTGCCGGGAAGCGATATTCAGATCCCCGATCCGACCCCGACCTTGAATGAAATCCGCCGATCGGTGTCCGGCCTCGAGACGGAAATCATGCAGGCCATTTTGCGGCGCACCGTCGATCGCACAACGCGGCGGCTGAGCGAAGCGCAGGGCGACACGCTGACAGCCGCCAAATCGAGTACCGATGCCGACAAGTCGGAAGCCCTCGCCAAACGCGCCGGCGCCATGATGGCGCTGGTCAAGAAGGTG
>JBOFCQ010000062.1:0-4451 GCA_051646145.1 Hyphomicrobium sp.
TGAGCGTCGCGACGCACAATAGCCGTCCAGCCTGGATGGAAACGTCGATCATTGTCGTTGAAGCGCTCGCGATCGCCATGTTCGTCCGTGTGTTCTTCTATCAGCCGTTCAACATCCCGTCGGGCTCGATGAAGGAGACGCTGCTGATTGGCGACTATCTGTTCGTCTCGAAGCTCTCCTACGGCTATTCGAAGTATTCCTTCCCGCTGACGCTGCCGCTGTTTGAAGGGCGCCTGTTCGCCGAGGAACCCGAGCGCGGCGACGTCGCCGTTTTCAAGCTGCCGCGCGATAATTCCACCGATTACATCAAGCGCGTGATCGGCCTGCCCGGCGATGAAATTCAGGTGCAGGGCGGCGTGCTCTATATCAATGGCGCGGCTATCCCGAAGACGCGCATCGGCGAGTTTGTGACGCGCGAAGGCGGCGGCGGTCCGCGCCCCATCCCGATGTTTGAGGAAACTCTGCCGAACGGCGTCAAATATCGCGTCCTCGACAGCGAGAAGAACGGCAGCTTCGATAACGTCGGCCCCTATAAGGTGCCGGCCGGTCACTACTTCATGATGGGCGACAATCGCGACAACTCAACCGATAGCCGCGCGCTTGCGCACGTCGGTTACGTGCCGTTCGAGAACTTCATCGGCCGCGCCGAAGTCATCTTCTTCTCCGCCCCCTTCGATGAGCCGGACGCCATGCGCTGGTATGCGCCGTGGTCGTGGCCGTTCGAAATCCGCTGGAGCCGGTTCTTCAATCTCGTGCGCTAGGAAGCCGAAGCGCGATGTTGCGTGCTAGAAAATTCAAGGAGCTTGAGGGCAAGCTCGGCCACCGCTTCAAGGACCCCAGTCTCATCGAGCGTGCTCTGACGCACGCCAGCGTCAGAGGCGGCAACGCCGAGCGCGGCGATAATGAGCGCCTGGAGTTCATCGGCGACCGGGTGCTCGGCCTTGCCATCGCGGAAGCCTTGAATGTGCGCTATCCGGACGCCAGCGAAGGCGAACTGGCGCGCCGCTACAATCGGTTGGTCCGCGGCGAAGCCTGCGCGCGTGTGGCCCGTGCCATCGGCCTCGGCGATCACCTAATCCTGTCGGAAAGCGAAGCCGACAGCGGCGGGCGCGAGAAGATGACCATTCTGGCGGATGCCGCCGAAGCCGTGCTTGGCGCGGTCTTTCTCGATGGCGGATTTGACAAGGCCCGCGCCGTCGTGCGCAAGCTCTGGCAGGAGCAGTCCGATACGACGCCCGAAGTGGCCGTCGACGCCAAATCGGCGCTGCAGGAATGGGCGCAGGGCCAGGGATTGGCGCTGCCGAAATATACGGTACTGTCGCGCAAAGGCCCTGATCACGCGCCGCATTTCACGGCGGAAGTCGTCGTTGGCAGCAAATCGCCGGCGCAGGGGCAAGGGGCCTCGAAGCGCATAGCCGAACAGGAAGCGGCAACCGCTCTTCTCGAACGGGAAGGCGTCAGGAGCAAACGTGGCGGCAGTTGACACCGATGGCAGCAAGACGCGGTGCGGCTTCATCGCCGTGCTTGGCAGTCCCAATGCCGGCAAGTCCACGCTCGTCAATGCGTTCGCTGGCGCCAAGGTTTCGATCGTCTCGCATAAGGTGCAGACGACGCGGGTTCCCGTGCGCGGCATCGCCATCGAAGGCGCAAGCCAGCTCGTGTTTATCGACACGCCGGGTATTTTCCAGCCAAAGCGCCGGCTGGATCGCGCGATGGTCGATGCGGCCTGGGGCGGCGCCAAGGATGCCGATATCGTCATCGTGCTCGTGGACGCCGCCAAGGGTGTCGACGATGATACCGAACAACTGATGGATCGGCTTACCGCCAGCCATGCGCGCATGGCGCTGGTGTTGAACAAAGTCGATCGCGTCGAAGACAAGGCACGGCTGCTGGCGCTTGCGCAATATGCGGCCGGCCGCGCAAAGTTCGAGCAGGTGTTCATGATCTCGGCGCTGGATGGCAGCGGCCTCAAGGATCTGCGCGCCTATCTCGCCTCAGCAGTGCCCGAAGGGCCGTGGCACTATCCCGAGGACGACGTGACCGACGTGCCGATGCGCATGCTTGCCGCCGAGATCACGCGCGAGCGCATCTATCATTGGCTGCACGAGGAATTGCCCTATTCGACGACGGTCGAGACGACGAGTTGGAAGACGTTGAAAGACGGATCGGTGCGCATCGAGCAAACCATCTTCGTCGAGCGCGATGGCCAGAAAAGTATCGTTCTCGGCAAGGGCGGGGCGACCATAAAACGGATCTCAAGCGAGGCGCGCCACGAGATCGCGCAGATCGCGGAGACGCCCGTGCATCTGTTCCTGTTCGTCAAAGTGCGCGAGAATTGGGGCTCCGATCCGGAGCGCTATCGCGAGATGGGGCTCGATTTTCCAAAGAAATAGGACCCGCCGTGCAACGGACGCGACGCCCAGCGATGACTTTGCGGCCGCAGTCGAAGGCCGGTTGCATCGTCGTCGCTCTCGCGCTGGTCGGGGTTATGCTGGCGGCGTCGGCAGGGTCGCGATGGTCGGCAGCGGGAGCGGCAGTCCGATCGTGCAAGCCAATCGTTGCCAGTGACATCGCGACGGACGGCTCCGAGCTTGGCGCGCGCAAGAAAGCGCTCGATCAGTGGAAGGCGAAGGCCGGCGCACTCGGGAAAGGCTACGACAGCTGGCGTTTGGCCGCGAGCAAATCGCTCAAGTGCTTCAAGCGGCCCGTCGGCGACTTCGAGTGCGTGGCCTTTGGCGCACCGTGCATCATTGCGCAAAACCCGCAACGTGTGCCGCGCGCGACGCCGGGTTCGCCACACGGCGCGCGCGACGTCGGCATATGATGCCGCGCACCGAATTCGCAACAGGCCGCCACGCGCATCGGCGGTCGCACTTTGGGTTCCTATGAACTGGTCGGATGAAGGCATTGTGCTCTCGGTCAGGGCGCTTGGCGAAACGGCGGCGGTGGTCGAGCTGTTCACCCGCGCGCACGGTCGCCATCTCGGTCTCGTGCATGGCGGGCGCTCGCGCAAGCTGCGGCCCGTGCTGCAAACCGGCAATCACGTCGACGCACACTGGAAGGCGCGGCTGGCCGATCAGCTCGGCGCGGTGACGCTCGAACTCAGGCGCGGCTTTGCAGCGGAATCGATGGAGCACGCCGGCCAGCTCAGCGTGTTGTCGTCGATTGCAACCTTGACGCGCCTGCTGCCCGAACGCGATCCCCATCCTTCGCTGTACGAAGTGACGCTTTTTGTGCTCGGCTTTCTTGACGATCCGACGGTCTGGCCAGCGCTTTACGTGCGTTGGGAGCTGGCCCTGCTCGATGAATTGGGTTTTGGGCTTGACCTCAGCCAGTGCGCGGCGACCGGCAGCAACGATCAACTGATCTACGTTTCACCGAAGACGGGCCGGGCCGTTTCGGCGTCGGCCGGCGAACCCTACAAGGATAAGCTGCTGGCGCTGCCGGCGTTTCTCGCCAAGGGGCGCGGTGCCCACGTGACCGCCGCCGACATCGCCGCCGGGTTGACGTTGAC
The DNA here is from genome assembly GCA_051646145.1 of Hyphomicrobium sp. Lineage (GTDB taxonomy): Bacteria > Pseudomonadota > Alphaproteobacteria > Rhizobiales > Hyphomicrobiaceae > Hyphomicrobium_B. The sequence continues at coordinate 3,515 of JBOFCQ010000062.1, forward strand.
CGGATACTTTCTGGAAAGTCGCGTACTTGGTCAGCGCGGTGAAGCGTTGCCGGACTCGCGCGCGCGCATCGCGGCGGCGTCGGCCATGTGACGAGGCGCAGAGTCTGCAGCCTTCGTGTTCAGCGGCCGAATGAGAAATGGATGAGACAGTGCAGTCCTGTCGGGCGGAAGGTGCGCTCGACGCGGCCTGAAAGTTCCATCGGCAGCACGCGGTCGATGATCTTCGAGCCAAAGCCCGGTGTCGCGGGCGGAGACAACGCGGAAAGTCCGGTCTCCAGCCACGAGATGATGCAGGCATGTGTCTCAGGCTCGAGCGTCCAAGTGACGGCAAGCCGGCCATCGGCGACGCTGAACGCTCCGTATTTCGCGGCATTCGTCGCCAGTTCATGAAACGCCATGCCGAGCACCTCGGATTGGCGCGCCGTCAGTTCGACATGTGGCCCCAAGATCGACACCTGATCGCGGTGCTTGTCGAAGGGGCGCAACTGCGAGCCGATGAGTTCGGCCAGGCTCGTCTGCTGCCACGAGCCATCGGCCAGCATTTGATGGGTGCGCGCCATGGCGCTGATGCGGTCTTGAAAACTGTCGAGGAAGGCTTCGACCGTCGTTGCCGAGGTGGCGGATTGGCGCGCGATCGAACCAATCGTCGCCAGCGTGTTCTTGACGCGATGTCCGAACTCCTGCGCGATGACGGTGCGCATGCGCTCGGTGGTCACTTCCGCGGTGACGTCCTCGGCCTTCTGCAGCATGGCGCAGATGTTACCGGCCTTGTCGCGAACCGGCAGGTGATGGCACGTCCAAAAAACTTCGCGTGTGCCGCCGCCGTCGCTTTCGGGCACGGGGATGGAGAACGGCTTGCGCGTTATGACGTTGGCTTCGCCCGCCAGCGCGCGCTTGAACGCCGATCCAAACAGTGCCGTGTTTTCGGGGCTCTCAG
>JBOFCQ010000065.1:0-10331 GCA_051646145.1 Hyphomicrobium sp.
TTGCGCTTGATGCTGCCGCGCACGCGCTCGCTGACGCTAGCCGACGCAAATCCGAAGCCGTGACCTTCGGCGGCCCACGTCGTAAAGCCTGCAATCGGCGGATCGAGAGCGAGCATCAGTTCGACGATACGCTCGGCACCCGCCGGCGGGCAGACGAGCGTGAGTTTGCAAAGGGATTGGTCCATTGGAAAGTTCCGGTTGCGGTTGTGGCATCGCTTTTCGCCACGCCGAACCTGCGAAACAGGATCGGCAGCAGGATCAGCGTGAGGGCTGTTGATGTGATGAGCCCGCCGATCACGACGATGGCGAGCGGCTTTTGGATTTCGGAGCCCGGGCCATCGGCGAAGAGCAGCGGCACCAGGCCGAGCGCGGCGATGCTTGCGGTCATCATGACGGGACGCAGGCGGCGCAGAGAGCCTTCGAGAACCACCTGAGCGGGCGGCATGCCCAATGCGAGAAGCTCGTTGAAATGGCTGACGAGCACGAGGCCGTTCAACACGGCAATGCCGAGCAACGCGATGAACCCGACCGATGCCGGCACCGACAGGTAGGCACCGGCGATCCATAGCGCGAGCACGCCGCCAACGAGTGCGAACGGCACGTTCGACAGAATGAGAACGGCCTGGCGCATAGAGCGCAGCGTTGCGAACAGAACGCCGAAGATCAAACCAAGTGCGACCGGCACAACGACCGAAAGACGTGCGGCCGCGCGACGCTGGTTCTCGAACTGACCGCCCCACATCAGGCGGTACCCCTGCGGCAGTGTCACATCATTGGCCACGGCGCGCTGTGCTTCATCGACGAAGCCGACGAGATCGCGTCCGCTGACGTAGGCCTGCACGATCGCGAAGCGTGACGCATTCTCGCGGTCGATTTTTACAGGTCCGGCCACGCGCTCGAGCTTGGCGATGTCGCCGATGCGGATCATGCCGCCGTCGCCGGCCGCGAACTGCGCCGAAGCGAAACGTTCAGGTGCCTCGCGAATGGATTGTGCGCCGCGTATGACGATATTCGTCCGCCGGTTCTGTTCGTTGACGAGGCCGGCAGCGCCGCCTTCAAGCACCGCGCGCAGCTCGTCTTGCAGCTTCGTCACCGATAATCCGGTGCGTCCTGCGGCCAGACGATCGACATTGATCTGCAGATAATCGACGGAATCGTTGGCAACGGTGAACACTTCGGATGCGCCGCGGACTTTGCTGATTGCGGATTGGATCTGACTGGAGAGATCCGAGAGCGTGGCGAGGTCGGGGCCGAAGATCTTGATGGCCAGATCGCCGCGTGCACCTGTCAGCATTTCGGCGGTGCGCATCTCGATAGGCTGCGTGAACGCAAAATCGACGCCCGGCATCTCGGTCATGGCCTCACGCAATTGCGACACAAGCCAGGCCTTGTCAGGTTTGCGCCATTGGCTCTTTGGCTTCAGAACCATGAACGCATCGGTTTCATTGAGGCCCATGGGATCGAGGCCAAGCTCGTCAGATCCGACGCGCGCGACGATGCGCTCGACTTCCGGAACCTTCTCTTTCAGCGTCTTCTGGATCATGAGATCGCCGTCGATGCTGGCTTGCAGATTGATGGACGGATGCTTCGTGATCTGCATGATCACCGCGCCTTCATCCATCGTCGGCATGAAGGTCTTGCCGATCTGTCCATAAGCGACGACCACCAGAGCGAGGCTTCCGGCGGCGAGCGCATAGACAGGCAGCGGAAACTTGAGGCACGCTGTCAGCAGCCGGCGATAGCCGCGCGTCATAATGCGCATCAGGATCGGGTCGGCGTGCGCGCCTGATTTCAGAACGAACGACGACAGCACAGGGATGAGGGTCAACGACAAAAGCAGAGACGCGCTCAAGGCGAAGATAATGGTCAGCGCGACGGGCCCGAACAGCTTGCCTTCAAGACCCTGCAACGACAGGAGCGGCAGAAAAACCAGGCAGATGATGAGAATGCCTGCCGCGACCGGAGCCGCGACTTCACTTGCCGCGCGATAGATCGCATGCAGTTTCGGGACGGCCGATGCAGGTCCGCCATGCTGCAGGCGCTCCACTGTATTCTCGACGACGACAACGGCGGCATCGACGATGAGGCCGATGGCAATGGCAAGGCCGCCGAGGCTCATGAGGTTGGCCGACATGCCGAAAGCCTTCATCATCACGAAGGTGATGAGGGCTGCGAACGGCAGCGTCACCGCCACGACGAGTGCGGCACGCAGACTGCCGAGAAAGGCGAGCAGCAGCACAACGACGAGGACGGTCGCTTCGAGCAGAGCTTTGGTGACGGTGCCGACAGCGCTGGTGATGAGATCGGAGCGATCGTAGAATACGTCGATCGTGACGCCGTCCGGCAGGCTGGATTTCAACTCATCGAGCCGTGCCTTAACCGAGGTCACGATGGCGCTGGCATCGGCGCCGCGGAGCGAGAGTACGAGGCCCTGCACGACCTCGCCTTTGCCATCTCGCGTGACGGCGCCATAGCGCGTCAGATTGCCGAGTTGCGCTGTGGCGACGTCGCCGAGGCGCAACACGCGCGTACCGTCGATCTTCACAACGATCTGTTCGAGATCGCGTGGGGTTTTGATGGCGGCTTCAGAACGCACCACGAGCGCTTTTTCACTCTCGATCAGCCGACCGGCGCCGTCGTTGCGGTTGCTGGCTTCGATGGCAGCGGCGAGATCGGCGACTCCCAACCCTGCGGCCGCGAGCGCCGCGGTGTTCGGCGTCACCTCGAAGGTGCGGACCATGCCGCCAAGCGCATTGACGTCAGCGACGCCGGAGATCGTACGCAGTGCCGGGCGAATGGTCCAATCGAGAAGGCTGCGACGCTGTTCAAGCGTCAAGTCGCCGCCCTCGATCGTAAACATGAAGACGTCCGAAAGCGGCGTCGAGACCGGTGCAAGGCCGCCGCTGACGCCGGCCGGAAGATCGGCGCGCACCGCCTGCAAGCGTTCTGCGACCTGCTGGCGCGCCCAATAGATGTCGACGCCATCTTCGAAATCGAGCGTGATGTCGGCGACGGCGTATTTGGCGGCGGAGCGCAGAACGGTTTGGCCGGGAATGCCAAGCAGCTCCATTTCAATCGGCGTGATGACGCGCGTTTCGACTTCTTCCGGCGTCATGCCGGGCGCCTTCAGAATCATTTTCACCTGCACCGGCGAAATGTTCGGGAAGGCGTCGATGGGAATCGTGCGAAACGCGTAGAAGCCGGCTGCAGCGACAAGGCCGTAGACGAGCAGCATAAAGGCGCGCTGCGTCAGCGCGTATTCGATCAGCCGGCGCAACATGGTCACTCTCCCGCCAGCATCTGTTCGAGCGCCGGCAGTCCACTCGCCGCAACCGTCGTCTCGGACGTGATGTCGCCGGTGACAGTGGCGACGTCTGGTGACTTGCCGCGCAGTTCGACGGGCGTGAGCGTGAACCCGGTATCGCTGCGCACGAAGACGGCGTGCTGATTATCAATGCGCGCGACGGCCGCGGCCGGAACGGAAAAGCCGCGTGCTTCTGTGCTGCGCAGGACGTCGAGCGAAACCATCTGGCCCGGCAGAAGACCGCTGTCGGCCGGCAGTTCGGCGAACAGCATGGCTGAGCGTGTTTTTGCGTCGAGCGAACGGCCAATCGACAGCACGCGCCCCTCGGGGCCGCCGTGCACTTTGATCGCGTCGCCGATACGGACCTCTGGCACCATGGTGGATGGCACCTGTGCTTCGACCCAGATCTTGTCGCTCGTATCGATAGCGACGGCGGCCGTCATCGCGTCGAGTTTCTCGCCGGGCATGACGGAGAGCGCACTGACGCGGCCGTCGGCGGCAGCCGGTATCGTATACTCGCCGCCGGACGCCGCGATAATTCCACCCAACGCTTGCGTGCGTTTGTGCTGTTCAATGACCGCCTTGATCTTTGCGACTTGCGCTTCGGCCTCTTCAGCGACGGTCGGGCTCTGATAATTCTTGTCCGCGAGCGTGCGTTTGCGCCGCGCGATGGCATCCGCCATCTGCAATTCCGCTTCGGCCTGTGCGCGCTGGCTCTGCACTTCAAGCAAGTCGCGACTTGAAATCGTGATCAGCGCCATACCCTTCGTGACCGGTTGTCCGGGAAGGACGTGTACGCGCGTTATCGTGCCGGCGAACGGCGCCGTGGCCACCACGCGCGAATTGATCGGCGGGATGACGGTGGCGGGTAGCACCGCCAGGATTTCCGTTTCTGTCGAGCGCACCTTCTCGACGCGGATTTGCATTCGCTGCACTTGCTCGGATGACAAAATGACATCCTTCGCGATTGCCGTCGTTGGAGCAAAGTTCAGTGCTGAAAGAGCGAGGCACAGATATGTTCGGCGGCACTGCATGGTTAAATCCCGTCTGTTGATCCACGGCGACCGGCCGCAGTTCTAAGGACCAGGATGAAACCAACCTGAACGGAACCTGTGCGCGCACTGAAAGCAGCTTTCAGGCTGTTTTCAGCATGGTCTGACTAAGGTAAGACCTTGCTCTCAACCGGAGGTCGACGTGCGCATTCTGCTCGTGGAGGACGATGACGAGATTGCGCAACGGCTGACGGCCGGCTTGACGCAATCGGGCTTCACCGTCGAGCGTGCGGCCAATGGCGTCGATGGATGCAGTATGGGTTTGGATGAAACATACGCGGCCGCCGTTCTCGATCTCGGATTGCCGGAGATGCAGGGGCTCGACGTTCTGAAGCGCTGGCGCTCCGCGGCGCGTACGCTGCCTGTGTTGATCTTGACCGCGCGCGGAACGTGGTCGGAGAAAGTCGATGGGCTGAATGCCGGCGCCGATGATTACATCACGAAGCCGTTTCACGTGCCTGAAGTCGCCGCGCGGCTGAAAGCGCTGATCCGGCGTGCGGCAGGGCTTTCAAGTCCGGTGCTGAAACATCGCGACCTCACGCTCGATACAGCGTCCAATCGCGTTATGCGCGACGGCCAGGCCATCGATTTGACGGCGCGCGAACTCAAGATGCTGAACTACATGCTGCACCGTATCGGGCGCATCGTGTCCCAGGCGGAACTGACCGAACATATCTATGCGCTGGAAGACAGCCGGGATTCCAATACCATCGAAGTCTACATCAGCCGCCTCAGACGCAAACTCGGTTCGGATATCATCACGACCGTGCGCGGTCTTGGCTATCGCATGGAATGAGCAGGCGGTCATGAGCAGTCTCAAAAGCCGCTTGATTGCGGCGGCAACGCTCTGGATCGCGATCGGCATGATCGCGGCAGGCCTCGTGCTTGCGGCAGTCTTCAAGCATCACGTAACCGAGCAGTTCTACAGCGAACTCTATGTGCATCTCGACGAACTGGAACGCCTGACAACGTTCGAGGCGAGCGGCCAGCCGCATCTACAGAGCAAGCTCAGCGATCCGCGCTTCGATGTGGCGCAATCCGGCTATTATTGGGAAATTAAGCGCGCGCCGGACGTGTTGGTGCGATCCGCGTCGCTCGCAGGGCCGGAACTGGCAACGCCGCAAGATGCGCTGCTGACCGACGGCGTGCATACCCACGTGATCGACGGTCCGACAGGGCGGATGCTCGTTGCGGAAAAGATCGTTCATAAGGCCGCGCATCAGCCGCCGCTGCATTTCATCATCGGCACCGATCAGCGGCATCTCGATACGGTGCTGGCGAGCTTCAATTCGACGCTCGGCGGCGCGTTGACCGGATTTGGTCTATCGATGGTTTTTGCGGCCACCATTCTGATCGTCTATGCACTTGGGCCATTCGGGCAATTGCAGCACGCGCTTGCCAAGGTCAGATCCGGCGCAGTGAAGACGTTAGACGGCAAGTTCCCGAGCGAGGTCGTACCGCTGGTTGACGATCTGAACAGCCTGCTCAGTGCAACAGCGGAGCTCATTCAGCGGGCGCGAACGCAGGCCGGAAACATGGCGCATGGGTTGAAGACGCCGCTCGCCATTCTCACCGACGAGGCAGACCGCATCGCGGAAGATGGTCTGTCGACATCGGCAAACACTATTCTCCTGCAATGTCGAAAGATGCAAACGCAGATCGACTATCAGATCGCGCGGGCGCGCGCGGCAGCCTTGCGGTCGTCGCCCGGCATTGTCGCCGATGTCAACAAGGCGGCCACAGAAGTTCTGGGCGCGATGCGGCGTTTGCACAAAAGCGCCAATCTTGAGATGACGGCAACCATACCTGCCGCCGCGCGCGTCGCCTGCGATCCCCTCGATTTGAACGAGATCATCGCGAACGTCGTCGATAATGCGTGCAAGCACGCGGTATCGCAGGTGCGGCTCGCCGCCACGACGGATCCGACTGCGAAATGCCTGAACATCGTGATCGACGACGACGGCAAGGGATTGCCGGCGCAATCCTACGACGTTGTATTCAATATCGGCGAACGGCTCGATTCGCGGACGTCGGGTTCGGGCCTTGGTCTCGCCATCGTTCGTGATCTCGTCCGGCTGTACGGCGGCGACGTTCACCTCGCGAAAGCGGCGCTTGGCGGCCTTTCGGTCGTGATCAGCCTGCCGATGGCGGCGCAGGACGTTATTTAGGAGAGGGTTGTGACAGCGAACCGCCAGTGTCTGGAACGGCTTGTGGGGGTTTGCGGCCACACCCCCGTGGCGCGCACTGTTGCCGTCTGGAATAGACCCCCGGCTGAGCCGTTGTCTCAGGCAGACGCAGAAGGTGGTACTCGTGTCTGATGACATTCGGACGCGGATGATCGATTTGCTGCCGCGGCTGCGGCGATTCGCTTATGCGCTCACCGGGAATATGGATATGGCCGAAGACCTCGTGCAAGAGACCTGTCTCAAGGCGTTGGCTTCAGCGCATCAATGGACGCCGGGCACGCGGTTGGACAGCTGGATGTATCGCATCGCGCAGAACATATCGCGCGACCAGCGGCGCTTTGCCAAAAGTCGCGGCGAGAACGTCGATGTCGATGCGCTGGAGGATCTCGTCGGGTCTGATGGCCGTAATGTCACAGAGCATCAGTTGATGCTGCAGGCGGTGGTGCAGTCGATCGCCAAGTTGCCGGAAGATCAGCAGCTGGCACTGGCCCTCGTATGTCTCGATGGCTATTCGTACAAAGAGGCGGCTGACGCGTTGAATATTCCTATTGGCACGATCATGAGTCGCCTGTCTCGCGCGCGCAAAACGCTGCATGACGACATGCCTGATAGTATGAAAACGAATTGATCGATCGGAGCGTCAAAGTGCAGAATATCTCCGATGAAACATTGATGGCCTTCGTCGATGGCGAGTTGTCGGCGGCAGATCAAGACGCCGTGCGTAACGCGATCGCCGCCGATCCGGCGCTGCAGTCGCGGATGACAGTCTTTGTTGGCAACGGCCGGCAACTGGGGCAGGCGTTTGCATCGGTCATGGATGGGGCGATCCCGCCATGTCTGCGCGATGACGCGACGGCGCGCGTCTCCGCAACTGTCGTGCCGATGCCGCAGCGCCGGTCTGCAACGGAGTTGCCCCCGCCCGCAACGCAGTTGCCAAAGAGCCGGCAGCGGGCCGCCATGGCGATGGCTGCCGCTGTGACGGGCGTGCTTTTTGCTGGTGGCATTGCTGCGGTCTGGTTGCAGCAGAATTCCACGTCGTCCGGTTCCGAACCGCAACTGGCCGTGCTTACGGATGACGCCGGCCAGGCGCAAACCGAGTTGCGCGCGGCGCTGGAAGCGGCAGCCAGCAACACGCATACGTCGCTCGCGACACTCGGCGGCGACGTGGATGTCATGGCAAAGTATTCGTTCCGTTCGAACGATGGCGCTTTCTGCCGATATTATGAGATCTATGCCCGCGCATCGCGCTACGCGGCTGGTCTTGCGTGCCGTCAGGACAACGGCGGTTGGCACGTTGAGCAACAAACGCGTGTCGCGGCGAAGTCAGCGGCACAGGACAAAGTCGCGCCGGCCGGCGCAGAAGGTTCGGCCGAGATTGAAGCCGCCATCGATCGGATGATCGCTGGCGATGCCATTGGCCGCGACGAAGAGCGCGATCTGATCGCGCGCGGCTGGAAATAAACGCCGCATTCCGCAGCGCGCATCCCTGCTCAATACGCATCGCGCGATGCACGCGACGTGCACGATCCAAACCCTATCGATTGAACGGCGGCTTTAGGGTGTCGGCGCCAGCGTCAGCCATGGCAACGGATCGGCCGATGCATCTGATGAAGGCGCTGACGGCACTGTCTCAGCGCTCCACGTCTCAGCGGCAGCGCTCGCCGACGTCGTCGTTGCGACCGTCGCAGGCTGGCACGGTTCGGGCGCCAGAACCAAGCCGCGGCCATAGACCGGATCGATGCCGGGCGTACCCAGATCCTTCACCTTGATCATGCGCAAGGCATCGTTCGGAGACTTGCGCGCTAGCCTTGGATAGATGGCCGCAATCGCCGCCGTGACGAACGGCGCCGCGAACGATGTGCCGGAATGATAGCCCTCGCGCGCGCCGGGAAGCGCTGTCCAAATGTCGACGCCCGGCGCCGCGAAGGCAATGTAGGGGCCACGATTGGCATGGCGATAGACCGCCAGGTTCTTGCCGACGGCTGTCACCGCGATCACGCCCTTGTATGCCGCGGGATAGCTCGGCTCGGCGCCTGGACCTTCGTTGCCGGCCGCCGCAACGACGATCACGCCCTTGGCGGTCAAGCGGCGCAGTGCGGTGCGGATCACCTCATCCGGCGGACCCGACAAGCTCATGTTGATGACGCCGACCTGCCGGCTTTCCAGCCAGTCGAGTGCGCGCAGCATCGTCATGGTGTCGCTGGCCGGCTGATTGTCGGAGCCGCTGTGGAAGACGTCGGCGACGAGGAACGCGGCATCCGGAATGAGCCCGGGCGTGCCGCTCGATGCGTCGCCCGCCAACATCGATGTGATGCCGGTGCCGTGCCAATCGGGTTCGCTCTTCGCTTCCTTGGAGAAATGGCTGACTTCGATTGTCTTGTTGCGGAAGGCCGGATGCGCCACATCGACGGCGGTATCGATGATGCCGACGCGAACGCCGCGTGAGCAGGCCGCCAAATCGGGTCGCCAGCCGACAAGCTGGCGGCCGGTGCAGTGATCGCCCTGGCACGGCCGCGTGATGCCGTGGCGCGTCACGCTCTTGGACGGTTCCTGCGCGCCATCGGTGCCGGTCGCCGTGCGATAGATGCGGTACGATTTGTTCGTTTCGAACATCTTGTTCGGCATCACGGCGCGCAGCTTGGCGGCAGCGGCGGCAGCGCTGACGCCGCGCGGAGGTATCAGCCGCGCCACAGTCAGTCCGAGCGCATTCAGCGGCGTCGATTCAGCAAGCGTGTAGCCAAGACCGAGCGCCCGCGCGATCATCTTGCGGTTGGCGTTGACGGCCAGAAGTTCGCGCGGCTCGAAGTCAGGATAATATTCGCTTGGCGCGCCGCCGCCCTTTTTGGTCGGTTTCGCCGGCTCGGTCTTGCGCTCCGTCGTCTTTACCGACGGATCTTTCTTGTCTGGCACGACGGCCGGTTTTACTGGCGCGCGGTTGCCGTCATTTTTATTGCTGTTCGGGTTCGCGCTTGTCGTCGGCTTGGTGACGACGTCGGGTGTCTGCGCGCGAGATGGTGTCGGCACATCGGGGCTTTGCGCGTTGCTTTTATCGGGCTTCGTTGCAGGCGGCGCGGTGCTGCGCTCGAACATTTCCTGGACAGTACGGGCCGGCTGGTCGTCGCCCTTGTAGGGTTCCGCAACGGCTGGCTTTTCGTCGAACTTTTTTTCGTCGGACTTCTTATTGGATTTGCCCTCAGACTTCTGGTTCTGCTGGTTTTGCTGGTTCTGCTTTTGCTCGGCTTTCTTTTGTTTCTCGGCCTGCTCTTGCTGCGCCTTGGCCGCCTCGCGCGCCTGCTCTTTTGCGCGTTCTTGAGCTTTCTTGGCGCTTTCTTGCGCCTCCTTGGCCTGCTGTTCGGAGCGTTGGCGATCTCTGTCTCTATCGCGATCACGGTCGCCGGCCTGAACGGGAGAAGCGCCCTGTAATATCGTCAGGCAGAGAATATACAGACTGATGCGCAGCCAACTCTCCCGCCCTGCAGCGAGATGGCGAGACTTCAGCGTCAATCCGGTCGGCGCAGACGGCGCGGCCACGATAAACTCCCGATGGAGATCGTCTTACGTTTCATAACAACGGCCCGCATATCGCGCTTAATCCGCGAATGTGGGATTTTTTTGGAATAAATCGCTGATGCGCTCGTTGTCGAAGGCGGACGCACCGACGCGCCCGGTAGCGTGGGCGGCCTGCGATCATGTTATCATGACTGCGGGCCGCCGCGCGGCGTTTCAAATCTGAGATCCATCAAATTAATCTGTACTGTGTCTCAGCGCGCAGAAGATCCCTTGTCTCAT
>JBOFCQ010000095.1:0-7180 GCA_051646145.1 Hyphomicrobium sp.
TCCCTGAACTCCGTGCCGACGATCGCGGTCACATGACGGCTTGCCCGGTGCTGTTCGCGCGCCGTCGCGGACCGGGCCCTTATTGCCCGATGCCGCGCTCGTGCCGCCAGTCGCGGGGCTGCTGGAATTCGCCCGACCATAGGCCGCGACGGCGTGCTTTCGCGTCGGCCTGCTCGCGCGTGTATCCGCCGTACGCGACAGCGAACCCGGACGCCACCATGCCGCCGTTGATGTCGCGGTTGCCCGACGAGCAATAAGACAGAAAACGGCCGTGCTTGTCGCGCTCGGTGACGCGGCAGGTCACAACGTCGGACCCGATGAGCCGGCGGAGTTCATCGCGCGCGGCATCCCCGCAGGGCCAATCGGCGCCATCGCGCTTGCAGGTCTGGCGGCCCTCGGGGGCGTCTATGCCCTGGAGGCGGACCTCATGCGTACCGACACGGAGGCTGTCGCCGTCGATCGCGCGCCCGGCACCGCGAATTTCGCCGGGGAGTGGCCCCTGAGCCTCGCGCTGGCGGCCAGACTGGTTCTGCCCAAGCAAAGCCGCGATAACGGCCACGATCAGCCCGGCTATGAACCGAACAAGTTGCTTCTGCATGGAGGCAGTCGGACGACGCATCGGTCAAACTCACCAAGTCGCTGACGGATAATAAACGTTAAGTTAGTGATTTGACGCCAGCTTAACCCTCAGGACACTGCCGCCTTCGCGCGGCCGGGGATGAGTGGGATAGCGGCTTCGCGCATGGACGACAATGCCGACATCGGTTTGGGGGCTCCCCGCCGCGCCGTCCACGCCCATCGCCAGCGTGGCGACGAGACGCTGAAGGCCTATCGCGAACGCCTCGTCAGCGGCAGCGAGTTGAAGCCCGAATTCGAATACGAACTGATGACGATGTTCGCGCGCAACGAGATCAGCGCGCCACTCGCCATGCCGGCGTTGTGCATCATCTTTTCCATTGCCTCGATGTTCTGGGCGTCGATCCTTGAAAGCGGATTGTGGATCGCGGCCGTCGTTGTGACCAAGTGGATCATGCACAAGCAGTGCAAGCGCCTGCTCAAGATGCCGCGCGCCGACGTCAACGTCGCCGAATGGCGGCGCCTGTTCCTGCTACTCGAATTGCTGAACGGCTTCGTCCTTGCCGGCTTTGCCCTCGTCGGCTTCCGTGGTGGCGTTGTCAGCGAACTCGAGACCGCGTTCTCCTCGCATGTCTTTATCTTCGCGACGCTGATGGTCGTGCTCGCCATCCGCATGACGTTCGCCTCGACCCTGCGCGGCGTATTCCTGGCCGGCACCGTGCCGATGACCATCGCCGTCTCCGCGCGGCTGATCTTCCTCAACGATCCATTTTATTACGCGCTCGCCTCGATGGCGGTCGGCATCCACCTGTTCTTCGTCTATCTGGCGCGCGGCCTGCACTCGACGGCGCTGGCCATGATCGAGTTCCGCGCCGAAAAGGACGGCCTGATCGCCGAACTCGAAGAGGCAAAAGCGATCTCGGACGAAGCACGCCGGCGCGCGGAAGCCGGCAACAAGGCCAAATCGCGCTTTCTGGCGACAATGAGCCACGAACTGCGCACGCCGCTCAACGCCATCATGGGTTTTTCCGAAGTGATGGAAAAGGAGCTGCTCGGCGCCATCGGCAACGATACGTACCGCGAGTACGCGCGCAACATCTATGCGAGCGGCAGCCACCTGCTGCACATCATCAACGAAATTCTCGACTTGTCGCGCATTGAAGCCGGTCGCTACGAATTGCACGAGGAAACGATCCGGCTGACCGACATCGCCGAGGACTGCCAGCGCCTGATCAAACTCAAGGCCGACGCCAAAGGCCTGCAGGTCATCGAAGAGTTTGACCCCGATGTGCCGCAGGTGTGGGCGGATCCGCGGGCACTGCGCCAGATCTGCCTCAACCTGCTGTCCAATGCTTTGAAGTTCACGCCCAAGGGTGGCCGCATCACCGTGACCGTGGCACGGGCCGACGGCGGCGGCGTGATGTTGTCTGTGCGCGATACGGGGCCTGGCATTCCGAAGGACGAGATCCCCAAGGTCATGCAGGCATTTGGCCAGGGCTCGCTCGCTCATCAGACGGCCGAAGGCGGCACCGGCCTCGGCCTGCCGATTGTCCAGAACCTCATTCAACTGCACGGCGGCACGTTCTCGCTCAAATCCGAATTGCGCAAAGGCACGGAAGTGACGGTGACGCTGCCCAAGCGCCGTGTGCTCGACGCCGTAGCCCCGCTGCAGCCGCTCGGCCAGGAACGTCACAAGGGCGCCGATCTGCTGCCCCGGTCCACGCGCCAGCCGCGCCTCAAGGCCGCCGCAGCATCCCCCTATGGCTCCGACCAGCCCTATCGGGCCGCCGGCGCACGCTGAACCGCTCAAGCGGCACTGAACGTATCGCCTAACATCACGTTGCGGCTCGATAGCGGGCCGCGTCATCACATCGGCTTGGCGACGCCCCTGATCCATGCGAGGCGACTGCGATCGACAAAGGAACGCTCATGTCCGCAGCATCTGATACCGCAAAAACCGCCGCCTCGGTGACCAGCCCGACCAGCGATACACCGTGCGTCAAAATCTGCGTCATCGAACCCAAAAGCCGGCTGTGCAAGGGCTGCAAGCGGTCTATCGATGAAATCGCCGCATGGAGTGGCCTCAGTTCTGCGGAGCGCCGGCGCATCATGGCGACGCTCGACCAGCGGACGGTTTGACGGCGAGGTAGACGGATGCTGGCCTGGCTTCTCCTGCTTGCGGCCGTGATGGCGACCGTGCTCGGCTTTGCGCAAGCCGCAAGCGACAGTGTGGCCCTGCCGGCGCTACCCGTCGCAGGCCTGGTATTGGCGGGATTGCTCGCCGTCTATGCCTTGACGCTCAGATCGCAACGCGATGCAGAAGGCTGGTTCGACGCACGCACGCGCGTCAGCCTCTTGGCGGCAGTGCTCATTGCCGCGGCGCTTTACGCGCTCGATCGCATTCCTAAGCTGATACCTGTTGGCTCCCCGTCAGTGTCAGCGACCGCGCCACCCCAGGCCCAGACCGACACCGAGCCGGCCGCAATTGCAGGCAATCGCTCGGTGCGTATTCGCCGCAATGACAGAGGGCAATTCCTGGCGCGAGCCGACATTAACGGCGCGCCCGTGACAGTGTTGATCGACACCGGCGCCAGCGTCGTGTTGCTTAAGCAATCAGATGCCGAAAAAGCCGGCATCGACACCAGCGCGCTCGCCTACACCGTTGCCGTCGACACCGCGAATGGCACGACTTACGCGGCGGCAACGCGCATTCGCTCCATCGCCATCGGTCCGGTCAGGCTCGACGGCATCGAAGCGTTGGTCGCCAAGCCCGGAAGTCTTAATGAAAGCTTGCTCGGTATGAGTTTCTTAAGACGTTTGCAGTCCAATGAACTGAGCGGCGAGTTCCTGACTCTCCGCAATTGAGCGGCCGTGCGCGGTCGGGTCACAGTCTGTGGGACGGTCAAATGTCGTCAGGGATCAAGAATCTTTTCGCCAGCGTTGCGTTGTTCGTCATGGTCGCTGTCGGCGGCGCGTGGGCGTTGAAACATCCCGACCGGATGGTCGGCCTCGTCGAAACGGCGACCGGCATCAAGCTCGCGAGCCTGGCAGAGCGCCCGCTGGGCGGCACCCCTGAGACCAACAGTTCCGACGGCGCGCGCACCTCCTCATCCGCGGAGGGTGACGGCGACATGACCATCCAAGCCAACGACAACGGACACTTCGAAACGGAAATCGAGATCAACGGCCGGTCGATCGATGTCATGGTCGACACCGGCGCGACATTGGTTGCGCTGACCTATGAGGACGCAGAGCGCGCCGGGCTGTTCCTCAGCGCATCCGATTTCACGCACGGCGTCCGGACCGCCAATGGCGTTGCCAAGGTCGCCCCGGTGCAACTCGATGAAATCACGCTCGGCGACATCACGGTGCGCAATGTCCGCGGCGCTGTGTCCGAACCCGGAAAACTTCACAAGACCTTGCTCGGCATGTCGTTTCTCGGCCGCTTGACGCGCGTCGACATGCGCGCAAATGCGCTCGTGCTGCACGAGTAGCCGCCACAGCCGCGCCATCATCGACGGGATTGTGCGAGCACTAGGTCTCGCCATGGTCTTTCCGCGTCGTATAAGCCAAATTCCAGATCGAGTCGCACCGTCCCCGAGCCAGAGAGGGCCCCCTCATGTTGCCGAAGCCACGCGCCGACCTCAAACCGAACACCGCCGATTTCGAGCGCCTGCCCCTGGTCAAGCCGACGGGTTTTCGCGAGTACGACGCACGCTGGCTGTTCCCGGAAGAAATCAATCTCATGGGCCTCAATGCCGTGGGGCTTGGCATCGCAACCCTGTTCGCGCGCCGCGGCGTGCCAAAGCGCATCGTGACGGGCCACGATTACCGCTCATACTCGGGGCAAGTGAAGCAAGCGCTGATGACGGGCTTGCTCGCCGGCGGTTGCGAGGTGCACGACATCGGCCTCGCCCTGTCGCCGATGGCGTATTACGCCCAGTTCGCCCTCGACGTTGAAGGCGTCGCGATGGTGACGGCGAGCCATAACGACAACGGCTGGACGGGTATCAAAATGGGCCTCTCGCGCCCGTTGACCTTTGGACCCGACGAGATGTCGGAACTGAAAGACATCGTGCTCAGCGGACAGTTCGAAGCCAAGGCCGGCGGTCGCTATATTTTCGTCGAAGACATGCGCGCGCGCTACATTGCCTCGCTGACCGACCGCCCGAAGCTCAAGCGCAAGCTGAAGGTCGTCGCGGCCTGTGGCAACGGCACCGCGGGCGCCTTTGCGCGCGAAGTTCTGGAAGCGGTCGGTTGCGAGGTTGTCCCACTGCACCTCGACCTCGACTACAATTTCCCGCATCACAACCCCAACCCCGAAGACATGAAGATGCTGCGCGCGGTCTCGGCCAAGGTGCTTGAGACGCGGGCCGACGTTGGCCTCGCCTTCGACGGCGACGGAGACCGCTGCGGTGTCGTCGCCAATGACGGCCACGAGATCTTCGCCGACAAAGTCGGCGTGATGCTGGCCCGCGATCTTTCAGCGCTGCATAAAAACGCGCGCTTTGTAGTCGATGTAAAGTCGACCGGTCTCTTCACCACCGATCCGGTCCTCGTCGCCAACGGCGCCACGACGACGTATTGGAAAACCGGCCACAGCTACATCAAGCGCTTCAACCACGAACATAAGACGCTCGTCGGCTTCGAGAAGAGCGGTCACTTCTTCTTCAACGCGCCGCTCGGCCGTGGATACGACGACGGCCTCGTCGCGGCTCTTGCCGTCTGCGACATGCTCGATCGCGCGCCCGACAAGTCGATGGTGGACCTGCGCGACGCGCTGCCAAAGACGTGGGGCTCGCCGACGATGTCGCCACACTGCGATGACGAAACGAAATACGGCGTCGTCGATCGCATCATCGCGCACTATCAGCGCCAGCACGATGCCGGCGCCAAGGTTGCCGGTCAGCGTATCCGCGAACTCATCACCGTCAATGGCGTGCGCGTGATGCTGGAAGATGGAACGTGGGGCCTCGTGCGCGCCTCGTCGAACAAACCCGAGTTGGTCGTCGTGGTTGAAAGCCCGACGTCGGAAGCCAACATGAAGGCGATCTTCAAGGACATCGATCAGCAGTTGGCACGCTGCCCCGAGGTCGGCGAGTATAATCAGAAGATTGCCGTCTGAGCGCGCGACGCAATCGCGTTTCCTCATCCGCCGCCGTGCCCTCTGGCTATGCCGCTGGAAGGGCCGGCGGCGATGTCTTTTTAAGTGTTCGATATGTAGCACCCGACCGTTGAGCACGCCGGAGCGGGCTCAGAGAAAACCAAATCATTTGAGCTATCGACGCCGAATGCGTCAAAGGAGGCTGATCAGGAAGCGCGTGACGACGCAGGTGAGGAAGACCGCAAACGCCAGTTCGAGTTTCCGCTTCGGGATCGCGTGCGCGACGGAGACGCCATAAGGCACCGCCAGCATACTTGCCGGAAAGACCAGCGCGGCGGCGAGCACGTTGACATAGCCGAGTGAAAACGGCGGACGTCCGGCCACGTCCATCCCCGCCCAGACAAAGCCGAGCGCTCCCGGAATGGAAATCACCGGGCCGAAGCCGGCCGACGTGGCGACCGCCGAGAGGATCGGCATGCCAAAGAGCGTGAGTAGCGTGACAACGAACATGCCGCCGCCAATGCTCATCAAGGCGGATAGCACGCCGATGCCAACCGCTACGGCTTCGATGGCGAAGCTTTGCGGCAAGCGGTCGGCAATGCGCCACTCATCGCGGCCAAAGGCCATTTTGAAGGCCATCAGGCTGCCGGCCGCAACCCATACCCACTTGAGCGTCGCCTGATCAGCATACTTTGCCGAAATCACACCGATGACGACGCCACCGGCGACCCACGGCGCGAGCCGCCGCCAGATTGCCATGTCGACCGCGCCCTTGGCGTGATGACCCGCGAATGATCTGAGCGCGGTCGGCACGATGACGGCGAGCGACGTGCCAAGAACCATATGCATGCGCACGGCCTCATCGACACCGAGCAGGCGGAAAATTTCATAAAGCACCGGAACGAGAATGGCGCCGCCGCCGACGCCGAGTAGACCTGCAAGGAAGCCCGTGACAAGCCCCGCGGTAGCCAGCGCCAGCGCGAAGCTTGCAAATTCCAGCGGCGAGAGCGCGAAATCCATGAAGCTCTGGTGATCCTATTCGGCCGCCGATGCAATCGCGCTGTCTGCGACCGACCGGCCCGCTTCTACGGCCGCGACCGCCTCTAGGATCGTTCCGAAATGCGCTCCCGGCTTCGTTGCCTGCTCGCTCAGAATGCGGCGGAAGAGACGGCCGCGCGGCTGGCCGTGATAGAGCCCGAGCACGTGGCGCGTGATATTCGACAAACGCCCCCCGTTTGACAGATGCGCTGCGACGTAGGTTTCAAGTGCGCGCAAGCTCTCGGCACGCGTGGGCGTCGGCGTGCTGGCACCAAAGAACCGCCGGTCCACCTCAACGAGCAACGCCGGATCTTGATAGGCTGCGCGCCCGAGCATGACGCCGTCGACGTGTCCGAGATGGCCTTCGGCAGCATCCAGCGTCTCGATGCCACCATTGATGATGATCTCGAGATCAGGCCGCGCGGCTTTCAGGCGATAGACGCGATCATAATCGAGTGGCGG
>JBOFCQ010000107.1:0-6345 GCA_051646145.1 Hyphomicrobium sp.
GGCGCGACGTGTTCTTGAACAACAAGGACGCCGTTCTCGAGATGCTCGGCCGCTTCTCCGAGGATCTGACCGAGCTGCAGCGCGCCATTCGCTTTGGCGACGGCGCGACGCTTGAGCGCCACTTTGGTGAGGCGCGCACTGTCCGCCGCGGCATCATTCAAGCCGGGCAAGATACGGCCGTGCCCGATTTCGGACGCCGCCCCCCGGCCTCGTCGCCGGGCAAGACATCCTGAGCACGCCATGGTGACCGCAGATCACGATCTGTGGGTCTTTGGCTACGGCTCGCTGATGTGGCGGCCCGACTTTCCGTTTATCGAGGCGCACGCGGCCCGGCTGGACGGCTGGCATCGCTGCTTTTGCATTGTCTCTCGCCATTACCGCGGCAGCGATCTGCGGCCCGGCTTGGTGCTGGGGCTCGATCGTGGCGGGCGATGTGAAGGGCGCGCCTTCCGCGTGGCGGCGGCGGATGCAGCGCACGTCATGCGCTATCTGCGCGTGCGCGAGCAGATCAGCGGGGTCTATCGCGAAGCCCGTGTGTCGGTGTCCTTACGCGCCGATGGTGCTCCGCGCGTGACGGCCGTCGCCTATTTGGCGGAGCCGGCGCATCCAAGCTATGTGCCCCGCCTCAGTGTTGGCCGCCAGGCACGGATCATCGCAGGCGCGTTCGGGCGCACCGGGTCCAACCTCGATTACCTGCTGCACACGCGCGCGGATCTGGCGCGGCTCGGCATCGTCGAGCGGGAATTGGAACGTGTCGTTGCTGAAATCGGTGCCGTCTTCGCGCACGCCGGGCGCACGCCGCGCCGCGCAGCACCTTATCCGCGCGTCATTGCCGGATGGCCGAAGCGTCCGGCGCCGAAGCTGTCGGATCTCAAACGGTTCATCCATCGCCGGCGCTGGGGCGCGGCGTGAGTTTACGCAGTCATTATGGAGTATTCGCGCTGCACGGCGTCGCGGATGTGTGCGCGACGCCACGATCAACGATCAATGTCAGCGATCAGTTGGCGCGCGCCGCGAATTCCGCCGACTTCAGATCGATTTCGACAGCCAGGCATTCCTGCGCGCTCGTCGCGAGCAGATGCACGTGAATTTCATCGGCGCCGAGCGTCGTGCCGCGCTGGCGGATTTCCGACAGGTTGAAGGCGGCATTGTCGCCATTGAGGCGGCCGATGGCGAGCACGGAGCGGGCCGTCTTGCCGTCGCGGCGGACCAGAACGAAATTGGCGAGGCCGAGCGGCGGGCAATCGAAGAGGCTATAGACGGTGTGGACGTAGCGCTTGCCCGACGCGCCGGTCCAGAAATGGAAGCGCGCCGCGGTCGACGTCGGCTCATTCAGAGCCGCGATAGGGGCCGGCTGGGCCGAACGGCGGGCGCGAACGTCCGCAAGGCTGATGATTACTGCACTCATACGCTACACCCTTCGCGGCTTCGTTGAACCGCACACCATCTCTGTTGAGCATTGTTCCTAACCCGCTAACGGTGAATGTTCTCGAACCAATGAGCCGCAAATTTGTCGAGTCGGGCGTGCATCCCCGGCCATGGTGAATGTCTGGTTATCGTGGGTGTGAGAATATGACGGCAGTTGCCGCTGGTGCGGAAGGTCGGCGCGCATGTATTAAAGTGGCGCAACGTTTCTCGCGCAGGCAGGGCCTGGACGCTGGCGCTTCAGACCCGTCCGCCGTATCGGGCATCGCCCAATGAGGGCGCGCTCAACCGCAGTGCGAATATTGGCAATTGGCGCACGTCCAGCAGCCTTCGATGCGCGCGAGCGAGCGATTGCCGCACTGCGGACAGTATTTCTGGCCGGCGGTTGGCGGAGCGCCCCTCACGGTGCCGCCCTGCGGGCCGCTTTTCTGACCTGGACCGAACTGGCGATCATTATTCCTGACGCTCTCGTCCGAAAGAGGATCTGACGCCGCCTGCGCCGCAATTCGCAGAGCGTCTCTCGGCACGCCTTGCCGCAAGGCGTCTTCCGACGCCAGAAACCCGATGCGGATCATGTGTTGCTCGATGACATTGCCGATCGCGGCCAGCAGGCTAGGCACATACTGGCCGTCCATCCAGCGCCCGCCTTCCGGATCGAAAACCGCCTTCAATTCCTCAGCTACAAACGTCACGTCGCCGCCGCGCCGGAACACGGCGCTGATCATGCGCGTCAACGCCACCGTCCACGCATAGTGCTCGAGGTTCTTGGTGTTGATGAAAATCTCGAACGGACGCCGCCGCCCGTCGCGCACGATGTCGTTGATCGTGACGTAAAGAGCATGCGGACTTGCCGGCCAACGGATCTTGTAGGTCACGCCGTCGAGGGCCAAATCGCGTTCGAGCGGCTTCGACATGTAGACGACATCGCCCGATGCGATCTCGCGCGCCCGTGCGGCATCACGCACTGGGACACGCGCTTGATCATGCCCTGGGGCGACGGTGGTGCGAGGCCCGGTACCGACGACGCCTGTAGCGGCGGGTTCTGCGTCATCCGTCTGTGTGGCGCCGGCCTTGCCTGCTGTTGCGGCCACTGCTGGCGTCTCGCCGTCCTCACCGGGCGAACGCGCGCCATCTGCAATCAACACCGCGCCGGTGATGGCGTTCGGCCGGTATGTCGTGCAGCCCTTGAGGCCATGGACGTGCGCCTCGGCGTAAATGGTTCGGAACGTCTCGAAAGAGATGTCTTCCGGGCAGTTGATGGTCTTTGAAATGGCGCTGTCGACGAAGGGCTGCAATACCGCCTGCATGGCCAGATGCGCGTGCGGCGACAAGCCATCCGCGGTGACGAACGCTTGCGGGCGTTCGACAGGCGTGGATTTACCGCCGTGCGCCGCCGACGAGGAGTGCTCATTCTGCGCGCGCGCTTGAAGCGATTGAAACCGTGCGTGCGCATAATCTTCAACCGGCTCACTGCGCGTCACGCCGTCGGCGCCGAGCACGCGGCGCTCGTAGGAGAGCGCAAACACCGGCTCTATTCCGCTCGACACATTCCCGGCGAGCAGAGAGATGGTGCCTGTCGGCGCGATCGACGTCAGACAGCCGTTGCGCACGCCGTGACGATGGATGGCGGCCTGAGTGGCGTCCTCCAACCGCTGGATGTTCGGGCGCGCGAGGAACGCCTCGGAGTTGTAAAGTTCAAACGCGCCTTTCTCGGCTGCCAGGTCAGCGCTCGCCTGATAGGCTGCATTCTGAATGGTGCGCATCCAGGCCGCGGCCTGCGCACGGCCCGCCTCACTGCCATAGTCAAGCCCTGCGAAAATCAACGCGTCGGCAAGGCCGGTGATGCCGAGCCCGATGCGGCGCTTGGCGCGCGCTTCCTTGGCCTGTTGCGGCAACGGATACCGCGACACGTCGATCACGTTGTCGAGCAGCCGAACGGCCGTTGCGACACGCGCTTCGAGGGCAGCAGTGTCAATATGGGCCTTGCTTGTGAAGGGCGCTTCAACGAGCCGCGCGACATTGATCGAGCCGAGCAGGCACGCGCCATAGGGTGGCAAGGGTTGCTCGCCACAAGGATTGGTCGCGGCAATCGTTTCGCAATAGGCGAGATTGTTCTCAGCGTTGATGCGGTCGATGAAAATGACGCCGGGTTCGGCATAGTCGTATGTGGCGCGCATGATGCGGTCGAAGAGACTGCGTGCGGCAATGGTTTTGTAGACCTTGCCGTCAAATACCAGATCCCACGGCTGCCCTGCTGCAACGGCCGCCATGAAGGCGTCGGTCACCAGCACCGACAGATTGAAATTGCGCAGCCGTGCCGGATCTCTTTTGGCATCGATGAACATTTCGATGTCGGGATGGTCGCAGCGCAGCGTCGCCATCATCGCGCCGCGCCGCTGCCCGGCCGACATGATCGTCCGGCACATGGCATCCCAAACGTCCATGAAGCTGACGGGACCGGACGCATCGGCCCCAATGCTTTTGACACGTGCTCCGCTGGGCCGCAGCGTCGAAAAATCATGGCCGATGCCGCCGCCCGCCTGCATGGTGAGCGCCGCTTCCTTCACGCCATCGAAGATCGCGCCGAGATCGTCGGCGATGGTGCCGAGGACAAAACAGTTGAAGAGCGTGACCTCGCGCCCGGTGCCGGCGCCCGCCAGAATGCGCCCGCCCGGCAGAAAGCCGAAATCCGACATGGCGCCGTGGAACGCCCGCGCAAAGGCTTCTTGCTTCCGCTTACCGCCCTTTTCCACCTGCGCCGCGGCCCGCGCCACGCGCCAGAAGGTATCGTCCAGCGTTGCGTCGGCCGCCGCATGTCCGTTGCCCGAGAAACGGTACTTTCGCTGCCAGATTTCAGCAGCAATCGGTGTATCGAAAGCGGGGGATCGGGCTGGAGCTTGGGTCATGGCACTCCCACAACGCGTCTCTACTGACTATCGCCCAACATAGCCCATAAAACGCCGCGGGTCAACAGAATGTTCTTTTATTGTTCTATTTTTGTTTTAATCGCTGCGCCGGCCCGATCGTCCCGCGCGGCGAGCGCGGCGGCGATGGTCGGCGGCGGGCTGGCGCTCGCGGCGGCTTCGTCGATCAGTCGGTCCGTGGCGGCATCCAGGGCCTGCTCAATGGTCCGCCGGAATGCGGCGCGCGGCATGCCGGGGGCGATCGGGTCGAGGAATTCGACGATGATCGTGCCGGGATACCTGAGAAAGCTGCGCCGCGGCCAATAGAGACCCGAGTTGAGCGCCAGCGGTTGGGCGGGAACGCCAAGCGCGTCGTAGAGCGCCAGATAGCCGGTCTTATAGTCGGGCGCGGCACCCGGCGCCGTGCGCGTGCCTTCCGGAAAAATGACGACCTCTCGGCCCTGCGCAACGCGCTGTTTGGCGTCGCGCAGCATGGCTTTGAGCGCCGCCGCGGCCTTGTCGCGTTTGACCAGAATGTGCGCGAACTTGATGCAGAACCAGCCATAGAGCGGGATCCATTTCAGCTCGTCTTTGAGCACCATCGCCGGATCGCGAAACAGCGGGATCAAGGCGAAGGTGTCCCAGGCGGACTGATGCTTGGCGACGACGAGTGAGGCCCCCTTTGCAGCCTTGTCGGCGCCGCGCACTTCGACGTCGAGCCGGCATATCCAGCGCAACAGCCAGACGCACGTCTGTCCATGCCATTTGAGGCCGAGCATGGCCCAGGAACGCGGTGCCAGCAGCAGCCACGCGCCGCAAACGAGGAACACGGCGGTTGCAACATAGAAGGCAATGGCAAACAGGGCGGATCGAGCGATGATCACGTGGCTTGGCCTGGTGAAATGGTGGGGCGGGACAGCCTCGAAGGCCGGGCGCCGCAGTTTACGCGGTCGCAGCGCGCGCCGCTAGCTATCGCTGTTTTGGCGACGTTCCAGCGCGACCGACCGGTCATCCATGCGGCCGATCAGGCGCTGAGCCGACAGGCGCGCGGCGGCCGGCAGGAATTTCAAATACTCCGACAGCAGCAGGCGCGTCGTCGCAACGTTCAGCCACCAGCCGGTGTCGGGGAAGCTGCTCGGCGTCACCGCATAAGGCAGCAGTTCGGCGTCCGGCATGACGAGCGCGAGCTCCGTCAGGCTGCGCGGCATGTGATAGCTCGATGTGACGATCACGAGACGCTTGTAGTCGTGCGTCTTGGCCCAGGTGCGGGTTTCATCGGCATTGCCGACCGTATCGCGGGCCTCATATCCAAGATCGACGCAGCACAGGAAGCTCTTGTGATCGAGGCCGGAGATCCGCTCGACAGCTTCCTTGGTGGTGCGGCGATTGACGCCCGAGATCAGCAGCCGCTTGCCGTGCCCTTCCTTGAGCAGGCGTGCGCCGGCCTGGATGCGCGCCTCGCCGCCCGTCAGCACGACGATGCCGTCGGCCATCGGCGCGATGGCCGGCTGATCACGCGTGACCATAGTCGCAAAGATAACGAAGCCGAACGACAGCGCGCTCGCGGCCAGCGCGGCGACGATGACGACAGTTCGCGTGACGACTTTCATATCCGGCGACCAGGTCCAAGCTTTCTTCAGCGCCCGCTTTGCGTGCGAGCCCTAAGCGCGCCGTTCCCGACTCGCTTTGAAGCCATCAGAAGACTAACGGATTTCGACGTTGAGATGACCCACCGGCAATAGTCTTACAGGCGACTTTAAACAAATTCTACAACGTACTGAAAACGATAAAGTTTTTATTATAAATCCTTATTGGGTATTTAAAATTCGGTAAACGCCGACGCGCGACGTCACCATGCACAGGCCGGCGATGATAACAACGACCAGCCCGAGCAACACGTAGCCGGCAGGGTCCAGCCATCCGCTGCCGATCAGGCGCTGCAATTCGACCGTGGTGACCGCGCCGCCGCCGAGCAGTTCCATGATCGCAGGCATGGTCAGAAAAACGAGCATGGCGC
>JBOFCQ010000113.1:0-4756 GCA_051646145.1 Hyphomicrobium sp.
TCGGCAATATTTATGTTTGCGAGGCACTCTATCGTGCGCGGTTGTCGCCGGAGAGGGCGGCTGGCACTTTGGCGCTCAAATCGGGGCGGCCATCGCCGGCAGCCGAGCGGCTCGTCTTCGCCATTCGCGCCGTGCTCGACGATGCCATCGCGGCTGGCGGATCGACGCTGCGCGACTATCGCCATGCCGATGGCAGCAGCGGCGCATTCCAAGAGCGGTTCGACGTCTACGACAGGGCCGCACAGCGGTGCCATAGAGACGGCTGCGGCGGCACGATCAAGCGTGTGGTGCACAGTGGGCGCTCGACGTTTTTTTGCAGCCGGTGTCAGCGCTAGCGAAATCTAACGGGCGGCACTGCCCGTCTTCCGCCCATAGCGCGTTTCAAGCGTCGGCGCGGTCGACAGGATCGAGGGCCATGCGCTGGGTCAGCGCCACGTGCGAGCGCACGACGATGGCGCTGAGGCAGATCACGGCGATACCGCCGGTGACGAAGATGATGTTGGCCGCCCAGTCGTTGCGCAAGGTGCGCACTTTCCCGCTGGCGACCAGCCACATGATGGCGCCGCCTGCGGCTATGGCTTGCACGGCCGCGAGCTTCACCGCCGCATCGATGCCGGCGGCGGACGCAATCCAAGCGTCGCGATTGCCAAGCTGGCGCACATAGACCAGCATGCCGAAGGCGATCAGCGCCATGCCCGTGCCGTACTGCCAGCCGTGCTGCCACCGCAATCCGGCCACCGAATAGAGGACGTACATGGCGGCGGCGCCCCACGTGTAGACGAGCATGGTGATGCGGGTTGTCCGGCGCAGTGCGTCGCGCGTATCGAGCGGGCCCGGCGGTGCAGTGCTGCGCCACAGCGGCACGTTGATGACGAGGCCGATGGCGACGGCGACGAACCCGAAGCTGGCAGCCGCCCAGGCCAGCGATCCACGCGATGCTTGCAGGGCTGCGCCGTACATGCCACCCAGGCTGACGAGCAGCGCAAGGAGAAGTACGGGCACCAACGGCTGAAGTGGCATCGCGAACTCTCGCTGGTGCGGGATCGTCCCGTGCGGTGTGATGACGTTTCGCTTTTGTTGCGAGGCGCGCCGGTCGCTGAGCGGTTTCGGCTCAGGCCTTACGCGACGACCAGCTCTCCGACGACAACAGCGCATTGATGCTGATGAGCGCGATGGACAGCGCGCCGAAGAAGAAGATGTTGCATCCCGCCCAGTCGGCGTGGCGCACGTCGCGGGGGAATTTGCCATCGATGAAGAGCGACACGATCGCAACCACCATGCCGGCAAGCTGCAGGATCAGCAGCACGCGGCCGAGCTGCATGACGGCCGGGTCTTCGCGGTTGGCGTCGGCATCGCGCCCGAGCATGTTGGCGATGACCAGCGAGCCGACGGCGGCCAGCGAGAAGCCGAGGAAGAAGTGCCACCACTCCGGCCACCCGCGCACCAGATTGAAGCCATAGGTCGCCAGCAGCGCCAGCGCCCCCCAGGCCCACACGAGGCCGGTATGGCGCGCGGTCGACATGGCGACATGCGCCTTCTGCCGGCCGGCGAACTTGAGCGAGCGGTTTTCCCAGATGGCGACCAGCGCGAACGCCAGGCTGACCAGACCGGCCGCCGCCATGTGGACCGTGGGCTCTCCGGCGCCCGCGCTAATGATGATGATGCACAGCCCGATCGTGAGGCTGATCATCCAGGCGTATGTTGAGGCCATCGGCGGCAAACCTCGGTGATAAAGGGGGGTGAAAGCGACTCACCCCGCTGGTGTGCCAGAATTCAGGGGGCAGGCGCAACACTTGGGGCGCGGCATAGCCATTTCGCGGCAAAAAAGCCCAGGTTTTGGGGTGCCCCTACATTGACCGGCCATGTCGCGACGGCTATACGACGTGCAAGTGCCGCCTGGAACCTAGGTCCCGGGCGGTAATGGTATTTGGCGATCTCGCCGCAGAACGCGCGCTCCGATCTCGATTGGCAGCCTCAAAGTTCTGAGCGGGCGCGCAATCGAACAGCGACACAACGAGGATTGATATGGCGAACACTTCGTCGGCCAAGAAGGCTGCACGGCAAATGATCCGCCGGAATGCCGTCAATACGGCCCGGCATTCTGCGATGAAAACCGATATTCGCGGCGTGGAAGAAGCCATCGCTTCGGGCGATCGCGTCAAGGCTGAGGCGGCCCTCAAGGCGGCGCAGCCGAATCTGATGCGCACCGCGCAGAAGGGCATTATCCACAAAAAGACCGCGAGTCGTAAGGTTTCGCGGCTCACGCAGCGAGTCAAGGCCATGACGGCCTGAGCGGTATTCCGCTTCCGGGGCGACTTATTCTCCCCGTTGCATATTCGCAACTGTAAAGCCGGGCCCCGAAAGGGGCCCGTTGTTTTTTGGAATGCCGCTAAGTGACTGGATTCCGGCGCTTCGCAGCAGCGTAATGGACCGGCAGCGCGGTCCCCGAAAAAACGACCGCCGCCGCCGGCCAAATTAAAAATGACGTTCAGACGACAGTGCCGCGCCCGTCCGCCGGGCCATTTCAAGACGCGCGAAGGACAGCGAATAGTCCTTGAGAGTCAGCCGCTTTCTCCACAGATCTTCGCATCGAGTCTGGAGTTATCCAGTGCGGTTGTGGAAAAGTTTCGTCTCAGCGGCATAGGCTGTGGGCGACTTGCTCAAAACCCGGTTAATCGATAGTTAATTGGGTGTGGAGGAACGAGGCCAAAAGTTCCCCCGCAATGACAAGTTAAGAGGGCGCTTGTTTGGGTCTTCGGCAGGTATCTGTCGTCCCACTCGTCGCCAAGGAACAGCAAAGCACAAAAGATACGCTTTCCCAGCGTTGGGAGAGACGGCCTTCTATTGTGTTTTGACATGATCGGCATGAGGGGATCGCGATTTGTATTGAGCAATACATGTCGTCGTTGACGGAGGTCGGGCTCACAGGTGGACGCGGGGTTGGTCCACACCAGCGCCTAGGAGACGGGAAGCGGTGCTGTGCAGCCATCAGGCTGGCGGCGTTGTCTGGCCCGATCGGCGGCTGAACCCCGAGACAATCAATGTGTGCGTTTGCGTTGCGCCTCAAGCCTCCGTTCGAGGTCGAGGGACGTTTCGAGCAGTCGAGGTGTGCGGTTTTGGCGTCGGGGGGCCACCCGGCCAGAGCCGCCAATCGGGCGGGCAGACGCAATGGTGGCAACGGTTCGGCGCTGACGCGCTGGCCGGCAAATGGAAAGGCGGTGTCGAGGCACTGAGGTTCGAAACAGAGGCCATGGACAGGAGACGCGCGCTGCGAGGAAAAGTCGGCGCGAATGACCCCTCTCCATCGGTGCGTACAGACGAATTAGTAGGGCAAGTCGGGGAGCCACATTTACATGCAAGCACTCAAAAAATCGGAAGAGGGTTCGGGCACCCGCTCGACAGAGCGCGGTCCGTCTGCAAGCGACGCGAATGCCGTCGACGGGCGCGGCCAGAAGGTGCGGGCGGTGCTCAGGGCACAGCTTGGCGAAGACATTTTCACGAGCTGGTTCAACGCCATGGAATTCGAGGCCTTTGACGGCCGGATGGTCCGTGTGTCGGTGCCGGTGAAGTTCCTCAGAAATTGGATTCAGGCGCACTACGCCGAACATCTGCTGGCGGCCTGCCGCGCGGAGTTCAAGACGGCGGAGCGCGTCGAAGTGATCTGGCGCCAGCCGGGCACAGGCACGCAGCGCGCGCCCGAAGGCCGCGCCGCGACGGAAACCGAGCAGATGCCGGCACCGCTGCAGGATAAAGCTGCCGCCATTTCCAAAGGCGATATTCCGTTTGCTTCTCCCGCCACGCGCCCGTCGTCAGCGCCCGCCGCTGCCACGCGCACGTCGGCTGGTGGTCTTGAAGGGTCGCCGCTCGATCCGCGCTACACGTTCGACAGCTTCGTCGTTGGCGCCGCCAACCGCATGTCGCACGCCGGCGCAACGCAGGTCGCTGAAACGGCTCTGTCCGATTCACCGAGCTTCAATCCGCTGTACATCCACTCGTCGGTCGGCCTCGGTAAAACGCACCTCCTGCACGCCATTGCCTGGGAAGTGAAGCGCCGCCAGCCGCAGGCTCAGGTGCTGTATCTGACGGCTGAACGCTTCCGCTATCAGTTCGTCGAAGCGCTGCGCAGCTCCGATCCGCTGGCCTTCAAGGAGCGCTTCCGCAACATCAGTCTGTTACTGATCGACGATCTTGAATTCCTGCACGGCGAACGCACGGAACAGGAGTTCGACCACATCATCAACGCGCTGCTCGACGGCGGCCGGCAGGTGGTTGTGGCGTCGGCACGGGCACCGAACCATATCGAGCGCTTGAACGAGCGCATGCGCTCGCGCTTGCAGCGCGGTCTGGTGACGGAACTCGGCACGTTCGACCACGATCTGCGCCTCAAGGTTCTGGAAAAGCGCCTATCGGAAAAGCGCGCGACCGACCCCTCGTTCGCGCTGTCGCGTGATGTGCTCGATCTGCTCGCCTCGCGTCTGACCGAAAATGGCCGCGAACTCGAGGGCGCCATCACCCGGCTTTACGCCACGTGGCAGTACATGCGCACGCCGATCACGCTCGATATCGCCGAGACGGTGATCCGCGATCTGGTGCAAAACCTGGAGCCGCGCCGTCCGAAGATCGAGGACATCCTGCGCGTCATCTCGCGGCATTACGGCGTGTCGAAGGGCGATCTGCTGTCACAGCGCCGTCATCGCTCTGTCGTCTGGCCGCGCCAGATTGGTATGTATCTCGCCAAGCAGCTGACGGCGCGTTC
>JBOFCQ010000177.1:0-2213 GCA_051646145.1 Hyphomicrobium sp.
AACGCGCCTGATGATCGGCGGGATCGGCGGCAACGCGCGCGCTCAGCTCGGCGGCGTCTCCCATGCCCTGCGTTTTTTCGGCGAGATCGATTGCCGCCTGCACGGCGAGAACGGCCGGCAATCCGCGCTTGTCGGGGGGTACGAGCGACAACGTCTGCTGCGCGCGCACCATATCGCCGCTCTTCATGTAGCAGTTGGCGAGGCCTGCAAGCGCGGTTGCGTTCTCGCGATCTTCCTGAAGTACGGCGGCATAGATCTCGGCCGCGCCCTGCAGATCGCCGCTCTCGGCCAGCGCTTCGGCGGACTGCAAAACGCTGTCGATGTCGGCGGCTTCTTCATCACCGATCAGACGTTCGACAAACGCACGCACCGCGCTTTCCGGCTGCGCGCCCATGAAGCCATCGAGCGGTCGCCCGTCGCGAAAGGCATAAACCGTCGGCATCGACTGGATGCGCAACTGCGCAGCGATAGCCTGATTGGCATCGACATCGATTTTGACCAGCCGCACCTTGCCGCCATAACTCAGCACGACCTTTTCGAGGATCGGCGTCAGTTGCTTGCAGGGACCGCACCACGTTGCCCAGAAATCAACGATGATCAGCGCATCGCGCGAGGCTTCGATGACGTCTTTCGCGAAGCTCGCCGACGTCGCATCCTTGATCAGACCGGCTGACTTCGGATCCGCCGACATGCGCGTGCTTTTGCCAAATTCCATGGTCGTCTTCTCTCCTTGGCCGTCGCTGCCGTCCACGAGCGCTCACCGTCAATCGCTCATGATCCCGCCAGAGATAGCGTGGTCGGTTCGTGGCCGGTTGCGCGAATGAACCGCAAAAGGTCGGCCAGCGCAATGTTCGTCGTCGCGGTGTTCTCGAGCGGATGGCAGTTGACCCGTTCATAAGATGTCAACGCGGCATCCAAAATGACACGAACGCGCCGCGCGGTGTCGTTGATGACGGCAAAGGCCGTGACCGAGCCCGGCGTCACGCCAAGCGCGTCCATCAGCAACTCCGGCCGGCCGAACGACAAGCGGCCAAGCCGCATACGGCGGGCCAGCGCCTTCAGGTCCACCTTCGTGTCGCTTTTGGCGATGACGAGCAGAAGCGTGCCGTCTTCGTCCTTGAGGAACAGGTTCTTCGTATGCGCACCAGATAGGCCGAGTTCGACATCCTGACTCTCGGCAACCGTAAATGTTGCCGGGTGATCGACGGTCTCGGATGCAATCCCGAGTTCACTCAGGCGCGCTTGTAATTGCGATCGTGTTACTGGCATCGAAAGCCGCTCGCGTGTTCAAAAGGTATTTGAGGTCCGTTGCGGCAATGGCAACCGCCGCCCGGACCACAGTCGATGCACGCCGCCAGCGCCCCTGGCAAGTCATCGCATTGTTATGCCGTCGTCGCCTGACGACGACCGGTCCCGGGCCGGCGTCAGGGCGGTGATGAGGCCGGACTTCGGCGCGATAGGCCTAATCCCGGGGGCCTTAAAACGGGCTCTTGCAATAGACCAACAGTTGCGCCATAAGGCGGGTCTTCCGGCGCCTCGCGCGTCGACCCACCACTATGGATGCGGGTGTAGCTCAGGGGTAGAGCACGACCTTGCCAAGGTCGGGGTCGAGGGTTCGAATCCCTTCGCCCGCTCCAAAATTTGGCAAATCATGCAAACTGAAACGTCCTCCCTGCAAGGGGAGCGGCGCTGTTTGCGTTTGAACACCTTTCGGCTGTCTGAAATTCAGGCGGGCGACGTCGAGTGCCGCGCCGCCCGCATTGTCACTGCCGCTACCACCGCAAACCTGCGCCCGGTTATTCCGCCGCATCCTGATAGCTTTCGAGCGGCGGGCAGGAACACACCAGATTGCGGTCGCCATAGACGTTGTCGACGCGATTGACGGGCGGCCAATACTTGTCGACGCGGAAGGCTCCTGGCGGAAAGCACGCCACCTCGCGCGAATACGGCCGATCCCACGCGCCAACCAGATCCTCGACGGTATGCGGCGCATTCTTCAGCGGATTGTTCTTGCGATCGATACGGCTCTGCTCGATGGCGCGCGCCTCCTCGCGAATGGCGAGCATGGCCGAACAGAACCGGTCGATCTCGGCCTTGGTCTCGGATTCGGTCGGCTCGATCATCAGCGTTCCCGCGACCGGCCAGCTCATGGTCGGCGCATGGAAGCCGCAATCGATGAGCCGCTTGGCGATATCGTCAACCGTTACGCCCGC
>JBOFCQ010000181.1:0-16827 GCA_051646145.1 Hyphomicrobium sp.
GAACGCGCCTGCTCGAATGTGTCGGCAAACCGGCTCTGCCAACGGTGCCCACGTCCGTTCCAACCACAGCTCATGCGTCCGCTCCATAGCAAGTAGGCCAGGATTGCGAGGCCCACGGGGAAGAACAGTACGAAACCCAAAACCATCACGCCGATCCACGCGCCTTTGCCGTAGTCGTCGAGCCTCGCCACCATTTCAGTCATCGTCGTCTCTCACCTGCCTAATGTGAATGTTTATTACATTCACATACATGGGGGACATGCGGCAAGCCGTCAAGACGGAGGCGTGAAATTTTAACGATTGGGGGGGGCGGGAGTTGGTGGCCGACGGCGGCGGCCGGCAACACGACCGGCCGGGCGATCTGCACGAGCCAAGCCGCGCGCCGGACCGTGCCGGCGACCTGCACCTCATCCCGGCGCGAAGGCCCGCTCGCGCGCTAGCGGTTCGGGCGCGGCTTCAGGTTAAGGCCGTCGAGATAGACGAGCACGGCGGCTTCCAGCAGTTCTTCGGCCTGCATTGGGATAGCGCGGCGCGCACCGTCGCCGCGCGCGAACAGCGACGCGATGCCATGCGACAGCGCCCAGATATGCAGCGCGATCATCATCACCGGCGGACGCTGCCCGGCGGGACGCGTCTCAACCAACACCTGACAGGCGTCGCGCAGCACGTTGAACGCCCGATCGCCGGCATCGCGCAGGTCCGGAAATTGCGCGAATGACAGCCCGCTCTCAAACATCGCCGAAAACAGTGCCGGCTCGCGCCGCGCGAAATCGAGATAGGCGCGGCCGATGGCCTCGAACGCGCACATCGCATCCGGCTTGCCGCCGTTCCAGGCCGACGACAGTCGCTGCTCGAAGGTTTCAAATCCGCGGCGCGCCACATCGGCCATCAAGGCGTCGCGGTCGCGATAATGACGATAGGGGGCGGCGGGGCTGACGCCGGCGGCGCGCGCGGCCTCCGCGAACGTAAAGCCCGACGGTCCCTTCAGCGCGATGAGGTCGAGCGCGGCGGCGATCAGCGCCTCGCGCAGATTGCCGTGATGGTAGCCACGCCGGCCGCCCGCACCCTGATCTTTGTCCCAGGTCATGATGTCGGCTCATAGCGCACCTCGCCGCGCACTGCACGCGGCATCGCACGACGTGCGGCGCGTCGGGTCAGCGGCAGATGCGCATCAGGCCGTCGCGGCCATGACGGGCCAAGTCCAAATGAAAATGGTCCTGGTGGTAACTGTCGGCGTTTGGGCCGAGGACGGTCGTGAAATTGCGGCACGCGCCGTTGTGCACGGTGCGCAGGAAGCCGCGTTCGCTGTCGCTGCCCTGCCACCCGCCCTTGACGGTGATCTTGGTGCCATCAGCCAGCGTGAAGCCGGATACATCGAGCGCGTTGGCATAGCCGTGCTCGGAGAGACGCCCGCCCGCTTTGTGATTGATCGGCCGGCAGGAATAGGAGGCCGCGACTTTCAGCTCGGCGATCGGCTGGCCGAAATGCATGCGCGCCGCGGGATCGACGACCTCGGCCACCCATTGATCGACTTGCGGGATCATCGGGCAGCGCAGCAGCGCGGCGGGGCTCATGGCCACGCGACCGCCCATGGCCGCCGACATTTCGAAGGGATATTCGGTGCCGCACACGCTTGGGCCGCCGAGAGATGATCGGGCGCGAACGAACGAGTTCGGGCGCACCGCGCCGGCGGTCAGACAGGCACGCTCTTCGTTGGAACGCCACGGTTCCTTGCGCGCCACAAAATTTTCGGAATTCGATCCGCAGCCGGATAGCAGCGCCAGGCTCGCAAGCCACGGCACGCACTTGGGTACTGTTACGCGAACACGACGAACACACATGGACGCGACTTTACCGCCGGTATGGCTAATGCCCGGTTAACTTGCGAGGAAGGCGGATTGCACAGTGCCACGCGTTTCCGGCTGCTTTGCGGGCCATTGGTGACGCGGCGGTGGTTTGAAAGCGGCGACATCGCGTCGGTGCCGCGCCCGCGTGACGGCCAGCACAGACAGCCCTTGCCCAAACGCGCAGGCCAGCATCTGACAGTCGTCAGAACCAAGATCGTCTGCCCGCACGCGTAGCTTGGTTATCCACAGGTCTTTGGCGGGGCGGCCAAAATGTGAAATCCAACCGTCATAGGACGGTCGTATGTTGTAGTGGCTCTCGAAAAGAGGGCTCAGTCCGAAACTAGTTCTGTGTATCGGATGGGTTTGCGGTGTGCCGCGTGAGCGTTGCCGAACTGGTACTGATGACGGCGCGTGAAGTGCATGTGTGGCGGGTTGCGTCGTGTGGCGTCAAACGTCGCGTTGTGCGTTCGGTATAACTGCGTAACTCAATGACCCTGGCGGTTTGCAGGCGACACGTCCGACGACAACCCCGCGCGTTTGTCTTATTCGGATGTCAGCCCTTGCCTCGCCAGGGTCTTTTTGCGTCTTGAGGCCTCCCTCGCGACGCATGATCTTGCCGGCAGTGGGCGCGTTACCGGTTGTCCCCGCCTTCATCGACGTTCTTTAGAAACGCCGCCACCGCCGCCTTGTGCGTGCGGTCGCCGACGGCCTTCATGTGATCGCGGCCCTCGATGACGAACGCGCGGCCTTTCGGCAGCAGCCGCGCCAGATCCTCAGCCGGACCGCCGACCACATCTTCATCGCCAACCGCCACCAACGCCGGACAGCCGATCATGCCGATCATTTCGGCAGTGATCGGGGAACGCGCCGCGCGGATGCAGACGGCAAGCGCCTTGAGGTCGCTGCGGGTCTGCTCCGCAAAAGCGCGGAAGGTGCGCGCCGTCGGATTGGTGACGTCGGCAATGCTCGGCGCTTCGAGCGCATGGGCGATCGGGCCGGTACCGGCGAGGCCGCGCACCATGTTGATGCCGAGGCCGCTGAAGACGACGCTGCGCACCTGCTCGGGATGCGCCAGCGCCAGAAACGCCGTGATGCGCGCGCCCATCGAGTAGCCAACGACATGCGCCTGCGGAATGGCGAGATGGGCGAGCAGGCGGGACGCGTCTTCCGCCATCAGCGGCGACCCATAGTCCGAGAGTTCGTACAATTTCGCGCTGGCGCCGTGGCCGCGATTGTCGAGCGCGATGACCCGGTATCCGGCCTTGGTCAGCGTATCGATCCAACTCGTCGACACCCAATTCGTCGACACGTTGGAGGCGAAGCCGTGGATCAGCAGCACCGGCGGCCGGTCCGCGCCCCCACCGGTATCGAGAAAGGCGATATCCACGCCTGCGCTGTCGAAATGCTGCATCGTCGTGTCGGTCCTCGTGTAGCGGCCGCAACGGCCGCGCGTTTGCCAAAAACTGGGAGCAGCCCAAATCGGCCGCATCCACGCGCCGCCGTCCGTGTGTGACGAAATGGCGGTGCCATAGTCCCCTACCACCGCGCTTGGCGAACGGGTATCTTCCAAAAGGTGGACGGCCGGTTGCGAGCCCTGCTCGGCGGTCGACCGCGCGCGCAAACCATGTCATGAACAGGCCGCGCGATGCAGCATCGCACGCGACCGACGCACGAGAGCATATATGGCCCATACCACCACACCCCATTTCGCCAACGACACAGGCGCGGAGCGCATTTTCATCGGCGTCAAGGAGTTCAAGTGCATGGGCGCGCGGGCGCCGTTCGACCATCCGCATGTCTATCTCGACATGGGCAGCGACGCGCAGATCCTGTGCCCCTACTGCTCAACGCTCTATCTCCACGATCCGCGCCTCGCCGAACATGAGAGCGATCCCAAGGGCAGCCGCGTCTCGGACGCCGCATGATGTGATCGACGCCGTGGCCACGCCAACCGCCAGCCGTGACGGCGACGTCATCATCGCGGGCGGCGGCGTCGGCGGCCTTGCGACGGCACTGGCACTCGCCCGCCTTGGTATCCCCTCACACGTCATCGAACGCAGACCGGCATTGGCCGAAGCGGGCGCCGGCATTCAAATAGGTCCCAACGGCACGCGCGTTCTGCAATGGCTCGGCGTCGCCGATGCGCTGCAACCGATGATCGCCGCGCCGAACGCGCTGCGCATCGGCGATGGTACGTCGGGTCGAACGCTGACGACTTTGCCGCTTGGCAAATGGATCGCGAACCGGCACGGCGCACCCTATTGGACGGCGCACCGCCAAGATCTGCATCACGCACTCGCTACTGCCGCCGCCGCCACGCCCGGCATCACGCTGTCGCTCGACACCACGATCAGCGACGTTGCCAGCGGCGACGCGCAGGCGCACGTCACGCTGCAATCGGGCGAAACGGTCGCTGCCCGCGCGGTCATTATCGCTGACGGATTATGGTCGACGTTGCGCACGCGCGTGGCAGATGTCGCGCCACCGGTCGCGACCGGCCTCAGCGCTTATCGCAGCGTGATGTCCCTGGCGGGCTCGGACGACGTAGAAACAGGCGATATCGTGCAGCTCTGGCTCTCCCGCCATGCGCACGTCGTGCACTATCCCGTGCGGGCCGGCCGCGAACTGGCGATGATCGTCGTCGTCGATCACGACCGCATGCGGGGCGCGCTGCCAAACCTGCATCCAACGCAAGATGACTGCGATTTCGGCGGTATCGTGAACACCGCAACAGCCGGGCTCGCGCCTGTCGCACGCGCAGCGATCGAACAGGCGTCGGCGTGGCAACGCTGGACGCTGCCGCAATTGCCGTCGCTGCCGCAGTGGTCGCGTGGGCGGCTCGTTTTGCTCGGCGACGCGGCGCATCCGATCCTGCCGTTTTTTGCGCAAGGGGCCGTGCTCGCGCTCGAGGACGCCGTCGTGCTGGCGCATGAACTGGCCGCCGCGCAAACAGCAAGCGATGTGCCGGCAGCACTACAGCGCTATTCGAACCTGCGCCATCGCCGCGCGGCGCGTGTCGTGTCGGCGTCGGCGCGCAACGGCCGCATCTATCACTTGAGCGGCGCGGCGGCCCTCGCACGCAATGGCGTGCTGGCGATGACGCCGCCAAAGCGTTTGATGGCGGGCTTCGACTGGCTCTACGGCTGGCGTGCGACCGGCCTCTGACGTGTAGCCAAGCAAAAGCGTGCACTGTGCCGACTTGGCGATAAGCCCGACGGGGAAGTATCGCGCGCATCGTCATGGCTGCTCATCTCGTGCTGCGCTGCGCCAATTTTTGCAGTGTCCAACACGACGACGCTCTTCATCATCGTGCGCGAAAAAATCACCTAAGACTTTGGGGGGAACGCGATTGACGCAGTGACGGTGTCTCTCTACCCATCAGAGGCATCTCGATTGTGCACACTTGGTTCACCGTTCCGGAAGCATTGGACAACGCGGCGACCTCTCCAAAAAATGTGCACGCCTGAGCACAGCAATATTCTTAAGCACGCCGCCACCGCGTGACAGCCGAAGGATGATCCGCCATGTCCCGATTGCTTTACATCGAAAGCTCACCGCGCAAAGGCCGCTCCGTGTCGTCCGCAGCTGGCGACGCGTTCGTCAATGCCTACGTCGCGGCGCATCCCGGCACGACCGTTGACCGTCTCGACGTGTGGGCCGAGCAATTGCCGGAACTCGATCAGGACGCCTTCAACGCCAAGTACGCCGGCCTTGCCGGTCAGGACCGCACGGCCGCGCAGGAAGCCGCCTGGCAGCGCCTCAAGAGCTACGCCGACCGTTTCCGCGCCGCCGACCGGATCGTGATCGGGGTGCCGATGTGGAACTTCGCCATTCCCTACAAGCTGAAGCAACTGATCGATCTCGTCAGCCACAAAGACCTGCTGTTCACCTTCGACGAGCGCGGACTGAACGGCCTGCTGACACACAGCAAGGCGTTCGTGATCTACGCGCGCGGCATTGGCTACGATGGCGACAGCGGCATGCCATCATCCGTCTGGGATCATCAAAAACCGTATCTCGAACAATGGCTTCGCTTCGTCGGCGTGCCCGAAATCCATTCCATGGAAATCGAGAAGACGCTGTTTGAAGAAAACCGCGAGCAATTCCAGGCGCACGCCGCCGCGGTCGGCAGCACGTTCTGACGACGGCGCCTCAGCCGACCGACGCCAGCCGCAGCCTACAGCCCGCCCAAGATAACGTGCCGCCCCACCGCACCGACCGATTGTTCCAGGAGCCCCCATGCGCAGCGACATCGAATTCAAAACCGAAGATGGCACCACTCTGCGCGGGTGGCACTACGTACCAGCGTCTGGCACCGGCAAGTACCCAACCGTCGTCATGGCGCATGGCTACTCGGCGGTGAAAGAGATGTATCTCGACAAGTTCGCAGATTATTTCTGCGGCCTTGGCTTTTCCGCGCTCGTCTTCGACAACCGCAACTTCGGCGCCAGCGACGGCAAGATCCGCCAGGAAATCGATCCCTGGCAGCAGATCCGCGATTACCGCGATGCGATCACGTTTGCAGAAACGCTGCCGACGACCGACGCCAGCCGCATTGCGATTTGGGGTTCAAGCTACAGCGGCGGGCACGTGCTGGTGGTTGGCGCCATCGACCGGCGCGTGAAATGCGTGATCTCGCAAGTGCCGCTGGTCAGCGGCCACAATAACGCCCGCCGTCTGGTGCGTTCCGACTATCTCGGCGGCCTTTATGCCGGCCTCGAGGCCGACCGCCGCGCCCGTTACCGTGGCGAAGCGCCGGCCATGATCCCAGTTGTGGCGGAAGATCCGGCCGCTCCCTCGGCCTTGCCGACGCCCGATAGCTGGACGTGGTTTACCGAAACCGCAAAGCTGCGCGCGCCGTCGTGGCGCAACGAGGTTACCCTGCGTTCGATCGAAATGTTCCTCGACTACGAACCCGGCGCCTACCTGCCCTATATCAGCCCGACGCCGCTTTTGATGGTCGTTGCCCTCGGCGACGTGCTGACGGTCGCCGATCAGGCGCTGGCCGGATTTGAAAAAGCGCTGCACCCGAAGAAAATCGTCACGCTCAAAGGCGGCCATTTCGAAGCCTACGTGCAAGACTTCGCCATTGCATCCACCGTAGAAGGCGACTGGCTGAAAGAACATTTGATGCCGTAATGAAATGCCGTAATGAAGCGCGTTTTTTGCAGCGCGGCAAAACCGTGCAAGCACCTTGCGCCGCTCACGCGAACTTTATTGCGCCCATGTTTCCAACGTGACTAAAGTCAGACTTACAGACGCGGTCGGCGACATCAATTTCCGGCCGTAACGCAAACAGGATACCGGCACATGCCTGCTGCTTCGTCTCATGCCACCGTCCGCACGCGCGTCACACGGCTTGCCGGTGCGCTGCTGCTCGCGGCCACATGTCATGCGAGCGCGCAGGAAGAGCTGCCGCAAGTCGACACCGCGCTGATCCTTTCGGTCGACGTGTCGAGTTCGGTCGATGAGCGCCGCTATCTTCTGCAGATGGAAGGAATCGCGGCCGCGCTTGAGGATGAAAGCGTCATCAATGCCGTGCTCGGCGGACCCAACGGCAGCATTCTGATCTCCATGGTGTCGTGGGCCGACCGCTCGAAAATGTCGGTACCGTGGACAGTCATTTCGAGCCTGGAACATGCCCGCGCACTCGCGGCAACCATTCGCAAACTGCCGCAGCAAGAGGGCGAATTCACCTGCCTTGCACGCATGGTGCGCTACGTCGCCGATAAGGTCGTCGCCCGCATGCCAACGCGCGCCAGCAAGATCGTTCTAGACGTTTCGGGCGACGGCCCCGACAACTGCAACACCGGCAATTTGCTCGAGACATCGCGCGCTGATCTGTTCGGTCTTGGCGCGACGATCAACGGATTGCCGATCCTTGAAGGCAAGGACGCCGGGTCTATCGAAGACTGGTACAAGGAGCACGTGATCGGTGGCCCCGGAGCATTCGTTGTTGCAGCAGAGGGCTATGAAGATTTCGCGCGCGCGTTCCGCCAGAAATTCGTCGTTGAGGTCAGCAGCACATTTCCGGTTTCCCCGGAGAAATCCGTCAGCCGATAAGGCTGCCGAATTAGCGATTGCACAATTCGATTGGAATTCATGCTGCATTGCATCGTGAATTCCCGCACCGCGATAATACGCACGCGCGCGACAGCATTCTTTTTAGCCATGCCGCATGCGCACCAACACGCAATGAACGCCGCATTCCCAGCGTCATTCGAGAGGCGGGCCGTGAGACGTCTATCAACACTTCAGCTACGCGCGAGACACGCTTCGCGACAGATGCGCATAGCGCTGCAACGGATGTCGCAAGTTCGCGACACGCAGTCTGCCGGGCCAATGCGTAAGGGCCGGATCGTCGCACTTTTCAGTGCTTGCAGCAGATGGCATGGGCCTTGCTCACCTCTCTCACTCAGAAGATCGGCAACGCTATCGTGCGTAAGTCGGTCCGAAGTGACGAGGGAGGTTAGATGCTTGAGCTTAGCGGTTACCGCCAAGCGCAACGCGATTGCCGGAGGACAGCGCAAGCTGCCGCCGTGCAACACACCTCACGTCGCTCGTCGCCCAGCAATTGCGGCGACACCCCGAACTTCCCGTCGCTCACTGAACGAACCGCCGGTCCGGCCGGCGCGCGCCGTGCACGCATTGTGCGGTGCGGGGGTGAGACGCGGACACACTTCCATCTGCCAAGCAGGTCGGGATCACCTGCCACAGATGGGTACTAAGGCGCTGCAAAAACCGAAGAAGATCTCGTCAAGGAGGAAACTAAATGAAAATAGGTAGAACACTGGCCGGTATTTGTGCCATGGCCAGCGCTGCGACCGCACTGTCGGCGCAGGTCTCCGCGGTTGAATGGAAGAACGTCACTGAAGAGCGCCTGCTCAATGCCGCGAAAGATGGCAATGACTGGCTGATCTACGGCCGCGACTACTCTGCAACGCGCCATAGCCCGCTCGATCAGATCAACACGACCAACGTTGCCAAGCTGAAGCCCGCGTACACGATCTCTCTGGGATCGCTCGAAGGCCAGGCCGTGACGCCGCAGGTCAACAACGGCATCATGATCGTTGCCGTGTCGAGCGAATTCATCGACGCGTTCGACGTCAAGACCGGCGACCGCATCTGGCGCTACGAAATCAAGATGCCGGCCGACGTGACCCAGTTTGCTTGCTGCGGCAAGCTCGCGAAGGGCGTCGCTCTTCATGAAGACAAAGTCTACGCCCTGACGCTCGACGCACGCGCCATTGCACTCAATGCAAAGGACGGCACGCTCGTTTGGGAAAAGACACTGGAAGACTACAAGGCCGGTTACACGTTCACGATGGCTCCGACCGTCGTGAAGGGTAAGATCCTTGCTGGCTTCGCCGGTGGCGAATTCGGCATCGTCGGCCAGATCCTGGCTCTCGACGCCAAGTCGGGCAACGAAGTCTGGAAGTCGTCGACCATCCCGCAGCCCGGCGAAGAGGGCTACGACACATGGGGTAAGGACTCTGCCAAGTACGGCGGCGGCGCTGCCTGGCTGACGGCAACGTTCGACCCCGAGCAGAACCTGACGTTCTGGGGCACGGGCAACCCGGCTCCCTGGAACTCGGAAATGCGTCCGGGCGACAACCTGTTCTCGAACTCGGTTATCGCACTCGACGCCGATACGGGTAAGCGCAAGTGGTACTTCCAGCACATCCCCAACGACGCTTGGGACTGGGATTCCATGAACGAAAACATCCCGGCTGAAGTCGACGTGGACGGCAAAAAGGTCAAGGTGATCCTGAACGCCCACAAGAACGGCTACATGTACACCAACGACCGCACCACGGGTAAGTTCATCCGTGCGAACAACTTCGTCACCACCGATTGGGGTTCTGTCACGAAGGAAGGCAAGCTCGATGTCAAGGCGGACAAGCGCCCTGGCGTTGGCAAGCCGGCAACCTTCTGCCCGTCCTACTTCGGCGGCAAGGATTGGGCGCATATGGCGATCAACCCGAAGACCAACATGGTCTTCATTCCCGCAGAAGAAATCTGCGTGAAGCTGCACCACGAAGAGACGCAGTATAAGAAGGGCACGATGTACCTTGGCGCTGGCGGCGAAATCGAAAAGCCCGGCACCGGCAAGTTCGTCGCTTTCGACGTGAACGCAAACAAGGTTGCGTGGACTGTCGAAACACCTTCGCCTCTGCAGTCGGGTAGCGCGCTCTCGACCGCTGGCGGTCTGGCATTCGTTGGCGATCTCGAGGGTAACCTCAAAGCCTACGACCAGAAGACCGGCAAGGTTCTCTGGAGCCATCGTACGCCTTCGGGCATCATCGGCGGCGTCGTGACGTTCGCAGTTGATGGCAAGCAGTACGTCTCGGTCGCCTCTGGGTACGGCGGTGCCTTCCCGCTCTGGGCCGGCAAGGGCGTTCCTGAGCATCTGAAGAAGAACGTGACCAAGGGCGCTTCGCTCACGGTTTACGAACTTGGCCAGTAACTCCTGATCACATAAATTGCCGGAAGGAGACGCAAGTCTCCTTCCGGATTTCGTTTCAACTGCCTTCACTCGTCTAGGGAGAACAGAATGTATCGTCAG
The DNA here is from genome assembly GCA_051646145.1 of Hyphomicrobium sp. Taxonomy (GTDB): domain Bacteria; phylum Pseudomonadota; class Alphaproteobacteria; order Rhizobiales; family Hyphomicrobiaceae; genus Hyphomicrobium_B. The sequence continues at coordinate 10,414 of JBOFCQ010000181.1, forward strand.
GGTATCAAGGTAGCCCTTGGATTAGCCATTGCCATCGGCATGCAAGGCACCATGGACCGCGCTTGGGGCCAGCAGGCTGCTTTGGATCGCATCAAGCGGACGGGCACCATCAACGTCTGCGCCGATCCTGATCGTTTGCCCTACTCCAGTGAGAAGCTCGCTCCGGCCGGCTACGACCTCGAAATTTCCCAGGAGATCGCCAAGGAACTCGGCTTCAAGCTCGGTTACGTCTGGCACTCCACGCATCGCGGCACGAAGATCGTGCGCCAGCTCGCCGAGGGCACATGCGATTTCTTCCCCGGCTTCCCGGTTGACGCGTCGTTTGAAGAATCCAACTTCCGGGTCATTCTCTCGAAGCCCTACTACTCCAGCGGCTTTGCCATCGTGGCGCGCTCGGACGCGCCCGACACCATTCTGCAGGATTCGAAATCCAAGGGCGTCGGCGTACAAATGGGTACGCTCCCCGATTTCCGCCTGTTCAATCGCGGCTATGAGCGCAAGCTTTACAAGAACACGCACGAGATGGCGGAAGCCATCGTGCACAAAGAGATCGATGTCGGCGTCGTTCCGGCATCAGAGGGTGGCTGGGAACTGAAGAGCAAGGCCAGCAGCAATCTGCGCGTGCTCTCCAACACCGAAAAAGACTTCGTCTTCCCGATGGCCATCGGCTTCCGCAAGGTCGACACGGAACTTCGCGATCTGGTCAACGCCGCGATCGACAAGATCCAGGCTGACGGCCGCATCGCTGCGATCTTCGAAAAGTACGGCATGGTGACGCTCGCCGGCACCGGCGGCGGCGAGGCGCCCAAGTCGAAAGCCGACAGCGAAAAGGAAGACGACGACAACGACGGTCCGCCGCAGAAGAAGACAGACGGCGATCCCGGCAAGAAGAGCAGCATCATCACCGACGCCGCGCAGCACAGTTTCATGCTGACCGACAAGGTGATCCAGGTTGCTGAAAACGCCGCCGAGCCCAAGGTCGAGTTCAAGCCGGGTGAAGACCCGGGCGCTGACTGGCACGGCCTCGCCATCAACCCCGAGTTCGCGGTCGATCCCACAACGTCAGAAGACTTTCCGCACGACGCCAAGAGCATCGATCAAGGCCGCAAGCTCTACAAGCAAGCTTGCTACAAGTGCCACGGCAACAACGGCGTTTCCGGCGGCATCATTCCGGATCTGCGGTTGTTTGCGGCGAAGAACAATCACTACGATTTCTTTGCTGTGATCCAGGGCGGCCGGCTTGATAAGGGCATGCCTGCTTGGAACGACTACCTGAACGAAGAAGAAATCAAGCAGATCGTGGTGTACGTGAAGGCACTGCACAAGAAGTAACACGAGGTTTCCCGCGCGCCGACGTGGCGCGCGGGTCCGTGTTTGACGCTTCGATCGACGACGACGCGGCCTATGCGCGATGTTGCGCCAGCCAGAACGACATTGCCGCAAAGCTTGCGGCCAAAATGACCAACGGTACGGAACTGTTGCACTAAGGAGATTGCCCATGTCGCGATCGACGGCGTCAGATCCGCAACGTGATGTGCAGGCGTGGCGACACTCAAAGACGCCGCGCGCGTGCCGCGAGACATTGAGCCGCGGATGGCGCAACAAACCGGTTTCACGCCTCGCATGGAGCCTCGTCGCGGCGTCCGCAGCGATAGCGACGCTGCCGCTGGCACCGGCCTTTGCCCACGAAATTTTCGTCACCAACGAAAAGGACAACACCATCTCGGTCATCGACAGCGGGTCGATGAGCGTGGTGCGGACCTTGAAAGTCGGCCAGCGTCCGCGCGGTATCGTGACGGCGAAGGATGGGTCCGCGATTTTCATCTGCGTCGGCGACGGCAACGAGGTGCAGGTTATCAGCCCGGCCGATGGCGCCGTTCTGTTCAAGCTGCCGCCGACCGAAGATCCCGAGCAGCTCGTGCTCTCGCCCGATAACACGCTGCTTTACACCACCAACGAAGAAGACAACGCGCTCAGCGTTTTCAACCTGAAGGAGCGCAAGCTCGTCGCCGAGATCCCCGTTGGCGTCGAGCCGGAAGGCGTCGCCATTTCGCCCGATGGGAAAACGGTCGTCGTCACGTCCGAGACGACCAACATGGCCCACATCATCGATACCGGAACGATGTCGGTCGTCGACAACATCCTGGTCGCCTCGCGGCCGCGCGTCGCCGAATTCACGCCGGACGGCAAGAAGCTATGGGTGTCGTCCGAGGTCGGCGGCATCGTCAGCATCATCGACGTCGCCACGCGCAAGGTCGAAAAGGAAGTCACTTTCCAGGTGACGGGGGTGCGCGGCGAGAACGTGCAGCCGGTCGGCATCCGCTTCACCGCCGACGGCAAGCTCGGCTTCATCGCGCTTGGTCCGGCGAACCGCGTTGCGGTGGTCGATGTGGCGACACTTGCGGTTCAAAAATACATCCTCGTTGGAACACGCGTTTGGCATCTGGCACTCACGCCAAATGACGAACTTTTGTTCACGACCAACGGTGGCACAAACGACGTCACGGTTATAAACGTACCGACACTTTCGCCCGTCAAATCGGTCAAAGCCGGTCGGCAACCCTGGGGTGCGGCCGTCATCGCCCGCTGATCGCTTCTTAATTACAAGGTCTATTGCCATGCTCTCGCTCAGCCTCACGACGACACGTTTGGCGCATTGGCGAGATTGCCTGCTGCGGGGGCTGCGCGATGGGGCCGTTGCCGCGCTGCTGTTGTCGAGCCCTGCGATGGCGGCCGACATCACCGACGAGGCGATGAAAAACGCCGGCGCCGATAGCGCCAATTGGCTTTTGCACGGCCGCGATTACGCCAATCAGAGATTTTCGCCGCTCGCCGACGTGAACACCACGACGGTCAAGAAGCTGGTGCCGAAGTGGATCTATCAGACGGGCATCGCCGGTACGTTTCAAACGACGCCGATCGTGGTCGACGGCATGATGTACGTGTCGACGCCGTTCTCGAACGTGATCGCCGTCGATGCGCGCACAGGCCGCGAGAAATGGCGCTATGAACACAAGCGCACCAGCGACAAGCTGTGCTGCGGACCGGCCAACCGCGGCGTCTCGCTCGGTTACGGCAAAATCTATATCGCAACCGTCGATGCCCACCTCATCGCGCTCGACCAGGCAACCGGCAAGAAGCTGTGGGACATTACGCTCGTCGAACCGGCGGCGAAGACCGAGGACAAAGCGTCTCTGAGCGCCGCCGACCCCCGCGCCAAGGATGCCGTCAGCGGCTCGACCGGCGTCGGCACGGTGGCCGCTCCCCTCGTCTATCAGGGCAAGGTCATCATCGGCATCACCGGTGTCGGCTATGGCCTGCATTTCGAGGACGCGGTGAAAAAGGGGCAACTGACAGCTGTCGTTGGCATCGCCGGACGTTACGGCCAACCGGGCTTTATGGCGGCTTTCGATGCCGAAACCGGCGCAGAAAAGTGGCGCTTTGAAACGACGAAAAAGGGCTGGGAAGGCGCGTTCCTTGAAAAGACGGCCTACGGCGTGCCGCTCAACCGCAACATCGAAAAAGAGAAGAGCGACGCGCCGCAGTTCACCGATGCGTGGAGCTTTGGCGGCGGGTCGGTCTGGCATTCGCCGGCCGTCGACACCGAACGCGGCCTGATCTATTTCGGCACCGGAAATCCGTCGCCCCAGTCAATGGGCGACGGTCGTCCGGGCGACAATCTCTATACCGTATCGCTGGTGGCGCTCGAAGCGGCGACCGGCAAGCTCGTCTGGCACTATCAGCAGGTGCCACACGATCGGTGGGGCTATGACGTCGCCAGCCCGCCGACGCTGTTCGACGCCGAAATCGACGGCAAGAAAATTCCGGCCGTCGGTCAGGCGAGCAAGATCGGCTGGTATTTCGTACACGACCGCACGGACGGAAAACTGCTCTACACGTCCGACGCCTTCGTCCCGCAGGAAAACATCTTCGCGCCGCCGAGCAAGGAGGGCGTGCGCGTAGCGCCCGGCGCTGGCGGCGGCGCCAACTGGTCGCCGACGTCCTACGACGCGGAAAAGGGTGTGGTGTATATCGCTGCCCTGCACATGCCGTTCACGTATCGCATCGAGACGACGCCGGGTTCCGGCGACAACCCGCCCGTCACCTATAGCGCCTTCGAACCATCGAAAGAGCCGCACTGGGGACTTCTGACGGCCCTCGATCTCAAGGCGAAGGGCAAAATCCTCTGGCAGCAGAAGACCGACGAAATTCTGATTGGCGGCGTGCTGGCGACGAAGGGTGGCCTCGTCTTCAGCGGCGAGGGCAACGGTGATTTCTCCGCCTTCGACAGCGCCACCGGCAAGCGCCTGTGGAGCTTCAACTGCGGTGCCGGCGTCAACGCCCCGCCAATCAGCTATGCCATTGATGGAAAACAATATATCGCCGTTGCTGCGGGCGGCAGTTCGATCTGGGGCTTCCGCACGGGCGATGCCGTGATGGTGTTTGGGCTTAGTGACTAAATGGGTTAGTCTCATTGTTACTGCGTCGCGGTAATGCGCTGGCGCTTGAGGTGGCGAGACGGACACTTACATGCAGTAAGCCCCGTGCGTGCACCGGGACTTGGCAAAAGCGGACTGTAGCAACGGACGACGGACGATAGGCCTGGAACCTTGGAGCACATGATTGTCGAGACCGGCATCGGCGCACTGTGGCCATCGCGCATGACGATGGATCGCGCGAGGGGAGGCCATACGGCCCAAGTTTCAGCGCTGAGCTTGGCGACGCCGCGCCGCTTGGCACGTGCCGTCGTCATGGCATTCAGCGCTTGCGGCTGGATCGTGGCCGCGCACTGCGCATCGGGCGCGCTGGCAAATCCCGCCGCCGCCGATGACAAGCAAACATTGAATTGCGAGCAGGACAACATGGCCTCGCTGGCGCTGCGCGCCTGTTCGGCGTTGATCGCGTCGCCCGACGTGCCGGCTGAAACGCGCGGCCGCATTTACGCGATGCGCGCCGCCGCATGGCTTCGCGAAGAAGAGCCCGCCGCCGCCATTGCGGATTTCACGCGCGCCATCGATCTCGATCCCAATAATATTACGGCGCTTCGCGGTCGCGCACGGGCGCATACCGTGCTCACGCAGCATGCCGAGGCGGCGCGAGACTGGTCGCTGATAATCGCGCTGCAATCCGACAAAGAAGAATTCTATCTCGAACGCGGCGCCAGCTATCTGGCCGCCGGCAAAACGGCCGAAGCCATGGCCGACTACACAACCGCGACGACGATCGATCCCAAAAGCCGCAAGGCGTACGTCGGCCGCGCCAAGGTCTACGACGCGCTCGATGAGCGCGAAAAAGCGATGAAGGAATTTGAGCGCGCCCTGGCCATCGATCCCGAGTCGTTCGAGACCTACCTTGCAAAAGCGGAAGTCGCCGACCGCTGGGGCGATACCAAACTCGCCATCGAGAATTACAGCCTCGTGCTCAAATATAACGGCGTTTATTGGCACGCACGCCTCGCCTTGCGGCGGCTGGGCGTGGCAACACCGCCATAGCGGCGCGAACTCTTTTGACGCGGGTTTAATGCGCGCTTTATTGCTCCGGGACAGCCGACGACGTCTTGGATGATGTGTTTCAGAACCTCTTAATGGACGTGAAAGCAATGACAGCGCGGCGGACTGAGATGCGGCACTCACCGGGCGTTTTCACGGGGCGCAGCCAAGGCCGTATCGCGCGCACCGCGCCCGCGGGCTCGAGGATGCTCGGCCGGAACGGTGCGCGGTGGGTCGCCAGCGTCTCGCTCGCCATTCTCGCCGGAACGCTGTCGGCCGCCTCGCGCGCTACCGACGCATCGGAATGCGAGCAAACGGAACTGGCGACGCTTGCCATTCGCGCGTGCACGACACTTATCGCCGCGCCTGATATCGAGCCGATGGAACGCGCCCGCCTCTACGCGCTGCGCGCCGCCGCCTGGCTGCGCGAAGAAGAGCCGATTGAAGCGGTCGCCGATTTCTCACGCACACTCGAACTCAATCCGACGAGCCTCGACGCCATGCTCGGCCGCGCACGCGCGCACATGCTGTCTGGCGGGCACAAAGAGGCGATCGAGGATTGGACGCGCATTATCGCCCGCGAACCGCAGATGAAGCACGCGCATCAGTCGCGCGCGGCAAGCCGGCTGGCGATCGGCGAAACGGATGGCGCTCTTGCGGATTACGCCACCGCGCTCGAACTCGACGGCAATGACCAGGACGCGTTCATCGGTCGGGGCAAAGTGTACGCCCACCTCGATCAGCGCGACGCCGCGATCAAGGACTTCGACGCCGCCATCGCCATCCAGCCGGCCAACATCGCCGCGCATCTGGCAAAGGCCGAGGCCGCCGACAAGTGGGGCGACAAGAAAATGGCCATCACCAGTTATCTGGATGCATTGCGCCACAACGGCATGATCCTCAGAGCCCGCCGCGCGTTGCAGCG
>JBOFCQ010000182.1:0-1905 GCA_051646145.1 Hyphomicrobium sp.
GCGATGGCGCTGACCTTGAAATTGGTGCCCGTGCTCAGAACGGCAATCGTGCCCGGCGTTCCGCCGGAATTGGTCGAGGACAGCGTCGTGAAATCCGTACCGGCGGCCATCAGGCCCGGCGTGCCAACGGTCAGAACGCAGGTAGAGAGGACGACGCCGGTAAAGGGCACCGTGGCGTCGAGGGCATGGGCGCTCGTTGCCAGGATCGTCAGAAGTCCCGCGCCGGCGATGGCCTTGTAAATCCGCATAATCAACTCCTACATGGTTTTCGCAATGTGATTGATACGGACTATGTATGACATAGGTCTGAATTCGGCTTGGAAACTCGCGGCCAGAATTAGCCGGAATTAAACCGAATAGTCCGAAGTGCGAGCAAATTCGGATTGATTGAATTTTATGGAATTGGGTGACGATTTGCATACGCGGGCCGCATGCAGCGTCGGCGCGCGCGCAGGCCATGCGCGGCGGGCCATCATTGGCAAAATCTCAGATGGATGCGGCGCGCATTGAGCGCGCTACCAGCGCAACTGATCCATGGCGGCAACAGCGCTCGGCGTGCCGGCGGGAAAGAGGGCTGCGAGTTTGTCGGCCGATAGCGCAGGACCGTCCATGGCGTCATGGCGGTGAATGCCGCTGGCGACGAACAACGCGTCGCAACCGAAGTTCTCAGCGCCCTTGAGGTCGGTGCGAATGGCATCGCCGATGACCAGACACTGTTGGCGGGCGACATTGCGGTTGCGCAACGCTTCGGCGCGCGTATGCGCCGCCTCGTACGCATTGAGGTATGGCTTGCCGGCCCAGAACACCTCGCCGCCCATCTGCGCGTAAATATCGGCGATGGCGCCCGCACAATAGAGCAGCGTGCCGCCGACATCGACCACGAGATCGGGATTGGCGCAGATGAAGGGCTGCCGAAGCGCCAGTGCTTTTTCCAGGAGCGGCCGGTAGTCGCCCGGCCGTTCGCGCCGGTCGTCGTTCATGCCGGTACATACGATCGCCTCGGCATCCGAAAGGTGCACGTGCTCGGCAGAAAGGTTTTTAAAAAACGCCTGATCGCGATCCTGCGGACCAATGTAATGCAGGCGCTTGAAGCCGCGCGCCGCGATGTGGTCAAGCGCGATCGCGCCCGACGAGACGATGTCGTCCCATGCGTCTTCAGGCACGTTGCGCGACGCCAGCATGTCGGCGACGCGGCGCTTGGGAACAGGCGCATTCGAGACCAGAATGACCGTGCCGCCGTTCGCGCGAAAACGCGTCAGCGCCGCACAGGCGTCGACGAAGGCGTCGAGACCATCATGCACCACGCCCCACACGTCGCAAAACAAAACATCGTAACGGGCGAGAAGCGGTCCGGCCGCCGTTATGATCGGCGGGGCGGCGGACGTGCCGAGAGCGTGCTCGGCGCGACCGGAGTGCCCGGTTGACGTCGTTTCAAGTGTGCGTCGGTCGGTCATGCGCGTCCTTGGTGGATTGCAGAATTCGGTATACGCGGCGCGTCCACAGATCGTTCGTCGCGTTGCAGATTGCGCCTCGGCAGGCAATCGACGCCGCGCCTGTTACACCTGTTACGCTCTGGAGCAGCGTTTGGAACGCGACACGTGCGCCATGTTACGCGCAAACGTAACACGGCCTGCCGGTTGCACGGCTGCCATGCACCAGCTTCATATTCCACGGTCGTGCCGTACCGGGTTACTACCAGCCGACAAGCGGTTCGGCCAAAGATGATACGAGCGATTTGAGATCGCAACCCGGTTCATTTCGTGGTGCTGTAGGCACCTATCTCATTCATAGCGTCGCCGCCGCGCGCTTCGCAACAAGGGATGCACCTCTGCCATGATCGATCCTGCGGAAGACAACCTGAGCCGCGACGACATCGACCGCGAGGAACGCGAGTGGCAGGAGGGG
>JBOFCQ010000227.1:0-10192 GCA_051646145.1 Hyphomicrobium sp.
TGGTCTTCGATGACGCCCTTGTTGCGGCCTGTCACGAAAATGAAATGTTCGATGCCGGCTTCGCGCGCCTCATCGACGACATGCTGAATGACCGGCCGGTCGACGACGGTCAGCATTTCCTTCGGCATGGCCTTGGTGGCGGGCAGAAACCGGGTGCCGAGGCCGGCAACCGGGAAAACGGCTTTGCGAATTGGCTTTTTGGCGCCCGTCATGGCCTGTCGATCCTTCGGCTAACGCAGTCTTGAGGTATTCTTTGGTATGTGAGGCGCCAAGGGTTTTGTATAGCCTGCGCTGAACGCGGGCTTAACGAACTATTGCGCCGAAACAGAGAACGCGGATCTGGCCCGCGCGATCCGTCGCATGTTGCAGGATGCAGCAACCGGGCATGCGCTCCGCGAAGTTTGGGTGCTGATGAAACTCAAGGGAATGGTACCTCGATGACCGTATTGGTGACGGGCGGCGCCGGATATATCGGCAGCCACATGGTGCTCGAACTGGTGGATGCCGGCGAACGTGTCGTCGTCATCGACAATCTCTCGACCGGCTTTCGCTGGGCTGTCGCGCCGGGCGCCACGCTCGTTGTCGGCGATGTCGGGGATGAAGCCTTGGCGCGCCGGGTCATCACGGAGCACGGCGTCAAGGCGATCATTCACTTTGCCGGTTCGATCGTGGTGCCTGATTCGGTTGCCGATCCGCTTGGCTATTACCTCAATAACACCGTCAACTCGCGCACCTTGATCGCCGCCGCGGTCGCCACCGGTGTCAAGCATTTCATCTTTTCCTCGACGGCGGCGGTGTATGGCAATCCGCTCGTAAACCCCGTTGGTGAGGATGCGGTTCCAGCGCCGATGTCGCCCTATGGGTCGTCGAAGCTGATGACCGAGATCATGCTGCGCGACGCGTCCATCGCCCACGCCTTTTCGGCCGTCGCCCTGCGCTATTTCAACGTCGCCGGGGCCGATCCGGAGGGGCGCTCCGGCCAATCGACGCCGCGCGCCACGCATCTCATCAAGGTTGCCTGCGAAACGGCGCTCGGCAAGCGGCCGGGCATGGAGGTGTTTGGCACCGATTACCCGACGCCGGATGGCACCTGTGTGCGCGACTACATCCACGTCAAGGATCTGGCACGCGCGCACGTTGCGGCGCTGGCCTATCTGCGCATGGGCGGCACGACGGATATTTTCAACTGCGGCTACTCGAAGGGGTATTCCGTGTACGAGGTCATCGCCGCTGTGAAGCGCGTGTCGGGCGTCGATTTCCCGGTCAAACTTTCGCCGCGCCGGGCGGGCGATCCGGCCATGATCGTTGCGGCGTCTGAAAAGATCCGCGCGCGGCTTGGCTGGACGCCGGAGCACGACGACCTCGATCAGATCGTTGCCCAGGCCCTGGCCTGGGAACGCCGCGTCGATGCGCTGAAAGGCTGACGCCGCGCGCACAAGGCGTTGTCCTTCGCCCCGGCCGCCGAGCCGCAAAAAAGCCGGGAATCCCGCGCATGCGACCGGGTGAGATGGGCCGCGTCGCAGCGGCCCCGATGCAACCGGTCCGGAGGCTGCCTTGCGCGCCCAAAGCGAACGAATTGGCTCCCTGCCTGCCCGCCTGATGCTGGCGCTCGTGCTGTTGCTGTCGGGCGGCGTGCCGATGGCGCGCGCCGAGACCTTCGCCGCGTTCGTCACCGGCCTCTGGCCCGATGCGGAAGCGGCCGGCGTCAAGCGCGCGACGTTCGATGCCGCCATGGCCGGCATCACGCCCGACTATGCGCTGCCCGATCTCGATCTGCCCGGCAAACCGAAGGTTGACAATCAGGGTCAGGCGGAATTCACGAAGACAGCCGCCGACTACATCCAGAAAAGTTACATGGAGAAGCTGGCGGCCCAGGGCCGCACCTTCTTTGCAACGCATCGCGACGCGCTCGACCGCATCGAAAAGAAGACCGGCGTCGATCGCTATGTGCTGGTTGCGGTGTGGGGCCGGGAAACTGCTTATGGATTTCACAAGCTGCCGCACGATGCGATCCGTGTGCTGGCGACGCTTGCTTACACCGGACGGCGCAAGGACCTGTTTCGTGCCGAACTCGTCGCGGCGCTGAAGATGCTGCAGGTCGGTGTGCCGCGCTCGGACATGAAATCGTCCTGGGCCGGCGCTGTAGGTCTGACGCAATTCATGCCGACGGAATATTTCAAGCATGCCGCCGATGGCGACGGCGACGGCCGCATCGACATCTGGCGCTCGGTGCCGGACGCGCTGGCCTCTGCCGCCCAGCAGCTTGCCGGCAAAGGCTGGCAGCGCGGTGAAGGCTGGGGCTATGAGGTCAAACTCGGCAAGGGCTCGAACTGCTCGCTCGAAGGGCCGCCCGACGCGCGCCCCATCGCCGATTGGGAAGCGCTCGGTTATCGCCGCGCCAACGGCAAGCCGTTCTCCGACGGCGAACGGGCACAGGTCGCCTATCTCATGATGCCGGCGGGCGCTTATGGTCCAGCATTCCTCGCGCCGGAGAATTTCAAAGTCATCCGCCTCTACAACACGTCTGATCTCTACGCGCTGTTCGTCGGGCACCTCTCTGACCGTATTCGCGGCGGCGGCGATTTCGCGACGCCATGGGCCGATTTCAAGCAGCCGCGCACGCAGACGGTGCATGACCTGCAGGAGAAATTGAAGGCGCTCGGCTATCCGATCGACAAGAGCGACGGCAAGATCGGGTCGAACACCCGCAAGCAGATCGGCCTCTACCAAAAGGCCAACGGGCTTAGCATCGACTGCTGGCCCTCGGATGCCTTGCTCCAGCACGCCAGCGCGCGGGCAGCCCGCTGAACGCACACCTATTTTTGCCGGTTGGAAGGTGGCGGCCGGGCCGGTAGACTGGCGACGTGTCGAAGTGATTTGCAGGCTGCACCGGCAAATGCGGCGCGCCGGTTTCCACGACACGGCGCAACACGGTGCGGCGCAAAACGGTGCGGCGAATGCCGTTGAAGTGACGCGGAGTGCAGGCACGAGGTTTATGACGGCTCAACGTTCATCAGGCATGAGACGCACCGCACGCCCGAGCGCACCGCCGCTCACGCGCTTCGGCCTCGCGCGTGGTGCAGCCGGCGCGCTCTGCGCGAGCTTGGGTCTCATGCTGGCGTCGGTCGGCGCGTCGCTTCTGCTCATGCCGGCACACGTCGCGCACGCCGCTGACGATGCCGGCGGCAGTTATCTCAATCCCTTCCCCGACGGCGACGTCTATCCGCTGGCCATCGTCGGCGATACGTTCGCGGATGGCCTGCAGGCGGGTCTGCTCGAAGGCTTTGTCGGCGACACGCGCCTGACGTTCGAGAAAAAGACGCGCGTCCTGCCCGGCATCATGAGCGGCGATTTCGAAGCCCGCGTCAAAGATCTGGCAGAACAGTTCACGCGTGAGCCGGCACAGATCATCGTCGTCATGGTCGGCGAAGATGATCGGGTGCCGCTCAAGAGTTCGAGCGGCCGTCGCGTTGCGATTATGAGCGAGGAATGGCGCACCGAGTACGGCCGCCGTGTCGACCGGATGATGAAAGCGTTGAAGCGTGAGAATGTCGGCGTTTACTGGGTCGGCCTGCCAAGCCTTGCGCGCGCTGACGCCAATGAACAGGCGCGCGCCATGAACGACGTGGTGCGCGAGCGCGCGCTGCTCAACGGTCTGCGGTTCGTCGACATTTATGCGGGCTTCACCGACGACCTCGGCGCCTATGCCGCTTATGGACCCGATCTCGGTGGCAAAATCCGCATCATGCGGCGCGGAGACGGTGTGCACTTCACGGAATCCGGCAACCGCAAGCTCTCGCATTTCGTTGAAAAGCAACTGCGCCGCGATCTCAACCGCGCCAAGTCCGAGCGCAGCGTTCCGCTGCTCGGCGCCGAGCCTGAGCAAGCCAAGATCAATCCCGACAACGCTGTGAAAACGCCAGCGCCGTCGTCGCCCGCGGCAACCATCGCCACGACAGACGCCGCAGCGCCGGCCGCGCCTGTGGTCGGTGCGGCGACGGTCGATCCATCGGCCGATCAGAAGGCCGATAACAGCAAGGTGTCGCTGCGCGTCGTTGGCGCCGGCGGGCGCGAAGAGGTGCAGGCCGTCGAAATCCTGCGGCCCGCGATCCCGGCGTCCGTCGTGCAGTTGATGGCGCGTCGCGAAAGCTCCGGCCAGGGTGGCGATCTTCTCGTCGAGCAGATTGCCGGCGGCATGACGCTGATGACGTCTATCACCAACGCCAGTCCGAAGGCGGCAAGCCGTCAGGCGCCGTCGCAAGCGCCGTATTTCCGGTTTCTGGTGAAGGGCGAGCGCTTATCGCCGAAGCCCGGCCGCGCCGACGATAGCGCGTGGCCGCGCACGGAAAATTCGAGCGATGTTCGCAAGGCGCCGGTACAGCCGAAAAGCTGACGATCGCGCGTCGAATGCCGGCGCGCCGCCGCAACCGCCGCTGCAACGGGTCGGCTCGAAATCAGATCAGCGCGGCAGGGTCGTGGTGCCCATCAAGAACGTGTCGATGGCGTGCGCCGCCTGACGACCTTCGCGAATGGCCCACACTACGAGGCTCTGGCCACGTCGAATATCGCCGGCACAAAACAGCTTCGGCGACGCCGCGAGCTTGTAGTCGCGATCGTTGGCGTCGAGGCCCTTGAAGCGGCCGCGCGCCACAACCGGCAAGCCGAATTCCTTGATGACATCGCCTTCGATCGGGCCGCCAAAGCCCATGGCGAACAGCACGAGGTCGGCATCGAGCGTGCCTTCCGTGCCCGCAATCGGCTGCATGTTGCCGTTGACGCGCGTGTACTGCAGCTTCTTCACCTTGCCGCCTTCGCCGGTGAAGGCCGTTGTCGAAATCGAATACTCGGTCTTGGCGCCTTCGGCCTGCGAGGACGATATGCGCAGTTTCATTGGCCAGTGCGGCCACGACAGCGCTTTGTCTTCCTTGGTCGGCGGCTGCGGCATGATTTCGAGCTGGGTGACGCTTTTGGCGCCCTGACGGATCGACGTGCCGATGCAGTCTGAGCCGGTATCGCCGCCGCCGATGACGATGACGTGCTTATCCTTCGCGGAGATTTCGCGCGTGTCGGCGGGCTGCGCTTCGCTGGCGACGCGGCGGTTCTGCTGCGGCAGGAAATCCATGGCGTAGTGGATGCCGTCGAGATTGCGGCCTGGCGCCTTGGCGAAGAAATCGAACGGATGTTCGGAGCCGGTCGCGAGCAGCACGGCGTCGTGCTTGCTTTCAAGATACTTGGCCGAGAGCGTCTGGCCAACGTGGACGCCGCAATGGAACGTCACGCCTTCCGCTTCCATCTGCTTGATGCGGCGCGCGATGACCGACTTTTCCATTTTGAAATCGGGAATGCCATAGACCATCAGGCCGCCGGGACGCGCGCTCTTTTCATAGACGTGCACGTCGTGACCGGCCCGCGCCAACTGCTGGGCGGCGGCAAGACCTGCCGGCCCCGAACCGACGATCGCAATCTTCTTGCCGGTCTTGGTTTCGGGCGGCTGCGGCGCGATCCATCCTTCCGCGAAGGCGCGGTCGGCGATGCTGCATTCGATGGTTTTGATCGTCACCGGCTTGTCGTCGATATTGAGCGTGCACGCCGCTTCGCAGGGCGCCGGGCAGATGCGGCCGGTGATCTCGGGGAAGTTATTCGTCGAGTGCAGGTTGAGCGCCGCCTGCTTCCAATCGCCGTGATAGACGAGATCGTTCCAATCGGGGATCTGGTTATTCACCGGACAGCCGTTGTGACAATAAGGAATGCCGCAATCCATGCAGCGGCTGGCCTGCTTCTTCACCTCGGGTTCGGCGAGGGGAACGACAAATTCCTGCCAATGCTTCACACGTTCTTCGACGGGCTTGTAGCTGCGGTCGGCGCGGTCGAGTTCCAGAAATCCAGTCGGCTTGCCCATTATCCGTCTCTCTACAATCTTCGTGCGTCCGGTCTCGGCGCGTTCAGTGGTTATCGGCGGGTCTGTGGCGACGTTTCACTGCTTTGCCTGGGGGCTTGCAGTGGCGTCCGCCGCCTGGCGTGCTTTGGCCAGTTCGGCGAGCGCGCGGCGATACTCCGTTGGCATCACCTTCTTGAACTTCGGCAAGTAGCCGGCGAAGTCCTTGAGGATGGCCTGCGCCTTGGCCGAGTTGGTGTAATGCGCGTGCCGCGCGATGAGCGCGTAGAGACGTTCCACGTCCTGTTCGCGCATATCGCCCATCACGGTTTGCAGCGACACGGCCACATCGCCGCCCTGCGCTGCAAGCTGCCTGAGTGACCCTGCGTCCGCGTCCAGCGCTTCGAGCTGCACCATCTCCTTGTTGAGACGGCTTTCGAAATCGCCCTTCTCGTCGAGCACGTAGGCAATGCCGCCCGACATGCCGGCCGCGAAATTGCGCCCCGTCGCGCCGAGCACGACGACCACGCCGCCCGTCATGTATTCGCAGCCATGATCGCCAGTGCCTTCAACGACGGCATAGGCGCCCGAGTTGCGCACCGCGAACCGCTCACCCGCGACGCCGCGGAAATAGCACTCACCCGTGATGGCGCCATAGAGCACCGTATTGCCGACGATGATGCTCTCTTCCGGCGTGATCGCCGAAGTCGGGTTGGGACGAACGATGAGTTTGCCGCCCGAGAGGCCCTTGCCGACGTAGTCGTTGCCTTCGCCGACGAGATCGAGTGTCACGCCTTTGGCGACCCAGGCGCCGAAGGCCTGACCGGCGGTGCCTTTGAGCGAGAACCAGATCGTGTCTTCGGGCAGTCCGCCGTGGCCGTAGCGCTTGGCAACTTCGCCCGACAGCATTGCGCCCGTCGAGCGGTTGACGTTGCCGATCGGCAATTCCGCCTTGACGGCCTTCTTGCTGTCCAGCGCCGGGAGGGCGAGTTCGATAAGCTGGCGGTCGAGCACCTTGTCGAGACCGTGATCCTGGCGCTCGCAGTGGTGCGTCGCCACGCCCTTCGGCGCGGTCGGCTTGTGGAACAGCTTGGTGAAGTCGAGCCCGCGCGCCTTCCAGTGTTCGATGGCGCGGTCCTTGTCGAGGCTGTCGGTCTGGCCGACGAGTTCGCTGAACTTGCGCACACCCATGGCCGCCATCAACTCGCGCACTTCCTCGGCGACGAAGAAGAAGTAGTTGATGACGTGTTCGGGCTTGCCGGTGAAGCGGGCGCGCAGGACTGGGTCTTGCGTTGCGACCCCGACGGGGCAGGTGTTGAGATGGCACTTGCGCATCATGATGCAGCCGGCCGCGATCAACGGTGCCGTGGCGAAGCCGAATTCATCGGCACCGAGCAGCGCGCCGACGATGACGTCGCGGCCGGTTCTAAGACCGCCATCGACCTGCACCGCGATGCGTCCGCGCAGGCGGTTGGCAACGAGCGTCTGGTGGGTTTCAGCAAGCCCGATCTCCCACGGGCTGCCCGCGTGCTTGATCGACGTCAGGGGCGAAGCACCCGTGCCGCCTTCAAAGCCCGAAATCGTCACGTGATCGGCGCGCGCCTTGGCGACGCCGGCTGCGACGGTGCCAACGCCAACTTCAGAGACGAGTTTCACCGACACGTCGGCGCGCGGATTGACGTTCTTCAGATCGTAGATGAGCTGCGCCAGATCTTCGATCGAGTAGATGTCGTGGTGCGGCGGCGGCGAGATGAGGCCGACGCCGGGTGTCGAGTGGCGCACCTTGGCAATCGTCGCGTCGACCTTGTGGCCGGGCAACTGACCGCCTTCGCCGGGCTTTGCACCCTGCGCCATCTTGATCTGCATCATGTCGGAGTTGACGAGGTATTCCGTCGTCACGCCGAAGCGGCCGGAGGCCACCTGCTTGATCGCCGAGCGCATGCTGTCGCCGTTCGACATCGGCTTGAAGCGATCGGATTCTTCGCCGCCTTCGCCGGTGTTCGACTTGCCGCCGATGCGGTTCATGGCGATGGCGAGCGTCGTGTGCGCTTCGCGGCTGATCGAGCCGTAGCTCATGGCGCCGGTCGAGAAGCGCTTGACGATGGCGGCCGCGGGTTCGACTTCGTCGAGCGGTACCGGCTTGCGCCCCATCTCTTCGGCCGAGCGCACGCGGAACATGCCGCGCAGCGTCATCAATTGTTCGGACTGATCGTTGATGGAGCGCGCGAAGTCGCGATACTTCTGCGGAACCTTACCGCTCATGGCGTCCTTGTTCAGACTGCCGCGCACGGCGTGCTGGAGGTCGGCGACGGTGCCGGGGCGCCACATGTGGGCTTCGCCGCGCACGCGGTAGGCGTATTCGCCGCCGACTTCGAGCGCGTTCTTGAGCACCGGCACATCGCCGAAGGCGCTGGCGTGACGCTCAACCGTTTCGCGCGCGATTTCGCGCAGGCCGATGCCTTCAACCTGCGTGTGCGTGCCGGTGAAGTAACGATCGACGAACGGTGATCTGAGGCCGATGGCGTCGAAAATCTGCGCGCCGCAATACGACTGATAGGTCGAGATGCCCATCTTGGCCATGACCTTCAGCATGGCCTTGCCGAGCGCCTTGATGAACCGCTTTTTGACGTCGTCCTTGGTCACGTTGGCGCCGAGGTCGGGCAGCATCGTGTACAGCGTTTCGAAGGCGAGATAAGGGTTGATCGCTTCCGCGCCGTAGCCTGCAAGCGTGCAGAACTGGTGCACTTCGTGCGCTTCGCCGGTTTCGACGACGAGGCCGACGGATGTGCGCAGACCTTGCTTGATGAGGTGGTGATGGACCGCCGATGTCGCCAGCAGCGAGGGGATGGCGATGCGATCCGGCCCGGTCGCGCGATCCGACAGGATGATGATGTTATACTCGCCCGCGCGCACGTATTCTTCCGCTTCCGCGCACACGCAATCGAGCGCCGGGCCCATGCCGGCCTCGCCCTTTTCGACCGGATAAGTGATGTCGATCGTCACCGACGAGAAGTTGTTGTCCTTGACGGCGCCGATGCCGCGGATGCGCTCCAGATCCTCATTGGCGAGAATTGGCTGATCGACTTCGAGGCGCTTCTCCTTCGAGGTGCCTTCGAGATCGAGGATGTTCGGACGCGGCCCGATGAACGACACCAGGCTCATGACCAATTCTTCGCGGATAGAATCGATCGGCGGGTTCGTCACCTGCGCGAAGTTCTGCTTGAAGTAGGTGTGCAGCAGCTTCGACTTCGACGACAGCGCCGAGATCGGCGTATCGGTGCCCATCGAGCCGATGGCTTCCTGGCCGCTCTCCGCCATCGGCGTCATCAGGAACTTCAGGCTTTCCTGCGTGTAGCCGAACGCCTGCTGCAGATCGAGCAAGGCCACGTTGCTCTTCAGCGCGGTGCTGGCGGCCGGCAACGGCAAGTCGGCGACCTTGATCTGCGTGCTCTTCAGCCACGTCTCGTAAGGGTGGCTGGCCGCGATATCGGCCTTCAGTTCCTCGTCCGAAATGATGCGGCCTTTTTCGAGGTCGATCAGCAGCATCTTGCCCGGCTGCAGGCGCCACTTCTTCAGAATGGTGTCTTCGGCGACGGGCAGCACGCCCGATTCCGACGACATGATCACCACATCGTCCTTGGTGACCAGATAGCGCGCCGGGCGCAGGCCGTTACGATCGAGCGTCGCGCCGATCTGGCGGCCGTCGGTGAAGGCCATCGCGGCCGGGCCGTCCCACGGCTCCATCAGACAGGCGTGATATTCATAGAAGGCGCGGCGGTTGCCATCCATCATCGGATTGCCAGCCCACGCTTCCGGGATCAGCATCATGGCGGCGTGCGACAGCGAGTATCCGCCCATCACCAAAAATTCGAGCGCGTTGTCGAAGCAGGCGGTGTCCGACTGGCCTTCATAGGAGATCGGCCACAGCTTCGAGATGTCGCTGCCAAAGAGCGGCGAGGAAACGGACGCCTGACGCGCCGCCATCCAGTTGACGTTGCCGCGCAGCGTGTTGATCTCGCCGTTGTGCGCCACCATGCGGTAGGGATGCGCCAGCTTCCACGACGGGAACGTGTTGGTCGAGAAGCGCTGATGCACCAGCGCCAGCGCCGACGTCATGCGCGGGTCGGACAGATCCTTGTAGTAGGCCTTCACCTGGAACGACAGGAACATGCCTTTGTAGACGAGGGTGCGCGTCGACAGGCAGACGGTGTAGTGGCCGATGTCGCGGCTCTTGTAGGCCTCGTGGATGGCGTTCGAGACGACCTTGCGCACGAGGAACAGGCGACGTTCGAACTCATCCTGATCGGCGATATCCGC
>JBOFCQ010000359.1:0-6932 GCA_051646145.1 Hyphomicrobium sp.
GACGTTGACCCGGCGCAGCTATTTGTGCGTTGCGAGAAGCCAGCCGATCAGCGGCACGGTGATGGGGTGCGGGAGAACGCGAACAGCGCCGTAGAGCAGGCGGTTCAAAAGGCCCGGAACAATGACGCGCTGGCCGAGCTTGAAACCCCGGTATGTGGCGGCGGCAACCTCAGCCGGGGTGAGCGCCGGCAATAATCGCCGATAGAGTGCGTGATCGGCGTCCATCGCGGCGTGAAAGGCCGTGTCGACCGGGCCCGGGCAGACA
Organism: Hyphomicrobium sp.; assembly: GCA_051646145.1. Taxonomy (GTDB): domain Bacteria; phylum Pseudomonadota; class Alphaproteobacteria; order Rhizobiales; family Hyphomicrobiaceae; genus Hyphomicrobium_B. Next base: position 266 of record JBOFCQ010000359.1, read on the forward strand.
ACGGCGACGTGGACGCCATGGGGCGCAAGTTCGACCGCGATGGCCTCGGAGAGCGAGACCACATAGGCCTTGCTGGCGTAGTAGGCCGCCTGGTTGGGACCGGGCGCCACGCCGCCAAGCGAGGCGATCGTGATGATGGCACCCTTCCCGCGCGCGCGGAATTCGCCGGCGAACGCCCGCGTCAGCCGTGTGACGGCGGTGATATTGAGGGCGATCAGGCGATCGAGGTCGGCGCTGCTTTGGCCGGCAAACGGTCCGGACAGCCCAAGACCGGCGTTATTGATGAGCACATCGCAAGCGTAGCCGTGCGCACTGAGGGCGGCCGCAATCGTGTCGAACGCGTCGTCGCGTGTGATGTCACACACAATTGGTAGGACCGGGCGGCCGGTCGAACGCTGAAGCTCAGCGGCAGCTTTGGTCAAGGCGTCGCTGGAGCGGGCGACAAGCGCCACGCTATGGCCGCGCGACGCGAAGCGCTCCGCCAGAGCATAGCCGATGCCGCGCGATCCGCCCGTGACGACGGTGATCGGCTGTTTCTCAGCAGATGGCCCGCGCTGGTCGGTGGAGACGGCATCAACCGGCGATGTCGCCGCGCGGCGATGGCCGAGCGCGCGGCTGATCCAGGTCCAGATCCGATCCATGGGGCAGACGTCTCCCGTTGCGCGCCCCGCGGCCGAGGTGCCGCGCGGCCCACCAGGATCACGGTAAGAACGATCGATTGTCCAGGATTGCCGGTGTCCAGGGGCGGCGCAGCGGTATGCTGCCCCCGCCGGACCGGTGCGCTTACAGGCCGATATGGGCCGGCGCGGCCTTTACAACGGAGGGCGAGCGACGGCGGGCAACCGCCGCTGCCGTGAGGTCCGCTTCGCGGTCGCGGTGATAATGCCAGAGGTCAAACTGCGCTTGCAGCGCCAGCCAGTAGTGCTGGCTCGGGCCAACCACGTCGGCAAGCCTCAACGCCATATCCGGCGAGACGGACGCGCGCTCGGCCAGCAGGTCGGCGACAGCGCTGACCGATACGCCAAGCTGCGCGGCCAGCGTTGCTGGCGTTAGCGCCATATGGGGCAGATAGTCCTCGCGCAGCACGTCACCCGGGTGCAGGGGCGCCTTATCGTCATCAAGGTCGTGGTCCTTGAAGATGTCGGCGGCATGCGGGTCGGTTGCGAAATCGAGCGGGGCCATGGCGGTGTCGCGGTCCTTGGGCGGGCGAAGCAATGATCGGACGCGGCGGTGTCGAGAGGCCTGCCCGATTGCCGTTAAGGAAATGCGAACCGCGAGCCGGATTGTGGGCGCCGCCGTGATGACTTTGCGGCCCTTGCCTGAACCGTGGACAACGAGACCGGTGGTATTGGCTGGGCTGTTGCGCTGGCAAGAGCCATGCGTGCCATGCAGGCCGCCGCCAGCGTTCGCCGTCGTGCCATGGCGGGCGCGCTAGAAGCGGGGGGCGGTGCTGGCCACGCCCCAAACGCAAAAGGGGCGGCCTTGCGGACCGCCCCTCCAGAGATGTTTTAAGATGCGCGCCTTAGTTGGCGGCGACCTTCTTCGGCAGCTTGAACGTCCACACCATGCCGCCCTGGTTCAGGTTGGCGATGGTCTTGGCAACTTCGCCGCCCCAAAGCGGAACCGCGCCACCCCAGCCCGAGACGACCGAGATGAACTGCTCGCCGTCCTGTTCCCAGGTGATCGGGGGAGCAACGATGCCCGAGCCGGTGTTGAAGCTGTACAGCTCCTTACCGCTCGCCGCGTCGACGCCCTTGAATTCGCCTTCCGGCGTTCCGTAGAACACCAGACCACCACCTGTTGCCAGGACGCCGCCCCAGAGCGGAGCGCGGTTCTTGATGGTCCAGACGATCTTGCCCGTCGTCGGGTCGATCGCCTTCATGGCGCCGATGTGGTCATCGAAGATCGGCTTGATGGTGAAGCCAGCGCCGAGATAGGCAGCGCCCTTCTTGTAGGCCACCGGCTCGTTCCACAGGTCCATGCCCCATTCGTTGGCCGGAACATAGAACAGCTTGGTATCCGGGCTGTAGGCCATCGGCTGCTGGTTCTTGCCGCCGAGGAAGCTCGGAATGGCGAACACGGAGTCGCCCTTCTTGCCGTCCTTCGACTTCTTGGGATCGCCCGGGCGGTTTGCCGGATCGAACACCGGACGGCCGTCCTTGCCGATTTCCTTGGCCCACGAGATCTTTTCGACGAACGGCCATGCGCCCTGGAATGCACCGTTGGTGCGGTCGAGAACGTAGAAGTAGCCGTTACGGTCAGCCGTCGCGCCGAGCTTCTTGCCGTCGATGTCGAACGAGATGAACTCGTTCACGCCGTCGTAGTCCCAGCCATCGTTCGGGGTCGTCTGATAGCCCCACTTGATGTCGCCGGTTTCAACGTCGATGGCGATGCGCGAGCACGACCACTTGTTGTCGCCAGGACGCATGTGGCTGTTCCACGGAGCCGGGTTGCCGGTGCCGAAGAATGCGAGACCGGTGTCGGTGTCGAACGTGCCGCCGAGCCAGGTGGCGCCGCCGCCCGACTTCCAGAGGTCGCCCGGCCAGGATTCGCCCTGCTTGCCGGTCATGCTCGAGGGCTTGCCCTTGAGCGAGCCGACGTGACCTTCGATGGTCGGACGCGACCAGACGATTTCGCCGGTTTCGACGCTGCGTGCATCAACGCGGCCAACGATGCCGAATTCGCCGCCCGAAACGCCGTTGAGGATCAACGGGCCGTGCGCCTTGGTCGGAACGATGAGCGGAGCTGCCGAGTACGAGAAGCCCGACTTGAAGTCGTCGATTTCCTTCGTCCAGACGACCTTGCCGGTCTTCGAGTCGAGCGCGACGAGCTTGGCGTCGAGCGTGCCGAAGATGACCTTGTCGTTGATCAGCGCGGCGCCGCGATTGATAACGTCGCAGCACGGCAGAATGCCTTCGGGCAGACGGTGGTCATACTGCCAGATTTCGCGGCCGGTCTTCGTGTCGACGGCCCAGATGCGGCTGTAGGAGCCCGTGAAGTACATCACGCCGTCTTTGACGAGCGGCTGTGTTTCCTGACCGCGCATCTTTTCGCCGCCGAGCGACATGGCCCAGGCGGGAACGAGCTGGCTGACGTTGTCTTTGTTGACGGTGGCAAGCGGGCTGTAGCGCTGGCCCGAGAGGCCGAGACCTGCGGTCACGACGTCGTTGGTGGTCTTGTGGTCATTGACGATGTCTTCGATCTTCACATCGGCAAGCGTCGGCACGGCACACGCGACCGAAAGCGCAAGCGCGCTAGCGGTGGCGTACCACTTCAAAGCTTTCATGAGCGTCTCCTAAGCTTTTTTGTTGAGGCGCTTTTTCCCGCTGCGGCAACCGAGAAACGTCGGGAATTAGTCCGCCCTGCGCGGCAAACTATCTCAGGCTCCCGTGGGGTATTATTGCCAAATAGTACAGAAGCAGGGGGTGCTTCTCAGCGCCCTCCTACGACTATTTGGCAATAGCAATTATTTGGATTTTTCACCGACCGACGGTAAGCGCGCGGCTTCGAGTTTTGGATATAGGTGCATTACGGAGCGTGTGTACTCGTAGCGTGCGAGCGCCATGCTCGCGAATTGCTCGGGCAAAGGCTCGGCCATCGCTTCAGTCATGTCGAGCCCGCGCTCGTAACACTTCGCGATCAGGTCTTCGATGGCGACGAGCCAATCGCGCGTTTGCGTCAAGGCGCGCGATGACGTTTCAACCGGACCATGGCCCGGCACGAGGTTCGCGTGCGGCATGCTGGCCAGTAAATCCAGGCTTTTTCGCCATGTGGCGATGTCGGCGTGCGGCGTCGTCGGTGCGCGATCGAGGAACGCAAGATCGCCCGTGATCAGCGTGCCGCTCGTCTCGTCAAAAATGGCGAGATCGGATGCGGTGTGGCCGGAGAGCGTGCGCAGATGCAGTTTTCGTCCGCCAAAATCCTCGATGCCATCCTTTGCGATCGTCGTCGGCAGAACCAGTTCCGTGCCCCGCATCCAATCGCGCGCAATGTAATACATCGCGTCGGAAAATGACGCGCCGGTTTGCTGCAATCCGGTGATGACGCCTTCAGGCGCCGCGATGCGCGCGGCGTCGAAACTTTGGTTTCCGAAAATATGATCCGGATGGAAATGGGTGAGATAAACGCGTGCGATATCTTTGCCCGTCAGTTCGCGGGCCAGTGTCGCCAAGCTGTCGCCAAAACGCTTCGATGGCCCGGTGTCGATGACGATGGCGCCGTCGCGGCTGTCGAGGATGGTGATGTTCGCGATGGCGCCGCCGTTTTCAAACGTGATCGCTTCCTGCGCGCCGGCCAGCATCCACACGCCGTCGGCGATTTTGCGCGGCGCGAGCGTGTATGTCAGGGGCGCGGCGTTGGCCACGAACATCGGCAGCGCGAACGACACGGCCGTGGCGCTGCCCGCCGTCAGCAGCAATCTACGATCGACGTCACGCATGAGGATGGGCCTAAGCTGTAACGGATTGGATCGCGTCAGCGGACGCTGAGAGCGCTCTCGTTCCACGGTGCCGGCACGACCGAGCGATAAATGCCGCCGTTGTTGTCGCGACCCTCGATGGCGAGGGACGCATCCGCGGGCGGCAGCTTCACTTCCATGGTGACGGTCGGGTCTTCGCCCATCGGTTCGAACATTTCGAGCGTGGCGAGGCTGTCGCCGGCGTCCGATTTGATGTCGAACTTCTCGATGAAGAAGGCGGGCGTGTTGTCCTTGGCAAGTCCGGTGTCCATGGGATGGCGCACGCGCATCCTAAGACGCGCCGTGCCGTTGGCCTGTCGCCAGATGCGGCCCTGCGCCTGGCCGAGCGTGTCCCACCAGCTGGCATCGCCGCGCGCCATGGCGGGCGACGAACATCCCCCGCCGGCGGCTTCGACAAAAACTCCGCCGACATGCCAGACGCCATCGGACGTCAGCGCCGCCGCGCGTACGGGTGATGCCTGTTCGAGCTTCATGCGGAACGCGACAAAGGCTTCCGCCTTGCTGGCGGCGGGTGTCAGCGTCAGCACGTGCTGGATGGGATTGAGATCGGCAACGACGATCAACTTGACGACATTCGGCACGCCGCGCGCATCAGCCGTGATCGGCACCTGCGCCTGATTTTCGATGACCGTCGGCGCGATGACTTTGACGCGGGGGTCGAACGTGATCGCGCTGCCGGCGAAATGCTTCTTGACGATATCCGCCCACACCGGCGAGCCGAGGGGGTCGGCCGCAGCCGTGCTGGCGTCAGCCTCGGCCGCGAAAGGCGACGATGACGCCATGACCGCACCACCTGCAAGCACAGCGCATGCGGCCACCATCGCGGCCAGTTGGCGAAGCTGCGGGCGTTTGGACGTCATGGCCAAAGTTCTCCGAGTTCCCTGCGCAGCGCGAAACGCCGATCACGCGACGTCAGCCGTTAGCTGGCTGGCGCCAGTCTATCAGCTTCCGGGCGGCGGAATATAGGTCACGCCGTACTTGGCAAAGATGTCCTTCAATGCGCCGCTGTCTTTCAGCTTGGCCAGAGACTGGCCGAGCGCATAGCTCAAATCACGGCTCTTCTCATCCACGGCGAAGCCGACGACCCAGCTCTCCTGGAAGATGCCCTCCATGTTCGGCCGGATGAACTCCGCCGAAGCGCCGGCATCCTTCAACTGGCCTTCCATCTCCGAGCGCACGCCCATCATCGCGACCGTTTCGCCCTCGATGAAGCTCTTGAGGCCGACCTGCGCCTTGATGAAATGCGACACGTTGTTGATGAGCGCGCCGTTATCGAAGGTCATCAGGAAGTAGTCCGAGACGGTCGCGAGTTTGACGCCGATTTTTTGCGATTTGAAAAAGTTGAAATCCGCGTCTTTCGGCACCTTCTTGGGGTCGATCGCGACGGCCACGGTCTCCTGGAAGTACGGATTGCCGATCACGACCTCTTTATTGCGCATGGCGAATTCGCGGTCGGTTGGCACGTGCATCAGGATATCGCCGATACCGCCGCCGGTCAGCGGACCGCGCACGAGGTGCGCGCGCAGGTCGTCATCGACTTCCTCGCCCTGAATGCGCAGGATGACTTCGGCTTCAACGCCGATGTCTTTCGCAAGTGCGCGCGCCAAATCGACATCGATGCCTTTGACAACGCCGTCCTCGGTCCACGAGAACGGCTTGTTATCGTCGTAGGCGATGACCTTGATCACCTTCGACGCCAGCACATCGTCGAGCGGGCGCGCCGCGGCGGGCATCGCGAAAGACGCGAGCGCGCCCATGACGGCAGCCAGCGCGATCGCAGCCCGCGCGTTGGGAGACATCCGGGTGGACGTCATTCGGCCGGAACCGATTCAATGTAAGCGCGGATCGCCCACATCGCTTCCTGGTTGATGAGACCTTCGAAGGCCGGCATCATGGTTGCGCCGTCGGGCTTCTTGGCGCCGTGGCGGATGCGTTCAAGGAACCATTCGTCGCCGACCTTGCCCTTTTCGAGGTAGCGCAGGTCGGGGGCGAGGCCGCCGGAGATGACTTGCAAGCCATGGCAGCGTGCACAGTTCTGGTTGTAGCCAGAGGCGCCGATCTCGATCGCCTTGGGGTTCGCGCGGTAGGGATTTTCCGCCAGCCACTCGCCTTCTTTCAGCGCTTCGAGACCCGCGGTGTCGATCGGCTGGGGCGAGACATCGCCGTGGGCATAAGCAACCGTAGCTGCGC
>JBOFCQ010000364.1:0-4920 GCA_051646145.1 Hyphomicrobium sp.
ATCCTGAAGGGCTTGTCCGCTTCTCATTGCTGTCTGCTTTGTCGGCGAAGGCCGATGCACCATCCAAAGTATCCAGACCTTTTTCGCGCAATCGCGATGGTTTTGTCATCGCGGAGGGCGGCGCGGCGGTCATTCTCGAATCATACAGCGCGGCACGAGCGCGCGGCGCTGAGATCATCGGATTTGTTCTGGGATGCGGCGAGAAGGCCGACCACTATCACCGCACACGTTCAAAGCCGGATGGAACGGCCATCATCGGCGCAATTCGAAATGCCATCGCAGATGCGGGCGTCGAGCACGTCGACTACGTCAACGCCCACGGCACCAGCACACCTGAAAACGACAAGATGGAGTACCTATCTCTTCGCGTTGTGTTTGGAGAAAGACTCGACAAGATTCCAATCAGTTCGAACAAGTCGATGATCGGGCACACGCTGATTGCTGCCGGACTCGTCGAGGCGGTCGTGTCGTTGATGACGCTAGGTGAGGGTATCCTACCGCCGACTATCAACTACGAGGATCCTGATCCGGAGCTGCCGCTCGACGTCGTGCCGAATGTGGCTCGACGCCAGAAGGTCGATCTCATTCTCTCGAATTCGTTTGGATTTGGCGGGCAGAACGCCTGTCTCGTATTTTCTTCATTGGAAGGGGCGGTGTCATGAAGCCTGCACGTGCAGTGGTCCCGCTGCCTCTTGGGGAGGCGATGACAGGTCGCCGCATGCGCGCGGTCCACGTCACGAGTGAGCGCGGACTGGCATTGGTCGAGGTTGGCCGTCCGCCTGATCCAGCAGCTGACGAAGTGCAGATCCGGATCGGTTGTGTTGCTCTCAACCATATCGATGTTTGGGGGTGGCGCGGCATGGCTTTTGCCAATCGTGTTCTTCCAATCATCGCGGGTGCCGAGGCTGGCGGTACCGTCGTCAAAATGGGGGCAGGCGTCTCCCATTTGGACGAAGGGGATGTGGTGGCCATCTATGGCGCACACACCTGCGGCACATGCCGCGCTTGCCTGGAGGTGCGGGATAACTTCTGCGACGCACTCAAGGGAATGTACGGCTTCCACATCGATGGCTTCCTTTGCGAATATGCCAACGTCCCTGCAAGATTGGCGGTGAAGGCACCTGCCGGAGTGGATGCTACGGCGGCTGCAATGGCCCCAATCACATTCGGCACCGTCGAACATATGCTGTTTGACAATGCTCGGCTGAGGTCTGGCGAAATCATTCTTGTTCACGCAGGCGGCAGCGGCATCGGTAGTGCTGCGATACAACTCGCGAAGGCCGCTGGCGCCACGGTTATCACGACTGTGGGAAGTGACGAGAAAGCAGCGAAAGCAGCAGCTCTCGGGGCGGACCACGTCATCAACTACAAGTCCGAGAGATTCGAAGGCCGGGTGCGAAAACTGACCGCCCGTCGTGGTGTCGACGTGGTTTTCGAGCATGTCGGACCGGCCACTTGGCCGGGAAGCATGCTCAGCATGGCGCGGGGCGGCCGCCTTGTGACGTGTGGTTCGACCACGGGCATCAAGTCGGAGATCAATCTGAACCTGCTCTATCAGCAGCAGTTGAGGCTTATCGGCAGCTTCGGCTGCACACGCAGAAACATGTCGGATGCGATGACCAAGATGGCCTCTGGTCAAGTGCGTCCCATTATCGACACGCGCATCGATCTGGAACATTTGGACCAGGGCTTGCGCCGGCTCGAGGCCCGGGACGTGTTCGGTAAGATCGTCGTGGAATTCTAGCGGAGAGGCATGCGCACATGACTGGTCGCGACGTCTGGATCACGGGCATAGGACTGTTGACATGTCAGGGCGAGGACACTGAAGGCCACGTCACGGGGTTGCCGGGCAGGCCGACGCGCCTTGATACGACGGCATACGCTCCGTACTTAGTCCATCCGCTGGGGCCGATCGACTTCGCACGGCAGATCCCCAAGAAGTCGGATCAGCGTCAAATGGAGCTTTGGCAGCGCATCGGTGTCTATGCGGCTGGGCTCGCCTTGGCTAATGCCGGCCTCGCACAAGACGCTGAAGTTCTCTTCCGGACGCATCTTGTCGTTGCTGCGGGCAGCGGAGAGCGCGACACCGCAGTCGACACGAAAATTCTCGAGCGTATCGGAGAAGCCGCAGACACGGAGCTTCTTGCCAAGGAAGTCCTGCCGACCGCATTGCGGCCAACCTTGTTTCTTGCACAGCTGTCGAACCTGCTGGCTGGCAATATCTCGATTGTCCATAACGTGACCGCATCGTCGCGAACTTTCATGGGCGAAGAAAGCGCGGGGCTCGCGTCGTTTGAGAACGCGCACCGGCGGATCAGCTCCGGTCAGGGCGACGTGTTTCTCGTAGGCGGCGCACTGAACGCGGAGCGGGAAGATCTTCTTCTGGGCTACGAGCTCGGCAGGAACCTCTGGCCGCATGACTACAAGCCGGTGTGGTCGCGCAAGACAGAAGGCGGCGGTTTCATTCCCGGCAGCGTGGGAGCGTTTCTGGTTCTTGAGTCGCGGGAGCATGCGCAAGCGCGGGGGCGTAAGCCTTACGCACGAGTGCGCGGCGTTGTGACGGACCGCTGCTGTCGTAAAGCCGGCGACACGTCAGCGACACTGCAAGTTTTGTTTTCAAAACTCGGTGCCGAGCCAGGAGAGCTAGCGGTTCTAAGCGGTGCCAGCGGCGTGGAGCCCGTGACTTCCGATGAACTGGAGTTCCTGCAGGGGTTAGAAGACGAAGGATATCAGGTTTCCATTCGTGCTTACGGCAGTCTAATCGGTCATTCGGTCGAAGCGCACTTTCCCGCCGGCATCTGCTTGGCGGCGCTAGCGCTTGCGAAGGGCGAGCTGTTCGCGCCGTCTGATGAGAACTGGGTCGAGACACCATTAGAGGAGGCGCCGTCGCGCATTCTGGTGACGGGCGTGGGGCATTGGCGCGGCGAGGGCCTTGCACTGCTCGAGAAGGTGGCATGAGGAGAGCGGCCATGGCATCGAACTTCGTCGACAGGAAGGGGCGTCCGCTTGTTGCCGTCACGGGCATGGGCATCGTGACGTCTCTGGGCCGCGGCAAGGAAGAGAACTGGAGCAAGCTAGTCACGGGTCAATCCGGCATCCGCCACATCACGCGCTTTCCAACGGAAGGCCTGAGGACAACAATCGCGGGTACCGTGGAGGGATTGGAACCTGCGCCGAGAAACGCTGCCCGGCGCACGATGCAAATGGCACAGATCGCAGCCGAAGAGGCGATTGACGAGTCCAGGCTTTCTCCGGCTGACTTTCCTGGTCCTTTGTTCGTGGCGACGCCTCCGGCAGAGATTGAATGGCAGGACCGCCGCCGAATTTATGAAGTCCGGGATGAAAAGGGTGATCGTGGATACCAGCGGTTGTCACGAGTAGCGCGGTCCGGAGACTTCCGTGACATAGCCGGCGACAGCCAGTTTGCGAGCGTTGCCGAGCATCTGGCAAACCACTTCGGCACAAAAGGCTTGCCGTACTCCGTTTCGACAGCCTGCGCCTCGGGGGCTACCGCAATCCAGCTCGGCGTCGAGGCGATCAGACGCGGCGAGACCGAGTGTGCGCTTTGCATAGGCACCGATAGCTCTGTGCAACTCGAAGCCCTTGTCCGGTTTTCGCTTCTCTCAGCGCTTTCGACCCGCAACGAAACACCGGAAACCGCATCGCGACCGTTCTCGCGGGGGCGCGATGGCTTCGTCATGGCCGAGGGCGCAGGTGCGCTCGTTCTGGAGTCGCTGCAGTCGGCCGTTGCGCGTGGTGCCGCTATCCTGGGGCTCATCCGCGGCTGCGGAGAGATGGCGGATGACTATCATCGCACGCGCTCGAAGCCTGACGGTTCCGCAATTATTGGGGCTATGCAACGAGCGCTCGATGATGCGTGCATCGACCCGTCGGAGATCGACTACGTCAATGCCCACGGCACGAGCACACCAGAGAACGACAAGATGGAGTTTCTATCTCTCTCCGCCGTCTTTGGCGAGAAATTGGCGCGCCTTCCGGTGTCGTCCAGCAAGTCGATGATCGGACACACGCTCTCGGCTGCGGGCGCCATCGAAGCCGTCATATCATTGTTGACAATGCAGCACTCCGTCATTCCGCCAACGATAAACCGCGACGAATCCGATCCGGAGATCGCGATGGATGTCGTTCCAGACCACTCCCGCTCTGCTCGAGTGCGGAATGTCTTGTCCAATTCATTCGGATTTGGCGGGCAAAACGTGTGTTTGGTCGTCGGACGTTATGACGGCGTCTGACGCCACGTTTTCGTAAAGAAGCGTCATGCCGGTGCCGAGAGAGCTTGCCGTGTCAGCCGGTGATTGAGGCGACAGATCCCGGACAGCGTCCATACCCGCATAGTTTTGTCAGAATGGACATTACCCATGCTTGATCTGCCAGCCGAGTTTGCACTCGATCCGATCAGTCTACCGCGTGAGCAAATGATCGCATTTGCGGAACGCTTCGATCCGCAGCCGTTCCACCTCGACGAGACGGCGGCTGCCGGCACATTACTCGGCGGCCTAGCTGCATCCGCTTGGTACGTCTGCGCCAAGGTCAGTAAGGCACTGCGAGCAGTGCTCGCAAATCGGGGTTTGAGCGCGGAGGTGGCGGGTGCGGATCAGATCATTTTATTCTCGCCCATTCGCGCAAACGATATACTAATCGGAACGGTGCGAGTTCACCGGGGGCGCTCCTGTGCTTGCGGAGGGCATGGTACAGATATCACTGTTGATCTTTTGCAGGCGGGCGGCAACTGCGTTGCGCGCATGGCGCTGGACTTCCTCATTGAAGACGGTTCTAGCAGCAGTGCGCAAGATGCCGCCGTCTGTTCCTTCCGCGAGGGCCGGAAGGCAAGGAATAGCGCACGGCGCAGAATCGATGATATCCCATTCTTCGAGCACATCGAGGTTGGCGACGAAATCG
>JBOFCQ010000119.1:0-16428 GCA_051646145.1 Hyphomicrobium sp.
AGCTGGATGTTGCGGCCGGTGGTAGTTGGCCTGCTGGATATGGTCAAGGGTCGCCGATGGCCGCCGCTCACGCCTTCGGCGCGCCGGCCTGACGCAAGGGCTCCGCCTTGATGAAGGCCGGATCTGCCATACACGTCGCCATGATGCGGTTGATCGTCGGAATACCGCCAACCTCGATCTTGAAGATCGGCAGCACCGCTATGATGCTCGCGAGGCAGATGTCGGCGATCGAGACTGCGTCGCCGTGGCAGTAGGTGCCTGTCTCCGCATCCGACGCGAGGCGCTGCTCGACAGCCTGCAGGCCGGTCGTGAACCAGTGGATCTGCCAGGCGCGGAACTTCGCGTCGTCGAACCCGCCCTCGGTCGTCAGATAGCGCTTGATGCGTCCGGTGATGAGCGGATGGGTGTCGGCTGCCAGCATGGCCGCGATGGCGCGCACGCGGGCCCGCCCATAGGCGTCGCGCGGCAACAGTGCGGGCGACGGCTGGACCTCCTCGATATATTCGAGAATGGCGAGCGACTGCGTCAATGCCGGGCGGCCCGCGCCGGCCTCGCGGTCGAATAGTGCCGGTACCGCTCCGAGCGGATTGATCTTCAGGAATTCGGGACTGCGCTGTTCGCCCGTGTCGAGATTGACGTTGTGCTCCTCGGCGGCAAGGCCTTTGAGGTTCAGCGCCACGCGAACCCGGTAGGTCGCGGCCGTCCGCCAGTAGGAATAGAGATCGAAGCGCGGGTGTTCAGACATGAAGCACTCCTGTTGCGGCCGCGTGGCCGAGCGGCAGCAGCCTTGAAGCGCGTGCCGGTTGTTGCCTTGCGCCGGTTATCACAGCCGATGGGGCCCGGGCGCAAGCCGAATATCGCCATCGCGGCAGGCTTTAGCGGTATCGCGGCGGCGGATTATGCGTGCCTTTCAGGTGCCGCATAACCCTTTGTCCGGGGCGCGTCCCTTCTGCGCGTGACCCAGCCCCGCGGCGGGTGCTATACGGCGGCAGCGCATTAATTCTGAGATTCGTTGCCGTGACCGACAATACCGACATGCCTGCTGCCGACGCGGTCTCCGACGTCGCCGTTGCCGTTCGAAGCGGCGCGCCCCAGAGCATCCTCGAGCGTGAAATCGCGCGGCGGCGGACGTTCGCAATCATCTCGCATCCTGACGCGGGCAAGACGACGCTTACCGAAAAGCTGCTGCTGTTTGGCGGCGCCATTCAGCTTGCCGGCCAGGTCAAGGCAAAGGGCGACAAGAAGAACACCCGCTCCGACTGGATGGCCATCGAACGCGCGCGCGGTATTTCGGTCGTGACGTCGGTCATGACGTTCGAGTACGGCGACGCCATTTTGAACCTGCTCGACACGCCGGGACATGAAGACTTCTCCGACCAGACCTATCGGACGCTGACAGCGGTCGATTCCGCGATCATGGTGATCGACGCCGCCAAGGGTATCGAAGCACGCACGCGCAAGCTGTTCGAAATCTGCCGCATGCGCGACATCCCGATCGTCACCTTCATCAACAAGATGGACCGTGAAGCGCGCGAGCCGCTCGAACTGCTCGACGAGATCTCGAACGTGCTGGCGCTCGATACCGCCCCGATGGTGTGGCCGATGGGATCGGGCCGCGACTTCAAAGGCACCTACGATCTCTACGATCCGCGCATCAACGAGATGGATACCAACGCCGGTGATCGCGGCGCGCTGTCGGGCCCCAACGATCCGATCATCACCGAGGTCATGGGCGAAGACGCAGCCGCACGCTGGCGCGAGGAAGTGCAACTCGTCATCGACGCGTGCGGCAAGTTCGATCTCGAAGCGTTCCGTCATGGCACGCTGACGCCGGTCTACTTCGGCAGTGCGCTGAAGAATTTCGGCGTCAGGCAAATCCTGGACGCGCTGGTGGCGTTTGCCCCGCCGCCGCGCGCGCAAAAGGCCGCGACGCGCACCATCGAGGCCAATGAACCGGCGATGACGGGCATAGTCTTCAAGATCCAGGCGAATATGGACCCCAATCACCGCGATCGCATCGCGTTCATGCGGGTGACCAGCGGCAAGCTTTCGCGCGGTATGAAGGCGCGCGTGTCGCGCACCGGCAAGACGATGGCGCTGCAATCGCCGCAGTTCTTTTTCGCGCAGGATCGCTCGATTGCCGAAGAAGCCTATGCTGGCGATATCGTCGGCATTCCCAATCGCGGTCTGTTGCGCATCGGCGATGCCTTGACCGAGGGCGAGGATATCGCCTTCCTCGGCATTCCGAGTTTCGCGCCTGAAATCCTTCGCCGAGTGCGCCTGGAAGATGCGATCCGCGCCCGCAAGCTGCGCGAGGCGCTGATGGAAATGGCGGAAGAAGGCGTCGTGCAGATCTTCTCGCCCATCGAAGGCACGCAGCCCATCGTTGGCGTTATCGGCGCGCTGCAGCTCGACGTGCTCGCCGAGCGCCTGAAGAACGAATACAGCCTGCCCATCGCGTTCGAACAAGCGCCGTGCGAAGTCGCGCGCTGGATCAGTTCGGATGACAAGAAGGCCTTGGAGACGTTCGTCGAGAAGAACCGCTCGAAGATCGCCGAAGATCAGGACGGAGATCGGGTCTATCTGGCGGAAAGTTCGTTCTCGCTGCGCTGGGCTGCCGATCGCAATCCCGATATTCGCTTCACCGACGTCAAAGCGCTGCGGACCGCGTGATGAGCCGGATCGCGCCTCTTCATCACGCGACGAGGACCGCCGCGCCGGCCTTTGCTCGGCAGCGATGTGTTATCCGGCCGGCGCGCTGACGATACATCATGGAGACATTTCGCCAGGTTGCTGCATTGCCCTATTTCGACGGCCCGGACGGCCGGCGTGTGTGCTTGATTTCGAGCCGCTTTTCCAAACGCTGGGTCATCCCGAAGGGTTGGCCAAGGTCCGCCGTGCCCGACCGCGACATGGCGGAACGCGAAGCGCGGCAAGAGGCGGGTGTTGCCGGCGAGATCGGGCTCAATCCAATCGGGCACTACACCTACATCAAGCGGCTGCACCTGCTGTCGTGGGTTCAGTGCACGGTTGACGTGTACCCCCTGCACGTGGATCGCCAGTTCGCCAAGTGGCGGGAAAAATCGAGCAGGCGTCTGATCTGGGAAACGCCCGACGCCGCCGCGCGTAAGGTGCGCGAGCCCGAATTGGCGGCCCTCATCGGCAGATTGGCGTTGATAGTGCCCTATTCCGGTTGATCGGAGGTCGCTCGGGGGTATGGTGCCCGTCCCGCGGAAGCCGGGCAGTTGCGAATCGCTGAGCCGCCATGCTGGCTGGCATATCGAAGCCGGAGACCATGCCAATGGCCATGTCCGACGACAAGAATGTTGAGCCGGGATTGCGGCGGATCAAGAAGTCGTCGCTCGACAAGGATCTGGGCAAGATCGAGCGCATGGAAGAGGCGACCCGCTCGGTAACGCTGAGCGTGCTGGCGCCGGGTGCGGCACTGCTCTTCCTCGTCCTTGCCGGCGTGCTCGCTGCCTATCAGACCGGCACTCTCGACAATAGCGCCATCATCATCGCCGCGTCCATTATCGGCGGCTACATGGCGCTGACCATCGGCGCCAACGACGTCACCAACAATGTCAGCCCGGCTGTCGGCGCGCGCGCTTTGACCATGACAGGCGCGCTCATTATCGCGGCGATCTTCGAGACGGCGGGGGCACTCATCGCGGGCGGCGATGTGGTCGAGACGATTTCCAAGGGCATCGTCGATCCGGCGGCGGTGTCAGACAAGCAGACGTTCGTCTGGGTCATGATGGCGGCGCTTCTGTCGTCGGCGATCTGGGTGCATCTGGCGACGTGGCTCGGCGCGCCGGTGTCAACCACGCACGCCATCGTTGGCGGGGTTCTCGGCGCGGCCATCGTTGGCGTCGGCGCGGGCGCCGTCGATTGGTCGGTGCTCGGCGTCATCGTATTGAGCTGGGTCGTGTCGCCGCTCTTTGGCGGCATCGTCGCCGCGGCCATGCTGGCGTTCATCAAGACCTTCATCATCTATCAAGACGACAAGATCGCGGCGGCGCGGCGCTGGGTGCCGGTGCTCATCGCCATCATGACGGCATCGTTCGCGGCGTATCTGATGACCAAGGGGCTGAACAAGGTCGTGCGCCTGGAAGGCAGCACGATTGGAGGCCTCTCGCTCGCAATTTTCGTCGCCGCGCTGGCGATCTTCCGCCCGATTGTGCGCCATCAGTCGGAGGGGCTGGAAAACCGCAACCAGTCTCTCCGCCGGCTGTTCCACATTCCGCTGATCTTTTCGGCCGCGCTCTTGTCGTTCGCGCACGGCGCCAACGACGTTGCCAATGCGGTTGGCCCGCTGGCGGCCATCATTCACGGCGTCGAAGAGGGCGTTGGCGGCATGGGGCGGCGTGTGGATCTGCCGCTCTGGGTCATGTTGATCGGCGCCTTCGGCATCAGTCTCGGACTGCTGCTCTATGGCCCCCGCCTGGTGCTGCTGGTTGGCGAGCAGATCACCAAGATGAACCCGATGCGCGCCTATTGCGTGGCTCTGTCGGCGGCGCTCACGGTCATCGCGGCGTCGTGGATGGGCCTGCCCGTCAGTTCAACCCACATCGCTGTCGGCGCCGTCTTTGGCGTCGGATTTTTCCGCGAGTATTATACGCTGCACAGCCGCCGCCGGCAGCTTTACGTCAAGACGCACGTGCCGCGTCATGCGCACCGCCATGTCACGGCGTCCGACCAGGAAGAACTGCGCCGCCGCAAGCTGGTGCGGCGTTCGCATTTCATGACCATCATCGCCGCCTGGATCATCACCGTGCCGGCGGCGGCGCTGCTGGCGGCTTTGCTCTATCTCGTCATGTCATCGATGTTCTAGCGCGATCGCGATTGACGTCGTGGGCTCACGCGCGTCGGGCTTTTTGGGTCTTTGCCGGCTGAGCGCCGATCGTCCGGCGATCCGTGCTGGCGCGGACAATCGCATCAGCGTCGATGCCGTGGCGGCGATAGAGGTCGTCGATGGTGCCTGTCTCGCCGAACTCCTCAACGCCGAGCGCCGTCGTCGCATGGCCGTTGACGCTGCCGATCCAGGCGAGCGTCGCCGGGTGGCCATCGAGCACCGTGACAATGCGGCAGCGGTGATCGACGCCTTCGAGCAGGCGTTCGATATGACTGCCGGTCGCGCTCTCGCCCCTCACAGCGGCCTTGCGCGCCGTCGACCAGCCGGAATAGAGCCGTGCCGGTGACGTGATAGCGAGGAGCGACGCGCGGATGCCGCGGGCGTTCAGCGTTGCCGCCGCGGCGATCGCTTCCGGTGCCATGGCGCCGCAGTAGGCGATGACCACGTCGGGAGTGTCGGGCGGCGCATCCAGCCAGTATCCGCCGTTGACGATGTCGGCGCGCAACTCTGCCGTCATGTCGCGCGCGCGCTGCGCAATGGTGCGCGTCGTCAGGCGCAGATAGACCGACCCGCCATGGCCGTCGTCTGCGTCGGTGCTTGCCGCAGCGCCCGACGTGCCATCGCGCTGCATATAGGCAAATCCCCACGCCATGATCGCGGCCAGTTCATCGACGAATGCCGGTTCGAATGTCGCGAGGCCCGCCTGCGACATGCCGATGAGCGGCGTCTTGATCGATTGATGCGCGCCGCCCTCGGGCGCGAGCGTGATGCCGGCCGGTGTTCCAACAATCATGAAGCGCGCATCTTGATAGCAGGCATAGTTCAGCGCATCGAGGCCGCGCTCGACGAAGGGATCGTAGACCGTGCCAATGGGCAGCAGCCGCTGGCCATTGATGGTGTGCGAAAGGCCAAGGGCTGCGAGCAGAATGAACAGGTTCATCTCCGCGATGCCGAGTTCGAAATGCTGGCCCTTGGTGGAAAAATCCCAGGTGAAGCTCGACGGGATGCGCTCCTGGCGGAACAGATCGACCAGTTCTTTGCGCGCGAACAGTCCGCGCCGGTTTACCCACGATCCAAGGTTGGTCGAAACGGTGACGTCGGGTGAGGTCGTGACGATGCGCTCGGCAATGGGATGCTCGGACCGCGCGAGCGCATTCAGGATCAAACCGAAGCCCTGCTGCGTGGACATGCTCGACAGTTTGGGATGTTCAAGCGTGTCCGGCGTCGGCAGTGTCGGCCCGTTTAGGCGGCGCGGCTTCGATGCCGCAAACGGAACATTGGCGAGGAAGCCCTGCAACTCGGCTTCGGGGATAGAGAGGCCTTCGAAGGGCTCCCACTCATGACCGGGGCGCACGTTGTGGCGTGTGCGCAGCGCGTCCATCTGCGCAACCGTCATCAGTCCGGAGTGATTGTCCTTGTGGCCTTGAAACGGCAGTCCGATGCCTTTGATCGTATAGGCGAGGAAGCACGTCGGGCGGTCGTGATCGACGGCGTGGAACGCGGCGAGCAGACTTTCCAGGTCGTGACCGCCGAGGTTGCTCATCAAGGTAATGAGTTCGTCGTCGGAGCGCCGCGCAATGAGGGCGCGCGCGTCGGCATTGTCGGCGAAATCCTCGTCGAGCCGCTTGCGGAATGCGCCGCCGCCCTGGAAGCACAAGGCGGCATAGAGCTGATTGGGGCAGGCGTCGATCCACGCCTTGAGCCGCTGGCCGCCGGCCTCCGCGAACGCCGCTTCGAGCTTGCGGCCGTATTTGATGATGACCACGTCCCAGCCGTAGTTGCGGAACATGCTCTCGAACTTCTGCCACAGATCCTCATGCACGATCGCGTCGAGGCTTTGGCGGTTGTAGTCGATGATCCACCACGTATTGCGCAGGCCCTGCTTCCAGCCCTCAATCAGCGCTTCATGGATGTTGCCTTCATCGAGTTCGGCGTCGCCGACGATGGAGATCATGCGCCCTTCGCGCCGGTCGCCAAGCCAGCCGCGTGCCGCGACGTAATCTTGCACGAGAGATGCAAACAGGGATTGCGCCACGCCGAGGCCGACGGACCCCGTCGAGAAATCGACGTCGTCTTGATCCTTGGTGCGCGAGGGATACGACTGCGCGCCCTTGTAGCCGCGAAAATTCTTCATCTTGTCGAGCGACTGGCGCCCGAGCAGATACGACAGCGCATGAAAGGCCGGCGAAGCGTGCGGCTTCACCGCGACGCGATCCTCGCTGCGCAGCACGTCAAGATAGAGCGCGCTCAGGATTGTCGCCGACGATGCCGACGACGCCTGATGCCCGCCAACCTTGATGCCATCGCTGTTGGGGCGAATGTGGTTGGCGTTGTGGATCATCCAGGACGACAGCCAGAGAACCTTCTGGTCGAGCGCGCGCAGGATGTCGAGCTTGCTGGCGGGTGTCGTCATGGCGCAAACCTTCTGCAATGCATGCAAGGGATCGGAACGCGGCTGTTGCTTGATCGAGCGACACAGTACGCCCGTGGCTGCGGGAAGTGGTTCCAATCTATGCTTACAAATATCGAGATAATAGACTGTTTTCCGTTTTTCAGGCATGCGATAAGCATGGCATGCCAAAAATTGAACTCGATGCCATAGACCGCCGCCTGCTTGCCATCCTGCAAGAGGATTGCCGCGTGACCATCGCCGAGCTTGCGGAGCGGGTGGGGCTAACGCCGTCGCCGTGCCACCGCCGCATCAAGCTGCTCGAAGAGCGCGGTGTGCTGCGCCGCTACATCGCCGTCGTCGATCAGAAAGCGGTCGGCTTGCCGGTCAGCGTTTTCATTTCGATCAAGCTGGAGCGGCAGAAGGAAGAAGACCTGGCGCGCTTCGCCAAGGCGATCTCGAATTGGCCGGAAGTGCTCGAGTGCTATCTGATGACCGGACACCGCGATTATCTGCTGCGCGTCGTGGTGCCGGATCTCTCGGCCTACGAGCGGTTCCTGAAGCAGAAGCTGACGCGCGTCGCGGGCATTTCGTCGATCGAGTCGTCGTTCGCCCTCGATCAGATCAAATACACCATCGCTCTTCCGGTGTGAGGCAACTGCTATGTGCCGCCTTCAGCCTTCGTTGGTGACGGCGATCAACCGGTCGAGCGCGATGGCCGCCGCGCCGCTGTCGATCGATTGAGCGGCCCGCGCAACGCCGTCTTCAAGGCTTTCCGCCCGTCCGGCGACGATGAGCGCCGCCGCCGTATTCAACAATACGATGTCGCGATACGGGCTGATTTCGCCCTGCAGCAGAGACCGCAGCGCGCGCGCGTTGACGGCAGCATCGCCACCCTTGAGGTCGCTGAGGGAGGCGCGCGGCAGGCCCGCGTCCTCCGGCGTCACCTCAAACACCGAAATATCGCCACCGTGGAGTTCGGCAACCGTCGTTGCCCCGGTTGTCGTCAGTTCGTCCATGCCGTCAGCGCCATGCACGACCCATGCGTGCGTGGAGCCGAGGCTGCGCAGCGTCTCGGCCATCGGCTCGAGCCACTTGCGGTGATAGACGCCGAGAACCTGCCGCTTCACGCTCGCCGGATTGCACAGCGGCCCGAGCAGATTGAAGATGCTGCGAATGCCAAGATCGGCGCGCACGGGCGCCCAGAGCTTCATGGCGGGATGATGCATCGGCGCCCACAGGAAGCCGACCCCGGCTTCGAGAATGGAGCGCGTAACGACCATCGGGGGCACGTCGATTTTGACGCCAAGCGCCTGCAGAACGTCGGATGCGCCCGATAGCGACGACACGGATCGGTTGCCGTGCTTGGCGACGGGCACGCCGGCGCCGGCTGCAACGATGGCCGCGCACGTCGAGACATTGTAGGTGCCATGGCTGTCGCCGCCGGTGCCAACGATGTCGACGGCGCCCTCCGGCGCATCGGCGGGCGTCATGCGGCTGCGCAGGAATTTCGCCGCCCCGGTGATCTCGTGGACGGTCTCGCCGCGCACTCTGAGACCCATCAGAAATGCGCCGAGCTGCACGGGTGTCGCGACGCCCGACATCAGCAGGTCGAGGCCGGATTGCATGTCATCCGCCGACAGCGTTTCGCCGTCTGCAATGCGGTTCAGCAGGCGTTTGAGCTGATTGGCGGGCATGGCAATCCTGGACTTACGCGGCTTTACGAGTCTTGGGCGAGAAACCCGCCAGACGCAAGAAGTTGGCGAGCAGCGCGTGGCCCTGTTCGGAGGCGATGCTCTCGGGATGGAACTGCACGCCGTGCACCGGATGGCTCTTGTGCTGCAGCCCCATGATGATGCCGTCTGCGGTTTCGGCCGTGATCTCGAGGCAGTCGGGCAGTGTCGCGCGTTCGACGATCAACGAGTGATAGCGCGTGATCTCGAACGACGGCGGCAGACCGGCAAAGATGCCCTTGTTGGTATGGGTGATGGTCGACAGCTTGCCGTGCATGGGCTGCGGCGCGCGGATCACTTTGCCGCCATAGCATTGGCCGATCGACTGGTGGCCGAGGCAGACGCCGAGCAGCGGCACGGTTGGACCGGCCTTCTTGATGAGGTCGAGGCAAACGCCAGCTTCGTTCGGCGTGCACGGCCCAGGCGACAGAACGATGGCGCGCGGTTTCTGCGCCAAAACTTCTTCCGCCGTGACCTTGTCGTTGCGGATGACAACGCTGTCTGCACCCAGCTCGCCGAGGTAGTGGACGAGATTGTAGGTAAAGCTGTCGTAGTTATCGATCAGGATCAGCATTTTGCAGGCAGGGCCTCTGTTCGGACGACGTGGCCGGCGCCGCGCTAGGTGCCGCTCGCGATGGGCCGGCCGGAGCGCGTGGTCGGCGCCCTGGCTGGCCATTTCCGCTAGGTCTAGGAATGCGCTGCGATGCCGTCAAGGCTGGCGTGCGCTTCGAGCCTGCAATCAGGGCGTGGCATCGCGTTTGGGCGTCATAAACGCGTCAAGGTGCCCGCTCGCGGGCTGAAGATCGCGCCATGCGGCGATATCGAAGGTCAGCAGCGCCAGCCCGGCGGTTGGAAACTTCTCCATCAGGCGCTCGGTGGCGTCAAAGCTGCCTTTTCCCGTCAGCATGAGCGCGAGACTGTGCACGCCGGGATTGTGCCCGATGAGCAGAACGCGTTCATGAGTGCCGCCGCTGTTGCGCAGCAGGTTCAGCATATCAACCGCCGAGGCAAGATAGAGGTCGGCCGGATAGCGGATTTCAGGCCGCGCGGTGTCATGCGTTTGCGACGGCCTTTCGGCTACAACCAGATCCAAAGTTTGACGGGTTCTGAGCGCCGGCGAACACAGCACGAGGTCGGGCGCGAACGCTGATGCCGCGAGCCGGCGCGCCATCTCGGGTGCCGCTTTGCGCCCGCGCGCATTGAGCGGCCTGTCGAAGTCGTCGAGGGCGGCTTCGTCCCAGCTTGATTTGGCGTGGCGGAGGATGGCAAGGCGGAGCATGAGGCGCGGGGCTCTTTGGACGTTGGATTGCAGTATCGTGAACTGAGCCTACTTTATGCTAAGGCTCGCCACGATGCACGGGTATGACATGCGCGTGATGGCGTTGCCGCGCCGGTGCATGAGACGTTTGCCCCAAGAGGAAGCGACGAGGCCATGGAGACACTTGCCACCGCGGTGTCGTGGATCTTCTGGACGATTGTGTCGGTCATCTGGTGGGTCGTCGGCACTCTGCTGTGGGCGCTCGTCTGGATCGTTCTGCCGTTCGCGGTTGCAGGCTACATCGCCCTGCGCATCGCTGAGGCGGCCATGGGCCGTGAGGTCGTGCGCGCCTGGCTGAAGGCCAAGGCGATGACCTATGGCGCCGGGCTTTGGCTGAAGCTGCGCGTGTTGATGTTCGCGGCGACGGCGCTGCCGTTCCGCGTCACCGCGTGGTTCATCGTCTACGCGATCTGGCACAGTATCGTCAGCGTTCTGTGGACACCGCGCTGGAAGCCTTGGCCGCGCGCCTGGGCCAAGCGCTGGGGCGAACGAGCGGCAGCCCGCGGGCGCTCCAGTCCTGTAAAGGCGCCAGCCAAGACGCCAGCGCCGCCGCGTCCGGCTCGCCCGCCCGCCAATTCACGTTAGGGCGTGCGCCCCGCACCGTCAGTTGCGATCGCAGCGCGGTCCGTGGCAGGATCGCCAGCCGGCATGGCGCCGGGACAGGAGTGCCGCGCCCGTGCTCGACGACACGACCACACGTCTGGGCCCCCACGCGCCAACCCTCGCTGAAGCCGTGCCGCGCGAACTGTGCACCGATTGCGGCATCTCGCGGACGAGCGACCCCAAACGCTGCGGACGCGCCTGCCAGTTCATTAAACCCGACTATGAAGCTTTGGAGCGCCGCGTGCACGGCCGCGTGCGCGATCCATCAGCGGGCGACGAAAAATTCTTCGGCGCATTCCGCCGTATGGTGCGCGCGCGCCTCGTGCCGCCGCGTGCGGGCGCGCAGTGGACCGGCATCGCCTCGCGATTGGGCGAGAGACTTTTGGAAACGGGAACGGTCGACGCCGTGCTGACGGTCGCGCCGGATGCCGCCGATCCGTGGCGCCCGGTGCCCGTCATCGTCACCCGCGCCGAGGATATGGCGGGCTGCCGTGGTATGCGCATGGGATATGCGCCGCTGCTGGCGCTGCTCGAACCCGCGCGCGCGGCGGGGCACAAGCGGATCGCCATCATCGGCATTCCGTGCCAGGTCTATGCCGTGCGCGCGCTCGAAACGGAATTGGGCTTCGAGGCGATCTATGTCGTCGGCACGCCCTGTTCCGACAACACGACGACGGAAAAATTTCACACCTTCCTCGCCTTGCTGTCGGAACGGCCCGAGACGATCACCTATCTCGAATTCCGCGCCGACTATCATGTGGAGCTGCGCTTCAGCGACGGGCGCGTGAAGGAAATTCCGTTCCTCATGTTGCCGATTTCGAAGCTGCCGGGGGATTTCTTTCCGCTGACCTGCCGGACATGCGTCGATTATACGAACACGCTCGCCGACATCACGGTCGGCTATATGGGCGGCGAAGGTCAGCAATGGCTGATTGTGCGCAACGCGCGGGGCGAAGAGCTGCTTGCGCTGCTCGGCGATGAAGTGGCCGTTTCCGCGCCGGGCGAAGCGGGCACGCGCAAGGGCCCTGTCACCGGCTTCATGCAGAACACCGCGCGCGCCGCCGGCGGATTGCCTCTCAGGTCGATGCCGAATTGGCTGCGCCCCATCGTCGGCTGGCTAATGCCGAGGTTTGGTCCGCGCGGTCTTGAATTTGCGCGCGCACGCGTCGAGATGAAGGCGGTGGAAACCGTGCTGCATCTGCGGCGGCAGGCGCCAAAGAAAATGAAGAACATGATCCCGGCGCACGTATGGGCGCTCGTCGCGCCCTATGGCTTGCGGCCCAACGACGGCGAGCGCGAACCCGATCGCGACCTATAGAAAAAGTTTGCGTACTGTCAGCGCGAGGTTGCCGGTCCGCAGGATCAGCATGTCCGGCGTCGATCGCAGCCGTGCCAATGACCACAAAGCCTTGGCCATCGTCATAATCCGTGGTCGCAATAGACCGGCGGATGACGGTCATCCGCCGTGAACGTCAGCGGCTAGAGGGAGAAGTCGGCAATCGTCAATGCATTTGTGAAGCCGGCGATGATGATCTGCATATCGGCGGTTCCGCTGCCATCGCTATCGATTTCGACGAGCGTGTCGGTGTTGCCGTTCGTCAATTGATGGCGAACCTCCGGCGCGTTCAGCCCTGTGAATGCACCGGTTCCAATATACGCCGGCGCAATGGCGGTGAGATCGATGCTGTCGTTGCCCTGCGTGTAGAACAGGATCTGGTCGCGATTGCCGGCGCCGACGCCCGTTTCCCCGATGTCGAAATAGAAAGACACGGCTGACGTATCGCCCGAGAGCGTGTCGGCGCCGCCGAAACCTCGGATCGTATCGGTGCCGCCGAGGCCCGAGATCAGATCAGCGGCCCCCGTGCCGGTGATGGTATTGTTGCCGCCGGTGCCCTGAATGTTCAGCACATCCGTGCCGGCGGTCCAATTGGTGACGGCGATGGCGGAGCCGTCGAAATTCGAGTTCAAGACGTTATCGAGGTAGATGGTCAGAAACTGCTGGCCCGCCGCGCCGGTGACACTCGAAATCCCGGCCGTCTGGCTCGAGAACATCTCGATATTCTGACTGGTCGCTGTTGCGGTGTATTGCAGCGCTTCGATGCCGGCGAACGTGAACGCGCCCGTGATCGGCACGTAGGTTCCGTCGCCGACGACTTGCAGAGTATCGATATTGCCGACCGTGACGCCGGTGTCCCAAACCTCTTCCGATGCCGCGAACTCTCCGACACCGAACCGATAGATGTCATTGCCGTTCTCGCCGCGCTGGTTGTCGGCTCCTGCGCCGCCAATCAGAATGTCATCGCCTGCGCCGGCGAAGAGGGAATCGCCCATCGCCCCCGTTGCGATCTCGTCGTCTTGAGACGTGCCGATAATGTTGTCAACATTGGCGGTGCCGTTGATGACGAAGGTGTCTGTGCTGCTCCAGGCGCTGAAGGTCCATGCCGCGGCCGTGAAGGCGGAGGCGTTGTTGATCGTGATGGTGATGTCGTAGTTCGGACTGCCGATCCACAAGAGATTGCTGGCGAGGGCTGAGAGCTGGCTGGCATTGAAGATCGCGCCTGCGCCCTCGGTGAAGCTGAAGCGTTCGATGCCGGAGATCGTTGCGCCACTGAAATCGGTTTGCGAGGTGCCGCTGGCGACCGCGATTTCATCGCCAAGCGACCCGCCGGTATCGGTGATGCTTTCCCCGGACGCAGCCTCGTTGAGATCGGTAGTGTACAAATAGACATCATCGCTTTGCCCGCCGTCGAGGGTATCAGCGCCTTGGCGGCCAAAGAGGGTATCGAAGTGGGCGGAGCCCGTGATGGTGTTGTTGGCTGACGTACCGGTAATACTGAGTGTGATGCCAGCGGCCGCGGCACCGCTGAATGTAAATGCGGCGGCGCTGAACGTGGTGGCGTCGACGACGCTCACGCGAGACCCCGCCTGCGCCGCAATGATGTTGAACGACGTCGAGATGCCCGTCGGGTTGAACTGACCACCGGTGAAGATAGCCCTCTGGTTTGCGGTCAAAGCGTCGAATTCCAGGGCTTCGATACCTGTGATCGCCGCATCGCCGAAGGACAGGGTGGTCACGGTATTGTCCAGCACCAAGGTGTCGGTGCCGATTGTACCATTGTCGAAAACCGCTTCGCCGCTATCGACGTCGTTCGTGCCGAAAAGGTAACGGTCGCCATGTTCGTCGCCGGAAAGATAGTCGGCGCCAGCCCCGCCGCGCAGCGTATCGGCGCCGTCGCCGGCGAAGATAAAGTCCGGCACGGACGTTCCGGTGAGGGTGTTGGCGCCGCTGGTGCCACTGATCTGAAACGTGTCGTTGGCGTCCCAATTCGAAATCACCCAGTTCGATCCATCGAAGCTGGACGCTTGCGTGACTAAGAACGAATTCGTCTCCCCACTCGCGGCGTCAACGCTGAACGTTCCCGGCAATTGCGCGGCGCGGAATGCGGCGGTTTGGGAGTTGGTGAAGGTCAGCTGCTCGATGCTGGCGACGGAACCCATGGCCTGGAAATCGAAACTGCCGGTGGTGAAGCTCAAAAACGTGATGACATCCGTGCCGCTTGTTCCGCTGTCGGCGATAACGTCCGCGGCCTGGATATGCGTTTGGTTCTCGAACCAGTAGGTGTCGGACCCGTTGCCGCCATCCATGGCGTCGTCGCCGGTATAGCCGCGCAATTGATCGTCGCCTTCGCCGCCGAACAACTGATCGTTGCCATCGACGCCGTGCAGGTCGTCGTTGCCCGCTTCGCCGAATAACTGATCGTTGCCGTCCGCGCCGTCGCCACCGGCCAGCTGATCGTTGCCGTCGCCGCCGTAGAGTATGTCGTCGGCGCCCCCGCCGCTCAATTGGTCGTCGCCGCTAAGGCCGAAAAACCGGCGCACAACGTTGGCCGAGCCGCCAGCAAAGATATCGCCACCGGAGCCGCCGACGAAAATTTCAATGCTGTCGAAGGTGTCGCCGAAGGCGTCGCCGGTACTATTTGCGGGCGCCGCAAAAATGATTGTTACGCCGGTCGTGTTGGCAGCATAGCTGGCGGTGTCGGTACCCAATCCGCCAAACAGCGCGTCGGCGCCGGCACCGCCTTGCAGCGTGTCGTCGCCATCGCCGCCGATGAGCGTATCGGTGCCGTCGAGCCCGGAAAGGGTGTTGGCCGCGTCGTTGCCGGTGATCGTGTTGCCAAGCGCGTTGCCGGTGCCATTGATGGCGTTGGCGCCGAGCAGCACGAGGTTCTCGACATCCGCGGCAAGCGTAAAGCTGACCGAAGACCGCACGAGATCGATTCCGCTGCCGCCCGTTGCGGTGTCGCCGGCATCATCGACGATGAAGGTGTCGTCGCCGCCGCCGCCGTCCATGGCATCGGCGCCCGCGCCGCCATCGAGCGTGTTGGCGGCGTCATTGCCGGTGATGACGTTGACGGCCGCATTGCCCGTGCCGTTGATGGCGTTGGCACCTATAAGCACCAAGTTTTCGGTATCGGCTGCAAGCGTAAAGCTGACCGACGACCGCACCGTGTCGGCGCCGCTTCCGCCGCTCACCGTGTCGCCCGCGTTGTCGACGACGAACGTATCGTTGCCCGCCCCGCCGAACATGGCGTCGGCGCCCGTGCCGCCATCGATGGTGTCGTTGCCGCCGCCGCCGTCGATGTTGTCGTTGCCGCCAAGTCCGTTGAGCGTATTGCCGGCGGCGGTACCGATGATCTTGTTGGTGAGTGCGTTGCCGCTGCCCGAGATGGCGGCGGCGATCAGCGTCAGGTTTTCAACATTGCCGGCGAGGGTCCAGTTGACCCGCGATTTGACGGTGTCGTTGCCGCCGCCGCTCTTCTCGATGGTTTTGTCGCCGGCGGCATCAACGAGGTAGGTGTCGTTGCCCTTGCCGCCCGACATTTTATCGCGGCCCTTGCCGCCATCGAGGATGTCGTTGCCAAGGCCGCCGTCGAGACTATCGTTGCCGCCGAGGCCGAGCAGGCTGTCGGCGCCGCCAAGCCCCAGAATGGTGTCGGCGCTGCTGGTGCCCTTCAGCTTGTTCTTGCCGTTCGTGCCGGTAATCTTGGCCATTCGGAAATTCCTCAAAATACTTAAGGATTGATCCGCAGGTCGTCAGGTGCCGTGTCGCGGCATCAATGCAATCGTCAATAAAATGCGTAGTGACAATATCAGGCCACGCACGACTGCGCTATGCCTTGCGCGTCATCGCGCGGGCGGCGGGGCGGCCTATGCTGAATTCTGAATGGAGTTCAGTTTAGCGGAAGAGCCCGCCGTTGCCCGCGCGCTGACCTTTGTCGGCACCGGCTGCAAAGCGCACGGCTTCCTCAGCCGCGCGCACGATGGCCTTGGCTTTATTGATGCATTCCTGCTGTTCGTTGGCGGCGATGCTGTCGTGCACGACCCCCGCGCCGGCCTGCACATGCAGCACGCCGTCCTTCAGGATGGCGGTTCTGAGAACGATGCAGGTATCCATCTCGCCGCTCGCCGAGAAATAGCCGACACACCCGGCATAGGGGCCGCGCTTGGCCTTCTCCAGTTCGGCGATGAC
>JBOFCQ010000124.1:0-5192 GCA_051646145.1 Hyphomicrobium sp.
TGGGGACGCATGACCTTTCCGACGAGACTAGCGCACACGGCCGCCCGGGTCGACGCAGCGCTGGCGGGCATCCTGACGCGTCTTGGCGATCAGGGCACACCTGACAGGCTGCTGGCGGCCATGCGTCACGCTGTCCTCGTCGGCGGCAAGCGTTTCCGCCCGGCCCTTGTGCTCGAAACCGCGGCTCTCTTCGGCGTTAAGGACGAAGCAGCGATGAACGCGGCGGCGGCTGTCGAGTGCCTGCATTGCTATTCACTCGTCCACGACGATCTGCCGGCGATGGATAACGATGCACTGCGGCGTGGGCAACCAACGGTCTGGACCGCTTACGACGAATGGACAGCCATTCTCGCCGGCGATGCGCTGCAGACGCTGGCCTTCGAACTGCTGGCGAACGAAGCGGCGCACAAAGACCCGGTCGTGCGGATGGCGCTGGTGACCGCACTGGCGCAGGCGAGCGGAGCAGCCGGCATGGTCGGCGGGCAAGCCCTCGATCTCGCGGCGGAACGTATCTCCGATGGCCAATCCGACGCCATCGGCCGCGACATCGCCGGCATCTCTCGCATGCAGGACATGAAAACGGGCCGCCTTATCAAAGTGGCGTGCGACATGGGTGCGCTCATCGGTGGCGCATCGCAGACCGAACGCGCCATGCTGCTTGATTACGGCGATGCCGTCGGGCTTGCCTTTCAGATCAGCGACGACCTGCTCGACGTCGAAGGCTCCGCCGCTGACGTTGGCAAGGCGACCGGCAAGGACGCAGGGCAAGGCAAGGCCACGCTCGTCTCGCTGCTCGGGCGCGAGGCCGCACGGCGGTTCATGGATGATACGGTGCAGCGCGCTATTACGGCGTTATCGATTTTCGGTGCTCGCGCTGAAATTCTGACCGAGGCCGCACGCTTCATGGGACGGCGCCAGAGCTGACCACCGGCTGACGAACGGCGGCGGTGTACGCGTGCCAGTATCGTCGAGCCGCTCCGTCACGGCGCCCCATCGCGCCGCCTACTTCACCGCTGCTTTCGCCCACAGCGTTGCTTCCGGAACGAACGGCTCGGGCACCAGCACGCCGCGCTGACAGGCAGGCCGCGCCGCCAGAAGCGCCATCCAGCGTTTGAGGTTCGGCAGGTCTTCGACGTCGACGCCCGCCCAGTCGTGAATGCGCACCCACGACCAGTTGGCGATGTCCGCAAGGCTGTAGTCGTCGACCAGATACTCATGATCCGCAAGCCGCGTATCAAGCACGCCATAGAGCCGCTTCACTTCCTTCTGGTAGCGCGCGATGACGGGCGGAATTTTCTCTGGAAAATAGCGGAAAAACACATTGGCCTGCCCCTGCATGGGACCAACACCGCCCATCTGAAACATGAGCCATTGAATGACTTGCGAGCGCTTTTTGGCGTCAGAGGGCAGCAGCTTGCCGGTCT
The DNA here is from genome assembly GCA_051646145.1 of Hyphomicrobium sp. Taxonomy (GTDB): domain Bacteria; phylum Pseudomonadota; class Alphaproteobacteria; order Rhizobiales; family Hyphomicrobiaceae; genus Hyphomicrobium_B. Next base: position 1,425 of record JBOFCQ010000124.1, read on the forward strand.
TTTCGGCGAGGTAGAGCATGATCGCGCCGGATTCAAACACGGCGAAGTTGCCGTTGTCGCGATCAACGATCGTCGGAATGCGCCCGTTCGGATTGATCTTCAAATACTCAGGCTGCTTTTGGTCGTTCTCGCCAAGGCGCAGCGCGTGCACCGTATACGGCAACGCCAACTCTTCGAGCGTGATGGACGCCTTCCAACCGTTGGGTGTGGTCGCGGTGTAAAGATCGATCATAGAAGAACCCTTGATTGGTGAATTGAGGCGATGTGCGGACGAGCGGAGTTATCGTGACAAGCGCTACAGGCTTTGCGCAGACGCGGGCCGCGCTGAAACCTCAGCGTGCCAGCGCATAATCTGCGGGCAATCGTCTGGAATGGGAATGCCGCCGAAAATCGCGAAGTCGGTCGCACACAGCGTCGTGATATCCGCCATGGTGAAGCGGTCGCCAGCAACGTACGCGTTCTCGCGCAACTGCCGTTCAAACCGCTTGTAGTAGCGCAGAACACGCGCCCGGCCTCGCTCCACGAGTTCCGGAATTTGCGGCACGGGTTCGACCACACCCGGCAGCGCGCGACCTTCAAAGACAGAGAGCGCATTGCGGATGTGCTCGGCCGTGCCCATCAGGCCTTCGTCATACGCACGACGTTCCCACATGTGGACAATGGCGCGTTCCTTGGGCGTCGCGCCGAGCAGATTTGGTTCGGGATTGAGGTCTTCCAAATAGCGCGCGATGCCGAGCGCCTCGCCAAAGCGCGTGCCGTCATCGAGTTCGAGCACGGGTACAAGTGCCGGCGACCATTCCGCGATGAATTCCGGCGTCAGCTTGAATTCCGGCGTGCCGACCTCGACGATGCGCGGCATCGGCAGGCCCTTTTCCAGAATGAACAAGCGAATTCGGCGGCTGTTCGGTGCAAACTGCCAATTGTAAAGCTTCATACTGTGCCCTCCCGGCAATCAAACGCCCTGCTGGCGGCCGCCCCTGCGACCGTGGCCCGCCGAACGCGATCCAGCGCTTTTTCTCGGGCAAGCCGCGGCGCGTCAGTTCGGTACTTGTTATTTTTGTACTTGTCTGGACATTATTGAGCACGCAGGAGCCCCGTCAAGGATTTTATGCGAAACAGTACAAAACTTCGCGCCCGTGGTCGGCCACGCGCATTTGATCCCGCTACCGCCGTCACGGCGGCGCGCGATACGTTCGCACGCAAAGGCTATGCAGCGGCGACGCTGGACGAATTGTGCGCGTCCATGACGATCAATCGTCCGAGCCTGTATGCGGCGTTCACCGACAAGGAAACGCTCTACATCACAACGCTGCGCGACTATGCCGGCGTTATGGAGCAGCGCTTATCGGCAGCGCTCGCGTCTGAGGCCGACGTCACCCGATCCTTGAAGGCTTTCTACGAGGCGGCCATGAGCACGTACGTGACGCGCGACGGCGCGCACATTGGTTGCTTCGTTGTCGCGACGGCGCTCGCGGAAGCTGTTCAATCGGAACGGATCAAAGCCGAAGCCAAACGCATTTTTGATGGTCTCGATCACCTGCTTACGCAACGCTTCGAACGCGCGCTGAAGGAGAAGCAGATTCGGAAAGACAGCGACCCAGCGGCCCTCGCCCGGCTCGTGGTTGGTGTGCTGCACAGCATCGCTGTGAGAACACGGGCAGGCGGCTCCAAGAAACTCTGCCAGCGCATGGCGGATGATGTCATCGCGCTGCTGCCACGCACCGCGTAGGCGGCCGACTGAGTTGGCCCGCTTAGTTGGCCCGGGCGCCGAAACGTTTCTCGATATACGTTTCAACGATGTCCTTGAACTCTGCGGCGATGTTCGGTCCGCGCAGTACAAGCGCCTTTTTGCCGTCAATGAACACAGGCGCTGCCGGTTGCTCGCCGGTGCCGGGCAGCGAGATACCGACATCCGCGTGCTTGCTTTCGCCAGGCCCGTTGACGATGCAGCCCATGACCGCGAAGTTCAAAGTTTCAACGCCGGGATAGCGGGTTTTCCAGTCCGGCATGCGGTCTCGGATCATATCCTGGATGTCGCGTGCCAATTCCTGGAACACTGTCGATGTGGTGCGGCCACATCCGGGGCAAGCAGCGACGACCGGCACGAACGAGCGCAGCCCCATCGTCTGAAGCAATTCCTGCGCCGCGCGCACTTCCAGCGTGCGATCGCCGCCCGGTTCCGGTGTCAGTGAAAAGCGTATCGTGTCGCCGATGCCCTGCTGCAGCAAAATGCCGATGGCGGCCGATGACGCGACGATGCCCTTCGATCCCATACCGGCTTCGGTCAATCCCAAGTGCAGCGCGTACCGACTGCGCGCCGCGAGAAGCGTATAGACCGCGATCAGATCCTGTACCGCCGAGACCTTGCCGGAAATGATGATGCGATTGGCGTTGAGGCCCATATCTTCGGCGCGCTCGGCCGACAGCAAGGCCGATTGCACCATCGCTTCGTGCATCACCGCACGGGCGGAAAGGGGCGTCGCACTTTGTGCGTTCTCGTCCATCAGCTTGGTCAACAGCTGCTCGTCGAGAGAGCCCCAGTTGACGCCAATGCGCACCGGCTTTTCATACTTCAAGGCCGTATCGATGATGGCGCCGAATTGTTTGTCGCGCTTCTCCTTGAAGCCGACGTTGCCGGGATTGATGCGATATTTCGCGAGCGCTTCGGCGCAGTCGGGATTATCGGCCAGCAGCTTGTGACCGATGTAATGGAAGTCTCCGACGAGCGGCACGTGGACGCCCTTGCGGGCCAATTGATCGCGGATCGGCGCGACGGCTTTCGCCGCTTCATCGCGATCGACCGTGATGCGCACGAGTTCTGAGCCTTCGCGCGCCAGATCGATGACCTGCTTCACGGTGGCGGCAATATCAGCCGTATCGGTGTTCGTCATCGATTGCACGACGACCGGCGCGCCGCCGCCGACACGCACGCCGCCAACATCCACTGCGACGGATTTCCGGCGGGCGCCAATGCCGAACCCAGCGCTAAGGTCATTCATGGATCTGTTCCGTTGCCCTGACAATCGCGACAGTCTTATCGCGCGCGGCGACCCGCCGCCAGCAGGAACAGCGCGGCCAGCCCCGACATGACGAGAACGATGGCCGGACCGCTCGGCACGTCGGCATTAACCGATAGCCCGAGCCCGCCGACGACACCGGCCATGGCGACGAGAGCTACCAGTACGGCCATGCGTTCAGGCGTTGCGGCGAGCGGGCGCGCGGCGACCGCCGGCACAACCAGGAATGCCATGACAAGCAGAATGCCGACGATCTTCATGGCAACGGCGATGGTCACGGCCAGGATGATGTCGAATGCCGTGCGCGACAGAATGGGGTGCACGCCTTCGGCAACGGCAAGGTCATCGTGGAGCGACAGGCGCACCAACGGCCGCCACAGCGCCAGCGTCGCCGCGAACACGATCGCGCCACCGCCAAAAATCCAATAGAGGTCGGTTTCCGTGACGGCCAGCATGTCGCCGAACAGATAACTCATCAGATCGACGGACGGGCCTTTCAACAGCGCGATGGCGATGACGCCAATGGCCAGCGCCGCGTGATGCATCAAGCCGAGCACGGAATCGAGCGCCAGCAGCTTCTGTTGGCCAAACAGCGAAATCACGAGTGCAGCGATGACGGCCGCCAGCACGACGGCGATGGTGAGATCAGTGCCGAGTGCCAGGCCAACCGCGACGCCGATGAGGCTCGCCTGGGCCAACGTTTCACCGACGTAGGCCATACGCCGCCAGACGACGATGCAGCCGAGCGGCG
>JBOFCQ010000407.1:0-3168 GCA_051646145.1 Hyphomicrobium sp.
CATGCGGCACGGTGTGCGTCGTCGGCTCGATCTTTTCGAGAAGGCCGAGCGCGTTGATGTCGGACACGACCTTTTTGCGCGCCTCAAAGCGATCGAGACCGCGATACGCCGCGGGCACGTCATCGTTGATGCGGCCAAACGCGTCGAGCACGTTGATCTGCGCCAGCCCGTGGCGGCGGCCGACCTCGAAGTCGTTGAAGTCGTGCGCGGGCGTGATCTTGACGGCGCCGGTGCCCTTCTCGGGATCGGAATACTCGTCCGCAACGATCGGAATATCGCGATCGACGAGCGGCAGGCGCACCTTGGCGCCGGCCTTGATGAGCGCCGCATAGCGTTCGTCGTCGGGATGCACCGCAACGCCGCTGTCGCCGAGCATCGTCTCAGGCCGGGTCGTCGCGACGACGATGTAGTCCTTGTCGTAGCCTGGCACCTTGCCCGCCAGCGGATAGCGGAAGTGATACATCTGCCCGCTCGGGTCCTTGGCGAGCGCCTTGCCGAGCGCCGCCTCGTCGAACGGCTTTTCAGGATCGCCCGACGTCCACGCGAACGTGCCGCGCTTTTCCATCTGCACGACTTCGAGATCGGAAATCGCGGTCTGGAACTTCGGGTCCCAGTTGACGAGGCGCTTGTCCTTGTAGATCAGACCGGCGCGATGCAGTTCGACGAACACCTTGACGACGGCGCGCGACAGGCCTTCGTCCATGGTGAAGCGTTCGCGCGACCAGTCGCACGACGCGCCGAGGCGCTTCAACTGATTGACGATGGTGCCGCCGCTCTGGGCTTTCCAGTCCCACACTTCCTTGAGGAAGGCCTCGCGACCGAGCGTGCGCCGGTCGGGCTTCTTGTCGGCGGCAAGCTGACGCTCAACCACCATCTGCGTGGCGATGCCGGCGTGATCCATGCCCGGCTGCCAGAGCACGTTGCGCCCGCGCATGCGCTCGAAGCGCACCAGCACGTCCTGCAACGTGTTGTTGAGGGCGTGACCCATGTGCAGCGAGCCCGTGACGTTGGGCGGCGGGATGACGATTGCATAGGCCTCGCCGCCGCCGAGCGCGTTGGCTCGGCCGGCGCGGAAGGCTTCCGCCTTCTCCCATTCTGCACTGATGCGCGGCTCGATCTGGGCCGGCTGGAAGGTCTTTTCAAGCATGGTGGGGAATGTCGCCTATCATCCTGGATGGATCAGGGTGGTACGGCTCCACTTCCCGTGCTGTCAACCATGCCCGTCAGTCGCCGGGTTTGCGGGGGTCGCGCGGCGGCGCGGGCAATTCGAGCCCCGCTTCGCTGCGCAGCGCCTTCTCGACGATTTTCGGCATATTTTCATGCAGCCATTGCTTGAGCATCGGCCGCAGAAGCTGTGCCGCCGCATCATCGACAGCCGGTCCCGCATGGTGCAGCAGATTGCCTTCCGGCAGCGTCGGCGGCTGACGAAGCGCAGGCGGCTGGGGCGCGAGCGGCACGGGGGCCGGTTCGGGCGGCTTTGGCTCATAGGCCTCGCGCGTCAGTTCGCCGAGACGCTTCATGCGCGTGTCGAAGAACGTCGGCATTTCGCGTTTGACGTCGGCGCCTGAGGTCTCGACCGATGCCGGCGGCGCCGACGATGGCCCACTATAGCGCCGATCCCCGGCGTGCGCGGTGGCCGGTTCGTGCACCGGCGTTTCATGGCCGCGTCCGTGCGCCGACGGATCGAACGGGATCACCGTTCTGACGCGTGCGGGTTCGGATGGCGCGGTGGTCTTCAAGGCCTCACTCAAACGGCCGAAGAGTTTCGGCCGGTCGACCGGGTTCGTATGTCCGGCTTTGAAAATCGCGGGCAACTCGAAATCCGCGGCCTCATCGGCATATTGCGGTTCACGCCGCGCGACGGTCGTTGCCTGTTCGGCTGAAATCAGTCGTGTGTTTCCGTGCTCGTCTGCAATGCTTGTTCTGATCGACGCGAGGATTTCCTCGACGTTCGTGTGGCTCGCCCCATTCATGATTGTCATGACGCTACCTCGCCTGCGTACAAACTATAACCGCAGAACCGCGCAAGCATCCCGCTCTTGCCCCCACCGGTTCGTCTTGCTTCGAGGTGTGCGAGCCTGCCTCTCTCCCGGCGCGGCTCACGTCAGTCTCGAGCGCCGCTGATTGAAATGTGTCCCAACACATCGAAATCTCTTTTTCGCGACTGTTGTGACATTATCGCCAATCCTGGGCGGCCATGTGGCGAAGTGCGCAAAATCGAGCGCAGCGTGAAACAAAAATGGGGCCGAAAAGCCCCATTTTTATTGCGTTTTCTTGTTCTCGAAAGCGTGCTTACTCGGCCGCGGACTTATGCTCTGCGCGCATCTTTTCTTCGATCTCTTTGCGCAGTGCGCGCTCGACGATGCGCGGCATATTTTCCGAGATCCAGCTCTTGAGCATCGGACGCAGAAGATCGGCGACGGTGTCTTCCATGGAACGCTGGAACGTCTGCTCGCCGTGGGCGTCAGCGATGTGCGGACCTTTCGCCATCGGCTGTTGCGCAACGGGCGGCGCAGCGGGTGCCGCTTCGCTCACGTTCGCACTCACGCTGCCAAAGGCTGGCGATGGTTCTGGCGCGGCAACCGAGGCTTCGGCGGCCATGCTCTCCGCCGGCGCATGGATTGCGGCGGGCGCGTCGCTCGACGATACGTCCTCAGTCGCTGGCTCAGTCGCTGGCTCGGCGCTGGTCGCTGCGGCATCGTCCGCCGCGATCTGTGACGTTGCGGCAGCCTCGGCTGGCGACGCGACGACAGCGCCCACGGTCTCGCCGGGCGCGGACGGGTCCGCCGGCTGACGCGTATAGTCGGCGTTCGCAGATTCTATGGGGCGTTCGGCATGGCTCGGCGGAGGCTCGGGAGCGCTCAACGCTTCGAGATCGGCGCTGAGGCTCGCCATCGCAGCGGACGCCGCCTGCATCGTCGAGAGAGTCGCGTCGGCTTGCGCCGCGACAACGGCGAGAACCGTTGCAGCCGGATCGAACACCGGCGCTGACGCGGCGGCATCGGTTGCAGCGCTCAAATCGTTTGCAAGGTCCTTGGTCACGTCCTTGGCACTATCGCTCGCCAGGTCATTGGCCAGATCATTCGCGAGATCGTCGGCAAGCTCGCTTGCGAGATCACGCAGCGCGGCGCGCGGCGCGGGCTGCTCAGCCTCATCGCGCGCAGCACT
>JBOFCQ010000047.1:0-4828 GCA_051646145.1 Hyphomicrobium sp.
CCGCTGGCACGACGGTTGGCGCCTCATCCGCCAGTTCAGACGGCGTTACGATCGCCGCCGACGCCCTCGATGCCGACGGACACCGTATCGGCCTCGATTACATCGGCCGCTCGCCGGTGTTGCGCCAGCAATCGCAGCCGCTTCTGTTCAAGATCCAGGAAGCGCACAAACCGCTCGCGATCGGCGCCGCCGTCAAGGTCATCGCGCGCGGCGGCGGCGCGCACGACGGCATCGTGCTTCCGGCCACAGCTATCGTGCGCGCGCCGAACGGCATGGCGCAGGTCTGGACCAAGCTGTCGCCCGAGCGTTTCAAGCCGACGCCGGTGCGCACAGCGCCGCTCGACGCACGCCGCGTCGAAATCACGGCGGGCCTTGAACCAGGGCAACGCATCGTCGTCGAAGGCGCCGAACTCATCAATCAGATCCGCTGAGGCTGCCGCCATGTTCAACGCCATTGTCCGCGGCAGTCTTGCCAATCGTCTCCTCGTGCTGATCGCGGGCGTCGCCGTCATGCTCTACGGGCTGATGACGCTGACGCGTTTGCCGGTTGACGTCTTTCCCGATCTCAACCGCCCGACGGTGACACTGATGGCCGAGGCCGACGGCCTCGCGCCGGAGGAAGTCGAGCTGCTGGTGACGTTCCCAATCGAGACCGTCATGAACGGCATGAGCGGCGTCACGCGTGTGCGCTCCGTCTCAGGCGTTGGCCTCTCCATCGTCTACATCGAGTTCGATTGGTCGACCGATATTTATCGCGCACGCCAGCAGGTTCTGGAACGCCTGCAACTGGTGCGCGCGCAGCTCCCGCAGAATGTATCGGCGCAAATGGGCCCGATCTCCTCGATCATGGGCGAGATCATGCTCATCGCCATGTCGAGCGACGTGGCTGATCCGATGGCGCTGCGCGAAGTGGCGGACTTCACAGTTCGCCCGCGCTTGCTGACAGTACCCGGCGTGTCTCAGATCATTCCGATCGGTGGCGCCGTTCGCCAGTACCGCGTCACGCCCGATCCGCGTCGCATGGCCGGTCTCGACGTCAGCTTCGAGGCGATTGAAGCGGCCATCAAGCAATTCGGCGGCAACACCGCTGGCGGCTTCGTTGACGACAAGGCCCGCGAATACCTGATCCGCAATATCGCGCGCACCACGCGCATCGAAGACCTGCGCAATCTCGTTGTCGCCTATCACAGCGGCACCGCAGTGACGCTCGAACAAGTGGCAACCGTTGCGCATTCGGCACGGGCGAAGCGCGGCGACGCAGGTTTTCACGGTAAGCCCGCCGTCATCCTAGCCGTTCAGAAACAGCCGAATGCCGATACCGTTCAGATCACAAATGAGATCGAGCGCATACTGCCAGAGTTGCAGCGCGTGATGCCCGAGGGCGTCAGCGTAACGGATGTGCAATTCCGGCAAGCGACGTTCATCGAGGCGTCCATTGCCAACGTCAAGAAAGTTCTGATTGAAGCCTTGATCGTCGTTGCCGTCGTGCTGTTCGCCTTCCTGCTCAACTGGCGAACGACCGTGATTTCCCTGCTTGCCATTCCGCTATCGGTCCTGGCGACCGTCGTCGTGTTCCAGCACATGGCCCTGTCGATCAATACGATGACGCTCGGCGGCCTCGCCATCGCGATCGGCGCGCTCGTTGACGATGCCGTGGTCGACGTCGAGAACATTCATCGACGGCTTGCATTGTATTTCGCAGCCGGCGGACGCGACAAGCGCTCGATCGAAGGCGTCGTTGCTGACGCGTCGATTGAGGTGCGCAGCGGCATTCTCTACGCCACCGCGATCATCGTTTTGGTTTTCATACCGCTGTTTGCCTTGTCCGGCATCGAAGGCCGACTCTTCTCGCCGCTCGGCATCGCCTTTATCGTCTCGATCCTGGCCAGCCTCGTCGTATCGATGACGGTCACGCCGGTTCTGGCCTATTGGCTGCTGCCAAACATGAGCCATGGCAGCGCCAATCATGGTGATAGTCATCTTGTGCGGATGCTCAAGCGCGGCCAGAGCGCGGGACTAGCCTGGTGTTTTGCGCGACCTCTGTTCGTCATCGCCATGCCGATTGCCGCGGTTGCCGCAGCGCTCCTCGGCCTTGCACACCTGCCGCGCGCGTTCCTGCCGGCCTTCAACGAAGGCACAGCGCTCGTCAGCGTCATCCTGCAACCCGGTATCAGCCTCGCGGAAAGCGATCGCATCGGCCGGCTGGCAGAGAACATCGTCGCTGAGATCCCAGAAATCCAATCCGTGGGTCGGCGCACGGGACGCGCCGAACTCGACGAACATGCCGAGGGCGTGCACAGCAGCGAACTCGATGTCGACTTGAAATCCGGCGGCCGGCCGCGCGAAGTCGTGCTCAAGGATATTCGCGACCGCTTGTCGGTTTTGCCCGCCAGCATCACGGTTGGCCAACCGATCGCCCATCGTCTCGATCACATGCTGTCGGGCGTGCGCGCGCAAATCGCGCTCAAGATCTATGGCGACGACTACGACACGCTTGGCGGGTTGGCATCCGCCCTGGAAGGGCAATTGAAATCTGTGCCCGGCATCGTCGACCTGCAGACCGAAAAGCAGGTGCGCATCCCGCAGATCCAGGTGCACGTCAACTACGAGAAGGCCAAGCAGTACGGCCTCAACCCGAACGCGATAACGCAAATTCTGGAGACGATGTCGAACGGCCGCGTCGTATCCGAAATCGCCGATCAATCCAAGCGCTTCGATGTCGTCATTCGCCTCAGCGACGAAGACCGGTCCGCGGCAGCGCTCGGCGACATGTTGATCCAATCACCAGCGGGGCGCATCCCGCTCAGGTCTGTCGCGGACGTGTTCGAGACCGACGGCCCGAACCAGATCCTGCGTGAGAACAGCCGCAGGCGTCTCGCCGTTCTTGCCAATACCGATGGTTCCGACATGGCGCGCATCATTGAAGACATCCGTGCCGTCATGGCGCGCACAGACCTGCCTCAGGGGTACTTCATGAACCTCGAAGGCCAATTCCAGGCCGAGGAGCAGGCCTCGCGCACCATCGCCGCGCTGTCGCTGATCTCGCTCCTGCTCATTTTCGTCGTGCTGTACACGCGCTACAGATCCGCGGTTCTGGCGCTGATCATCATGGGCAATGTGCCGTTGGCGCTGATCGGCAGTGTCGCCGCCCTTGCCATCGCTCATCAGCCGCTCTCCGTCGCCAGCGCCATCGGCTTTGTCACGCTTGCCGGCATTGTCACGCGCAACGGCATCCTGAAGATCAGCCACTACATCAATCTCGCGGTCTTCGAGGGTGAGACCTTTGGGCCGCGCCTGGTCATGCGTGGATCGTTGGAACGGCTGACGCCGGTACTGATGACGGCACTCGCCGCCGGCATCGCGCTCGTTCCGCTGATGATCGGCGCCGATGCTCCGGGCAAGGAAATCCTGAACCCCGTTGCCATCACCATCTTCGGCGGTCTCGTCACCGCGACATTGCTCGATGCATTCCTGACGCCTGTTCTGTTCTTGATGTTCGGTCGAACCGCGCTCGATCACATCCTGGCGTCGAACGAGGTGACGACCGCCGCCGAAGCTTTCTAGTTCCATCACTCAAAAAGGAGACGACCATGACCAAACGCGCCCTAACGGCCTTCACTGTAACGCTGACCCTGCTGGCGACAGCGCTGATGATGAACTTGCAATCTTCGATGCCGGCCTATGCTGCTGAACCGCAATCACACACGTCTGACCATGGCGGCATTGTTGCCGAAGCCGGACACCACCACCTCGAACTGGTCGCGCGTGATGGATCGTTGGAAGTCTATCTCACCCATTCTGACGGCGACAAGAATGCCGAAGACGTGAGCACGTCGAAAGCCACCGCAACCGTGCTCTCGGAAGGCAAGAAGATCGACATCGTCCTGCAACCGGAAGCCGGCGGCGTGTTCCGAGGCACGGGCGCGTTCAAGGCCGTCAAAGGCACGACGATCGTCGTCACCCTCACGATTACCGGTCACGACACCGAGCAAGCGCGCTTCAAGCTGGAGTAGGCGCGCAGCGCTCTACCACCCTGCTGCAATTTCATTCCGAACCGAGGAGAAGGCCAATGTCTGCGACTTTGAAATACGCGCTCTGCATCACCATCGTCAGCCTCGCGAGCGCGACAAGCAGCCAAGCTCACTACATTCCCTGGCCCGAAGGTGCGTCCCGCGTGGTCGCTGTTGGCCAATGCGCCAAGGGGGCGTGCATGACGCGCGTGTCATGGAACGAAGGGCGACCGCACCGCCACGTCGGCGGTCAGATCATCTTCGACGGCGCCAAGCCGCCGATCAGGGTGCCGACGCTGCGCTAGGATCGAGGGCACAGCATCGCGATTGGCGGCAGCGCAACCGGTCATCAGGCTCGCGCCAGACAAAGCTGACACACTGGCACAGTCTCAACGTGTGCGTTGCGGCGCCGTCGGCCAAGCCGGATGCGCGCTATGCCGGATCCGTCGCTGCGAAACCGCGAGCACATACCATGGCCACCGAGCCCCATGATGTCATATCCGTCGGCAACGCGATGGTGGACATCCTGCGCCGATGCGACAGTGCCACGCTTGCGCGCTTTGGCAGCACGCCGGGCGCGATGCGGCTGGTCGATCACTCGCGACAGATCGCCGACATGTGCGCGTCCCTTCGCGGCGGCATCGACGTCGCAGGAGGATCGGCGGCCAATACCGCGGTCGGCATCGCCTCGCTCGGCGGCAAGGCAGCGTTCGTCGGCAAAATCTCGGAAGATCAGTTCGGGCGTACGTTCCGTCACGACATTCGCGGCATGGGGGTCACATTCACGACGCCCGCTACGGTTCTTGACGGCAAGGAAA
>JBOFCQ010000063.1:0-2051 GCA_051646145.1 Hyphomicrobium sp.
TGCGCGGCTTAAGGTGCGCGTGCGCGCGACCGACGACCATCGCATCGTCATCGAGGACGACGGGCCCGGCGTTCCCGAAGACCTCCGCGACTGGGTGCTGGCGCGCGGCCGCCGTCTTGACGAGCGTCCGGATGGCGCCGGCCTTGGGCTTGCCATCGTGCAAGAAGTTTTGGCCGCCTACGACCGCCGGCTGACGCTCGATACGTCGCCACTTGGCGGATTGCGGGTGACGTTTTAGCTCGTTCCCAGACGCAGCGGCGTTGCCAGCGATACCCGAGGCCGCCTTAGATCGCCGAGACGGTCGCGTTTGCAACGCCGCCCGTCGTGGCCGTCGTGCCGCCTTGCGCACCCTCCGAAGTCTCATGCGTCTGCCGGTGATCGGCGGCAACAACAAGATATACGGCCGGCAGGATAAAAAGCGTGAACAGCGTGCCGATCGCCATGCCGCTGACCAGCATGATGCCGATGCTGTTGCGCGCTTCCGCGCCGGCGCCGGTCACGAACACCAGCGGCAGATGGCCGAACACCGTCGCCGCCGTCGTCATCAAAATCGGGCGCAAGCGCGTTTTCGCCGATTCGCGGATAGCCTGCGCCTTCGCCATGCCGGCTTCCTGAAGTTCGTTGGCAAACGCCACGATCAGAATGCCGTTTTTGGCAATGAGCCCGACAAGCGTGATGAGGCCGATCTGACTGTAGATGTTGATCGTCGTCATGCCGAAGAACGTAAACACGAGCGCCGACGCAAGCGCCAGCGGCACTGATCCGAGCAGCACGACGAGCGGATCGCGGAAGCTGCCGAACTGCGCAACGAGCACCAGGTAGATCAGCAGAATGGCAAATCCGAGCGTGCCGGAAAGCGTGGTGCCCTCTTGGCGTATCTGGCGCGATTCACCGGCATAATCGATGGTGTAGCCGGGCGGCAGAATGTTGCGCGCCGCGGCTTCCAGCGTGCTGAGCGCGTCGCCCTTGGTCACGCCGGGCGCGACACCGCCATAGACGCGGAAACTATCGGTCTGCTGAAAGCGCGCAAGCGTGCGCGGCGCTGTGAATGTTTCGAGCGTCGCCAGCGACGAGATCGCCACTTGCTTGCCGTCGCGCGTGCGAATTTTATAGTCGAGCAATCGCGTCGCGGCCGAGCGGGCATCGTTGCCGACTTGCGGAATAACCTTGTAGGCGCGCCCATCGAGCGTGAAGCGATTGACGTAATTTCCAGCGACCAGAATGCCGAGCTGCCGGCCCACGTCCGCGAGATCGAGGCCCAGATCCGCGACACGCTCGCGGTTGACGATGACGCGCACCTGCGGAAGATCGATCTTGAGATCGGTATCGGCGAACATGAATTGCCCGCTGCCGAAGGCGGCGCCGACGAGCTGGCCGGCATACTGCGCCATCTGTTCAGGGGTGCCGGGGCCCTTCATCACCAGTTCGACGTCGAAATTGCCAGCGCCCGGAAGGGCCGGCGGCAGAACGGGAAAGATCTGCAGTTCTTTTATCTGTGAAACGGCACCGTAGACTTGCGGCTGAATTTCATGCGCGGAGCGCTGCCGGTCGTGCCAGTTCTTGAACAGGTACCCCGCAAAGCCCGTTGACGGAAACACGATCTCGAACATCGCTTCGAATTCCGGCAGCGCGGTGCCAACCTTGTACACTTTGTCCATATGCGAGGACGTGTACTTAAGAGACGCGTCGGGCGCCGAGTTGACGATCAAGAGAATGAAGCCTTCATCCTCGACCGGCGCCAGCTCCTTGCCGGAGTACATGAATAGCGGAACGGCGAGCACGCAGATGAAAGCACCGAACGTCAGGATCTGCGCCTTGAACTTCAATACGCCGCCGAGCGCTTTGTCGTAGATCTCGGAGAGCCGATCCAGCGCATGGCCGACGAAGCGGGCGTAGCGCCCCTCGTGCCCGCCTTCAGGCACCGTGTAGGCGCTCATGATGGGCGAGAGCGTGACCGCGACAACGCCCGAGACGATGACAGCCGTTGCCAACGTGAACGCGAATTCCTTGAAGAGCACGCCGGTCAGGCCCGACAAGAACCCGATGGGCGC
>JBOFCQ010000064.1:0-11853 GCA_051646145.1 Hyphomicrobium sp.
TTGCGGAGATTGCGCCGCCGCATCTCAATCAGGTGTTCTACGGCTCGTCGGGTTCGGAATCGAACGACACCGCCATCCGCCTCATCCGGCACTATTGGGTGCTGAAGGGCGAACCGAAGCGGCGCATCATCATCAGCCGCCGCAATGCCTATCACGGCTCCACGATCGCCGCCGGGTCCATGGGCGGCATGAGCCATGTGCACCAGCACAGCTACCCGGTCTATGAAGGCTTCCGCCACGTCATGGACCCGTACTGGTATGGCGAGGCCTTCGAAGGCGAGACGCCGGAAGCGTTCGGCTTGCGCGCCGCACGCGCGTTTGAAGATGAAATTCTGCGGTGCGGTCCCGAAAACGTCGCGGCGATCGCGGCCGAACCCGTGCAGGGCGCGGGCGGCGTCAAAATTCCGCCGGCCAACTACTGGCCAGCCGTGCAGAAGATCGTCGATAAGTACGGTATTCTGCTGCTCGCCGACGAAGTGATCACCGGTTTCGGCCGCCTTGGCACGTGGTTTGGTTCGCAATTCTACGGCATCCGTCCGAACCTCATCACCTTCGCGAAGGCATCGACGTCGGGCTACATTCCGTTGAGCGGCGTGATCATCGACGACAAGATCGTCGAAGCGCTGATGGCGCATAACGACGATTTCAATCATGGCTACACCTATTCCGGCCATCCGGTGGCATGCGCGGTGGCGCTTGCCAACATCGCCATCATTGAGCGCGAGAAGCTTCTGGAGCGCACGACGGACGTCAACGCGCCGCGCCTCGCAAAGATGCTGGCGAAGTTCAAAGATCACCCGCTTGTCGGCGAGGTGCGCTCGGTCGGTATGCTCGGCGCCATCGAACTCGTCGCCAATCGGCGCACGCGCCAGCGCTTTGCCGACCCCGGCCGCGTCGGGCTCATCTGTCGCGATCACTTCTTCCGCGAAGGGTTCATCATGCGCGCCGTGTTCGACACCATGGTGTGCGCGCCGCCGCTGATCTGGACGGAAGAGCATTTCCAGGAAGCGGAACGCGTGATCGGCCGCTGCCTCGACCTGACACTCAACGACGTGGCGGGTGAGATCGCCGCATGAGCCGCCCCGTCGTCATCATACCCGCCTGCACGAAGGAGATCGAAGGCCTCGCCTTCGATTGCGTCGGCCGGAAATACAGCGCCGCGGTGGCGGAAGCGGCCGGCTGTCAGCCGCTCATCGCGCCGATCGGGCCCGGCATGTCGGACGTGGCGGGGCTGCTTGCCATTGCCGACGGCATTTTGCTGTCCGGCAGTGTGTCGAACGTCGCGCCCGAACACTACAGCGATGAAGCGCCTCTGAAACCGCAGTCTCTCGATCCGCTGCGCGATGCACTGACGCTTCCGCTCATCCGCGCGGCCGTCGAAGTAAAGAAGCCGATGTTCGCCATCTGCCGCGGTTTTCAGGAACTGAACGTCGCGCTCGGCGGCAGTTTGCATCAGGCCGTGCACGATCAGAACGACCATCTCGACCACCGCGAGCGCTCCGGTCTGCCGATGGACGAAAAATTCGGGCCGGTGCACCCCGTGATCCTGAAGGGGCGTCTGCGCGAGTGGGTGGGGCAGGACAAGGTCATGGTCAACTCGCTGCATTGGCAGGGCATCAAGCGGCTCGCCGCTCCGTTGAAGGCGGAGGGCTTTGCCGAAGACGGGCTCGTTGAAGCCGTGCGCGGCCCCGACGACGCGCATTTCTGCCTCGGCGTGCAATGGCATCCCGAATGGCAGGCAACGAAAAACGCAACATCTATCGAATTATTCCGGCGGTTTGGCGCCGCTGCAGGAGGACGCCCACTATGAACCTTGGCGACATCTATTTGTCGAAGGATGAGGCGCGCGCGTTCCTCGAAAAACACAAGAGCTTGCAGTGGGTCGACATCATCATGTTCGATCTCAACGGTATTGCGCGCGGCAAGCGCTATCGGCCGAACGAGCTTGTCGGCATCGCCGACAAGGGCCTGATGGTGCCCTCGACGGTCTACATCCTCGATCCGCGCGGCAATTGCGTCGAAGAAACGGGCCTGCTCTGGGAAACGGGTGATCCGGATCTCGTCTTCCGCATTCTCGCCGGCACGCTGGTGCCTGTGGCTGTCAACGGTACAACGCACGCGCAATGCGTTATCGCGCCGGCAGAAGATGAAGGCGGTCTCGATCCGCGCCGCCTCGTGCAGCGGCAGGTCGCGGCGCTCAAAGCCAAGGGGCTGACCGCCGTCACCGCCGTGGAGCTCGAATTCTATATCGGCGCGCGCGATGGGACCGGCGCGTTCCCGTTCTCGCCGCCCAAGGGGCTTGCCGATGACCCCGATTGGTCGCGCCTCTATCAGTTCGACGAACTCGATCGGCTGAAGCCGTTTATCGACGACGTTTATAAAGTGGCTGAAGCGCAGGGCCTGCCGATCGGCGCGGTGCTGCAGGAATCAGGTCCGGCGCAATTCGAGATCAATCTCAATCACTGCGCCGATCCGGTGCAGGCGGCCCTCGATGGCCTGCTGCTGAAGCGTGCGGTGCGGGCGGCAGCCGGCGCGCACAACCTCGACGCCATCTTCATGGCCAAGCCGCATCATAACTGGTCGGGCTGCGGCATGCATGTTCACGTCAGCCTCGTCGATGACGCGGGCGCGAACGCGTTCTCGGGCGATCCAATCTCGCCCTTGTTCCGCAACGCGCTCGGCGGCTTGCAGGCCACGATGGGCGACTTCATGGCGGTCTGGGCGCAATCGGCCAACGCCTACCGCCGCTACGTGCCGAAATCTTATGTCGCGATGGCGGCGCACTGGGGCATGAACAACCGCAACGTCGCGCTCCGCATTCCGCGCAGTGGGCCATCAGCCGTGCGCGTCGAGCACCGCGTATCGGGCGCAGACGCCAATCCGTATCTCGCCATGGCCGGTATCCTCGCTGGCATTCGTCATGGTATCGACAACAAGCTGGAACCGGGTCCGATGGCGACCGGCGATGCAACGGCATGCGATGCGCCCGGCCTTCCGACCGCCTGGGTGAACGCGCTGCAGTGTTTCTCGAAGAGCGCCGTTGTGAAAGACGCATTCGGCGAGCGCTTCCAGGATGTCTATTGCAAGCTGAAGACGGCCGAACGCATCGACTTCGAGCGGACCGTGACTGCGCTCGATCATCAGTGGTATTCCAACGCCGTGTGAGTGTGCTGCTATGACATCTCTCGCCCATTTCGAAGCTCTCGCCGGACGCATCGCGCTACCGGGCAGAGCAATTATTGACGGCGCCATCGTTGCCGCCAGATCCGGTAAGACCTTCGACAATGTCACGCCGCGCAACGGCCGCGTCATCAATCAGGTCGCGGAATGCGATGCGGCGGATGTCGAGAGGGCCGTTGCTGCAGCGCGTGCCGCGTTCGAAGACGGCCGCTGGCGCAAGATGCACTACCGCGACAAGAAGCGGGTGCTGTTCAAGCTTGCCGATCTCATGGAACGCGACGCTGAAACGCTGGCGCTGCTGGAAAGCCTCGACGTCGGCAAGCCAATCCGCGACGCCTCGCGCATCGACGTTCCAGGCGCCATCCGCACGCTGCGCTATTACGCGGAAGCGCTGGACAAAGTGTATGGCGAGGTCGGCCCCGAAGTGACGGATCGCCTGTCGTTCGCTGTGCATGAACCGCTCGGCGTGATCGGCATCATCGTGCCGTGGAACTTTCCGCTGCTGATGGCGATGTGGAAGGTCGGCCCCGCGCTCGCCATGGGCAATTCACTCGTACTGAAGCCGGCAGAGCAATCGCCGCTGACGGCGCTGAAGCTCGGAGAGCTGGCGCTTGAAGCCGGTGTGCCGCCCGGCGTGTTCAACGTGGTGCCGGGCTTCGGCGCGTCGGCTGGCAAAGCCATCGCCATGCACATGGACGTCGACATGATCGCCTTCACGGGGTCGGGTCCGGTTGGCAAACTGCTGATGCAGTATTCGGGGCAGAGCAATCTGAAGCGCGTCAGCCTGGAACTCGGCGGCAAGTCTCCGCAGATCGTATTCGCGGATTGCCCGGATCTCGATGCTGCCGCTCAGAATGCGGCGTGGGGCATCTTCTTCAATCAGGGCGAAGTGTGCACGGCGGCATCGCGACTGCTCGTCGAGGAAGACATCGCCGATGCCTTCCACGAGAAAGTTCTGAACGTCGCGCGCACCATCGTGCCGGGCGATCCGCTTGAGCCGTCGACGCGCTTCGGCGCGATGGTTTCGGCCGAGCAGATGAATACGGCGCTGCGTTACATCAAGACGGCATCGGATGAAGGCGCGCGGCTGTCGCTTGGCGGCAAGCAGGCGCGCACCGAAAGCGGCGGGTTCTATGTCGAGCCGACGGTGTTCGATCGTGTGAAGCCGGATGCCACGCTGTCACGCGAGGAAGTCTTCGGACCGGTCTTGGCGGTGACGCGCTTCAAGGATGAAGCGGAAGCGTTGAAACTCGCCAACGGCACCACGTTCGGGCTGGCTGCCGGCGTTTGGACGCGTGACGTCAGCCGGGCGCATCGTGCGGCGCGCGAATTGAAGGCCGGCCTTGTCTGGGTGAACGGCTGGGATTCCTGCGATCTCACCATGCCGTTCGGCGGTTTCAAGCAATCGGGCTTCGGGCGCGACCGCTCACTGCACGCCTTGAACAAGTATGCCGATCTGAAAGCCATTTCCATCACGCTGCGCTGAAGGACGACGATATGAACATCACGGCTGGCAAATATCCGACTGGCGCCCTGATCGACGGCGCGTGGATCTCCGGCGGCAAGACGTTTGGTGTGGTCGATCCCGCGACCGGCGTCGAAATTGCACGCGTCTCGGATCTCGATGCCGCCGCCGCCAAAGCCGCTGTCGATGCAGCTCATCGCGCGCAGCCGGCGTGGGCCGCGCGGACCGCGAAGGATCGTTCGATCATTCTCAAGCGGTGGTTTGATCTGGTGACGGCCGAGACGGAAAGTCTGGCCAAGCTGATGACCAGCGAGCAGGGCAAACCTCTCGCGGAAGCGCGCGGCGAGGTCGCCTATGGCGCGTCGTTCATCGAGTGGTTCGCGGAAGAAGGCAAACGAGCCTACGGCCGCACCATTCCTTCGACGTTCACAAACAAGCGCTTCGTTACGATCAAGCAGCCGGTGGGCGTCGTCGCGGCGATTACGCCGTGGAACTTCCCGATCGCCATGATCGCCCGCAAGGTGGCGCCGGCGCTCGCTGTCGGCTGCACGGTTGTCGTCAAGCCGTCGGAAGAAACGCCGCTGTGTGCGCTGGCTATGGCCAAGCTCGCGCTCGACGCGGGCGTTCCGCCCGGCGTCTTCAATGTCGTGACGACGATGGACGCGCCGGCCGTCGGCAAGGTGTTTACCGACGACCCCCGTGTGCGCAAATTGACCTTTACGGGTTCGACGGAAGTCGGCAAGGCGCTCTACCGGCAGTGCGCGGACACCGTCAAGAAATTGACGCTGGAACTCGGCGGCAACGCGCCGCTGGTGGTGTTCGACGATGCAGATCTCGGCAAGGCGATTGCCGGCGCCATGGCCTCCAAGTATCGCAATGCCGGCCAGACATGCGTCTGCGCCAACCGCATTCTGGTGCAGGACGGCATCTACGATCGTTTCGCTGCGGCGCTCGTCGAGGCGGCGTCAACGCTGAAGGTCGCGGCCGGCCACGAAAGCGGGTCGCAGATCGGGCCGCTCATCAACTCGGATGCCATCGAGAAGGTCGAAAAGCTCGTCGCAGATGCGCGAGGCAAAGGCGCCAAGGTGCTGCTCGGCGGCAAGGCGCATGGCGCGGGTGCGTTGTTCTATGAACCATCCGTCGTCGGCGATGTGACGGAAGACATGGCGATCGTGCGCGAAGAGATCTTCGGACCGGTGGCGGCGCTCGTGCGCTTTAAAACGGAAGAAGAGGCCGTGCGCATCGCCAACGACACGCCGTTTGGCCTGGCGGCCTATCTGTTCAGCGAAAACCTGTCGCGCGCGTGGCGCGTCGCTGAAAGACTCGAAGCCGGCATGATTGGCGTCAACGAAGGCATCTTCTCGAACGAAGTGGTGCCGTTCGGCGGCGTCAAGGAATCCGGCCTCGGCCGCGAAGGCGCGGCTGAAGGGCTCGATGAATATCTCGAAGTCAAGTTCATGTGTCTGGGTGGCATCGATGGCTAGCAGTCGCCGCGACGGAGCAGGAACGACTGGGAACGGGGCCTTCGATTGGGCCGATCCGCTGCTCGTCGACCGTGCGCTGGATGAGGACGAGCGGATGCTGCTCGACAGCGCGCGCGCGTTCTGTCGCGAGCGCCTGCTGCCCGGTATCACGCAGGCCTTCCGCACCGAAACCTTCGACCGCAATATCATGCGCGAGTTGGGTCAGATGGGCTTTCTCGGGCCAACGCTGCCCGAAATTTATGGCGGCGCCGGCGTCAGTGCCGTCTGCTATGGCCTGATCGCGCGCGAGATCGAATGGGTCGACAGCGGCTACCGCTCGGCGATGAGCGTGCAGTCGAGCCTCGCCATGCAGGCCATCTACGCCTACGGCAGCGAAGCGCAGCGCCAGAAATATCTGCCGCTCATGGCGACAGGCGAGTTGCTCGGCTGCTTTGGATTGACGGAACCCAATCATGGGTCCGATCCGGCCGGCATGACGACGCGCGCGGTCTCCGTGAGTGAAGGCTACCGCGTCAGCGGCTCCAAGACTTGGATTACCAATTCACCCATCGCCGACGTGTTCATCGTCTGGGCGAAGACCGATGACGGCGTTATCCGCGGCTTCATCCTCGAACGCGGCATGTATGGCCTGTCAGCGCCGAAAATAGAGGGCAAGATCGCGCTGCGGGCCTCGATCACCGGTCAGATCGTCATGGACGAGGTGATGGTTCCGGCCAGCAACATGCTGCCCAACGTGTCGGGTCTCAAGGGGCCGTTCGGCTGTCTCAATCACGCGCGCTTCGGTATTGCCTGGGGGGCTATCGGCGCTGCTGAATTCTGCTGGCAGGCGGCGCGCCAGTACGCGCTCGACCGCATTCAATTCGGCAGGCCGCTTGCTGCCAATCAGTTGATCCAGAAGAAGCTGGCCGACATGCAGACCGAGATCACGCTCGGGCTTGTCGCGTGTCTGCACGCGGCGCGACTGAAGGATCAGGGACTGCTGGCGCCGGAAGCCATCTCGCTGCTCAAGCGTAACAATTGCAGCAAGGCGCTGGCGATTGCCCGCATGGCGCGCGACATTCACGGCGGCAACGGCATCGCCGACGAATACCACGTCATGCGTCACATGGTGAACCTCGAGGCCGTCAATACCTACGAGGGCACGGAAGACGTGCACGCCCTCATTCTCGGGCGCGCGCAAACGGGATTGGCCGCGTTCTCCTGAACCCGCGGCACGCGACACGATTTTGTCCTGGACGGCAAACGTCCGGGTTGGTTTCGGCAAAGGATGAAAGCGTTATGGCGACTTCGGCGGAGCTTCACGAGCGCAGGAACAATGCGGTAGCGCGCGGCATCGGCCATGCGACGGCGATTTACGCGCAACGTGCCAAGAACGCCGAGATCTGGAGCGAGGACGGCAAGCGCTACGTCGACTTCGCGGCCGGCATCGCGGTCGTCAATACAGGCCATCAGCATCCCAAAGTCGTCGCCGCCGTCGAAGAGCAGATGAAGGCCTTCAGCCACGTCTGTTTTCAGGTGACACCTTATGAAACGTACGTGCGGCTGTGCGAACGGCTGAACGCCATCGTTCCTGTGGCGTCGCCAGCCAAAGCCATGCTGGTGTCGACAGGCGCCGAAGCCGTCGAGAACGCCGTCAAGATCGCACGCGCCTACACCGGACGTCCCGGCATCATCTCATTCAGCGGCGGCTTTCACGGCCGCACGCACATGGGCATGGCGCTGACGGGCAAAGTCGTGCCCTACAAGAAGGGCTTCGGACCCTTCCCGCCGGAGATCTACAACATCGCCTTTCCGAACACGTTCCACGATGTCTCTGCCGAGGATAGCTTCCGGTCCCTGACGACGCTGTTCAAGGCAACCGCCGATCCGTCCAGCATTGCAGCCATCATCATCGAACCGGTGCAGGGCGAAGGCGGCTTCAACATCGCGCCCTTCGATTTCCTGAAGGCGCTGCGCGCACTATGCGACGAACACGGTATCCTGCTCATTGCCGATGAGATCCAGACCGGTTTTGCGCGCACTGGAAAGATGTTCGCGTTGGAACATGCCGGCATCAAAGCCGACGTTGTGACGCTGGCGAAGGGACTGGCAGGCGGCATGCCGCTTGCGGCGATCGTCGGTCGCGCCGACGTCATGGATGCGGCCAATCCCGGCGGACTTGGCGGCACCTATGCCGGCAACCCGGTGGCCTGTGCCGCCGCGCACGCCGTGCTCGATGTCATTGAGGACGAGAAGCTGTGCGAGCGCTCGCGCGTCATCGGCGACATCATCACCACGCGCTGCCGCGAGCTGGCGGCGCGATCAAACCTCAACTGCATTGGCGATGTGCGCGGACTTGGCGCCATGTGCGCCATCGAACTCGTCAAGGACCGCGCCAGCGCCAGCCCGGATGCGGCGCTGACGTCGTCACTCGTCAAGATCGCCGCCGAAAAGGGCCTCATCCTGCTATCGTGCGGCACCTATGGCAACGTCATCCGCTTTCTCGTGCCGCTCACGGCCAGCGATGCCTTGGTGCGCGAGGGCATGGATTTGTTTGAGGCGAGCCTGACCGAGGCTGTCAGCCGCGCCGCCTAATTCCGCTATGCTGTTGCGGTCATGCCGAAGCAGCGCCGAAGTCCCGAACCGAGGTCAGGAACGCTATCATGAACATCCAGCACAAGCCGAACGATCTCAAATCCTATTGGATGCCGTTCACGGCCAATCGCCAGTTCAAGAAGGCGCCGCGCATGTTCGTCGGTGCCGATCGCATGCATTACGTCACGGATGACGGCCGGCGCGTGCTCGATGGCACATCGGGGCTTTGGTGCGTGAATGCCGGCCATTGCCGGCCGAAGATCACGGCTGCCATTCAGAAACAAGCGGCGACGCTCGACTATGCGCCGATGTTTCAGATGTCGCATCCGATGATCTTCGAATTGGCGTCGAAGCTGACCAACATCGCGCCCGCCGGCCTCGATCATGTGTTCTTTACGAACTCGGGTTCGGAATCGGTTGAGACGGCCCTCAAGATCGCGCTCGGCTATCATCGCCTGCGCGGCAATGCCAGCAAGACGCGCTTCATCGGCCGCGAGCGCGGCTATCATGGCGTCAATTTCGGCGGCATGTCGGTCGGCGGCATTCCCAACAACCGCAAGATGTTCGGCACGCTGCTGGGCAATGTCGATCATCTGCCGCACACCCATAACCTTGCGAAGAATGCGTTCTCGCGCGGCGCGCCGGAGCATGGCGTCGAGCTTGCCAACGAACTCGAACGGCTGGTTGCGCTGCATGATGCGTCAAACATCGCGGCCGTCATCGTCGAGCCGGTGGCGTGCTCGGCTGGTGTGCTCATTCCGCCGAAAGGCTATCTGAAGCGCCTCGCTGAAATCTGCGCCAAGAACGATATCCTGCTGATCTTCGATGAAGTTATCACAGGCTTCGGCCGCCTCGGCACACCGTTTGGCGCAGATTATTTCGGTGTGACACCGGACATCATCACAGCCGCGAAGGGCGTAACCAACGGCGTCATTCCGATGGGTGCCGTGTTCGTCAAGGGCGCGATCCACGACGCCTTCATGACCGGGCCGGACTACGCCATCGAGTTCTTCCACGGCTACACGTATTCCGGAAATCCGATGGCGGCGGCCGCGGCCATGGGCACGCTCGAAACCTATCAGGACGAAAACCTGCTGACGCGATGGACGGGCGATCTGGTCGCCTATTGGGAAGATGCGGTCCATTCTCTGAAAGGACTTCCGCACGTCATCGACATTCGCAACATTGGCCTCGTCGGCGCCATCGAACTCGATCCCGTGCCCGGCGCACCGACGACACGCGCGTATGCGCGCTTCCTCAAGGCGTTCGAGAAGAACGTCCTGGTGCGCGCGACCGGCGACATCATCGCGCTGTCGCCGCCGCTGATCATCAGCAAGGCCGAGATCGACGTTCTCATCGGCACGGTCGCCGATGTCTTGAAGTCGCCGGACTGACGGCGATGCTCACGGCATGAATAGAAAAAGCGCCAGTCTCACGACCGGCGCTTTTTGTTTGTCGTGCCGATGCGACAGCTTACTCGGCCGCAATGCGCAGGCTGTGCGCGATCTCAAGGCTGTCGAAGCCGAGCGATGCCGCGACGGCCTTGTGCACGATCCGTCCGCCCTTGACGTTGAGGCCAGCAGCCAGATGCGCATCGCTGTCGAGCGCGGCGAGGCCCTTGTCGGCAAGGCGCAGCACGAAGGGCAGCGTGGCGTTGTTCAGCGCCTGTGCCGACGTCAGCGGCACGCCGCCCGGCATGTTGGCGACACAGTAGTGAATGATGCCATCGACATCGTAGGTCGGCTCGGCGTGGGTCGTCGGGTGCGAGGTTTCAAAGCACCCGCCCTGATCGATCGCGACATCGACGAGCACGGCGCCGCGCTTCATCTTCTTCAGCATGGCCCGCGTTACGAGCTTCGGTGCGCTGGCGCCCGGCACGAGTACGGCACCGATGACGGCGTCGGCGGCGAGCACTTCGCTTTCAACGCTGTCGAGCGTCGATGTGATCGTCTTGGCGCGGCCGCCGAACAGTTCATCAAGCTGGCGCAGGCGCGGCAGCGAGCGATCGATGATGGTGACATCGGCGCCAAGGCCGGCCGCCATGCGCGCTGCGTGCGTGCCGACGACACCGCCACCGAGCACCACGACCTTGGCGGGCTTCACGCCAGGCACACCACCCATGAGCACACCGCGACCACCCGTCGGGCGGCGCAACGCGATGGCGGCGGCTTCGATGGCCAGCCGGCCGGCCACTTCGCTCATCGGAGCAAGCAGCGGCAGTCCGCCGGCGGCGTCCGTCACGGTCTCGTAAGCGATGGCGGCTACGCCCGAGCCCATGAGGCCAATGGCCTGCTCGGCGTCGGGGGCTAGGTGGAGGTAGGTGAACAGGATCTGGTCGGCGCGTAGCTGCTGCCATTCGCTCTTCTGCGGTTCCTTGACCTTCACGATCATGGTGGCGGCGGCGAAGACGTCAGCGGCTGTCGGCACGATGCGCGCGCCGGCCTGAACGTAGTCGTCATCGCTGGCGGAGATGCCAGCGCCGGCGCCGGCCTGCACGATCACCTCGTGGCCGCGGGCCGTCAGCTCGCGCACGGAACCCGGCACCAGGCCGACGCGGAACTCGTTGCTTTTGATTTCGGTTGGGACACCAATCTTCATGGCCGGATCTCCTTGGAGCGTTCGCCCCGAATCTCTGCACTGGCTGAAGTGTGCCGCAGTCGCCGTGCCGACGCCTTGCAAAGACACGCGAAAAATGAGATAAAAACGCAGATAACAAGCGAATTAATGATATTTACGCAGAAAAATGGCGAAAGAACCGCTCAGCGCGCTTGATAAGGCCATCCTCGCGGCGCTGGTTTCGGACGGACGTCTGAGCCAGGTCGAACTGGCCGAGCGCGTGCCGTTGTCGCCAACCGCTATCGCGCGCCGCATCAAGGCGCTGGAGGAGTCGGGGGTCATCGACGGTTATCAGGCCCGCCTCAACCGCGAGGCGCTCGGCCTGCATATGACCGTCGTGGTCAGTATCAGCTTGAAAAGCCAGAACGAAGAGCTGCTCGCGCAGTTCGAAAAAGCGGCCGCCGCGGCGCCATCGGTGGTGTCGTGCCATCTGATGTCCGGCGAAGACGACTACCTGCTGATGGTGCTGGCGCGCGACATCAAAGACTTCGAACGAATTCATAAGGAAGAGTTGTCGCGCTTGCCTGGCGTCAC
>JBOFCQ010000070.1:0-6799 GCA_051646145.1 Hyphomicrobium sp.
CGAAATGCCGATGCACAAAGCGATCAGTGCAAATTCCGACCATCTGATAAGCGCGCGCAAAGGATTATCCCGTCAAAGCAAATTGTTGAGTTGGGGAACGCCAGCGATACGCTCGGCAGCAAACGCAACGCACGGGACAAGAGACAGCGGCGCAAACCCGGAATTGGCCGGTGATGTTCAGCGCATCACCTCCACGTCGCCATTGCGCCGGGCGCCGCGACTTTATATCCCGCCTGAGAATTGCGTAGCACTGAACGTGGCATCCGCCTAGCGCGCGTCACGGCTCAAGTTGCAGGGTAAGACTGGATCTTCTCGATCGCGGTTTCGCACGTGCAGGGCTGCAGCGGCGGGCGCTCCTGCATTCTACGCCTCTCGGTCGGCGCCATGGCCGTTGTGCCGTGGCTATTGACCGGCGCTGCAAAGGGCACGACGGTTTACGCCAATGTGCCTCCACGCGCTCGCGGCTTTCCAGGAAAAAGGGCTACGCCGATGTACGATACCGCCAATCTCAATCATCTCCCGCATATCAAGACACTGGCGCCGACGTCGATGCAGGCGTTCGAAACGTTCGACCGGGCGGCAATGTCGGCTGGCGTCATTCCGCGCCGCTACAAGGAACTGATTGCGCTCGGCGTCGCGCTGGCAACGCAATGCCCCTACAGCCTTGAGGTGCATCGCACCAACGCCATCAACGCCGGTGTCAGCGAAGCTGAAATCGCGGAGGTGATTTTCGTCGCGGCAGCGATGCGGGCCACGGCGGCGATTGCGCACGGAACGCATCTCATGCGGCCGCGCACCGAAGCCGCAAAACGCTGACTGCAGCGCACGCGCCGAAGCCGCTGCACCTGTCGCGCGTCAGGGAAATAGTCCCGAACTCGGTCCTGCTCCCAAATTGACGTCCCTGTTGCCGTTATGCACTAGGCAGCTTTGCGGCTGAAATGGCTAATTCGACCGATGGTCCTTACACGCATCCATAGACTGCGGAGCCTGCTGGCGGCGTTTGCGCTGCTCGGCGCGGTGCTGCATGTCGGTTTGGTGCCGTGGCACGGGCTGATGCGCATCGCGGCGGCACCGGCGTCCACCAGCGGCGATGGTCTGCAACAATGGGCAGCATCCATTGGCGCACCCGTGTGCCGCGCGATGGCGGGCGATCCCGCGAATGGCGGCGGCTCGGGCACGACCTGTCCCGTCTGCGACGCGGTCCTGTCGACGCTCTCGCTTTGTGCGCCTGTTGGCCTTTTTGCGACGCCGATCGATTTGGACGGCGTCCGCATCGCGCGGATCGTTGTCGACGTTGCACCGCCACAGCGCGCCGCGCTGTTTGATGCGCGCGGTCCGCCACGCGCTTAGGTTTGCAGGACGTCTGGAAGGCCTGGGATCTCAGTGACGAGAGTTCCGGCCGCATTCCTGTCCACTGCACCGCGCTGAGCCATAGGCCTTATCGTGTGCGATTTGGCAGTTCGGCACGCACAGATCAACCAGCACTCCAACATCATTCGCATATGAACCCGATGTGCCGCCGACGGCACCGGTCCGTGCGCAAGGGGCAAGTCTCATGTCATTGAAGTCCATCGCCTACGACGTCACGCGCGCGTCGCTCATCGTCGCGGCATCCGCCGCCTTAGCCGCAACCGCGGTCCGCGCCGACAGCGGCACGCAACCGATCCCAGAGGGTCATGCGCCCGCTGGTGTCATGGTCGATCACATGCACAAGGCCGGCGAGTTCATGGTTGGCTATCGCTATAGCTGGAGCCGCATGGATGGCGACAAGCTGCGCGGCACGCGCTCGGTCGATGATCACGAAATCCGGCACAACGCCTGCCTTTTTGAAGGTCAGGACCCCGGCGCTCACGACACGCACAATCACTGTTCGATGAAGCAATCCGAGATGACCATGCAGATGCACATGCTGGACATCATGTATGCGCCGACCAATTGGCTGACGCTGATGGTCATGCCGCAATGGATGACCATGGACATGTCGATGTCGCCGGTCGCCGGCGGCGCTGCCGCGGCTCACGACGACGACCATGGCGGCGATCATCATGGTGGCGGCCATGCGCACGGCACCGATGGTTTCGGCGATACGATCTTCGGCGCTCTCGTCAAGATCTCGGAAGGTCCAGGCTATAATTTGCACACCGGCCTGATGTTCAGCGCACCGACCGGTTCGACGAGCGAGAAGGGCGAGGGCGGGGCCTATACGCACTACATGATGCAGCTCGGCTCCGGCACCTGGGACTTCCTGCCGAGCCTGACGTATACGGGCCGCGCCGACCGCTGGTCGTGGGGCGCGCAGCTCGCGGGCGTTATCCGCATGGAGAGCGAGAACGATGAAGGCTACGCGCTCGGCGATGCTGTGCAGGCGACGGCATGGAGCAGCTACCGTTTGAACGATTGGTTCTCGGCATCAGTGCGCCTGCTGCATACGTATCAAGGCCAGATTGACGGCCACTATGATGGCGCACACGGCCATTCCGCGCCGCCGGATCTGCAATACAACTATGGTGGTCGCTTCTGGGATGTCGGCTTCGGCGTCAATATGGTGGTGCCTGACGGCGCACTCAAAGGCCACCGTCTGAGTGTCGAATGGCTCCAACCGATCCGCGACGACGTCAACGGTTTCCAGCAGGAACGCGACGGCACGTTCTACGCGAATTGGAGCAAGGCGTTTTGATCTGAGCCAAGCACGCGCGGTGCGTGAGACAAGACTAAAGGGGCTGCCAGCCATGGCCGCCCCTTTTTTTGTTCGTCACGTGCTCGACGACGTGTGACGGCCGTATCAGCGATCTTCGTTCGGAGTTTCGACAGGCGTCGGCGTGCCGTCCGGCGATGGCGGGTCCTTGATGTCGATATCGGAGATCGTTGGCGGATCGGGCAAACGCTCTGGATCGCCGTCCGGCGTGGTCGGTGCCCTCAGCGGATCGCGCCGTTCAGGCCGGTCAATGCCGGGATCGGGGCGGCGGTTGGGATCGGTCGCATCGCTTCCGGCCGCGCGTGCGTGATCGTCTCTCGAGGTCTCGGTCATTTTGCGCGCGCTCCGCTGTGCATGCGTTCCGCGCGAGATCGTCTCCGCGCTTCACACATACAAACGCGATGCGCCGCCGCGCGGTTCCGATGCGGCCTTAGCACAGAGAAACGTCGACTATAGAATGCCGAAATTGCGCAGCGCGATGGCGGCGAGGCTGAGCGCCGCGACCCACAGCGCCGCCGTGCGCAAGCGGCGGGTCGGCGCGTCGGCGGCGGCAATTTTCTGTACGGTCGCCTCATCGAGCCGCAAGCCGTCGCGCGCCATGGCGGAAAAGCCGATGGCCGCTGTTTCGGCCTGTTGCAGCAGGCCCGGCGTCTTCAGCAGAAATTCGCCGAGCGTCGAAACGCCAGCGCCAGCTTCCTTGAGCCGCCCGAGCGGGCCGAGGTTGGCTTCCACCCATTCGCGCGCGATCGGCTCGGCGGCCGTCCACACGTTCAGGTTTGTGTCGAGACCGCGCGCCACGCCTTCCACGATCACCATGCTTTTCTGCAGCAGGATGAGTTCGGGGCGTGTCACCATGTCGAACACGTCTGTGTAGGCAAAGAGCTGGCCGAGCAGATCGGCCATCGAGATTTCCTCGGCGGTGCGGCCGTGGATTGGTTCACCGATGGCGCGCATGGCCTGCGCGAACTCGGCGATCGTATGATGAGGCGGCACGTATCCGGCTTCGAAATGAACAGCGGCGGCGCGCGTGTAATCGCGCGTAATCAAACCGTGCAGAATTTCCGCCAGGAAACGCCGCTCGTTGACGCCGAGCCGGCCCATGATGCCGAAGTCGACCGCCACCACGTTGCCCGCCATGTCGACGAACAGGTTGCCCTGATGCATGTCGGCATGAAAGAAGCCGTCGCGCATGGCATGGCGCAGAAACGAGCGCATGACGACGAGGCCGAGCGCGTTGAGATCGAGCCCGCGCGCGCTGAGCGCCGCATGATTCGAGATCGGCGTGCCGTCGATCCATTCGAGTGTCATCACGCGCTTGGACGTGCGTCGCCAATCGACGCTTGGCACGCGGAAGCCTTGGTCGTTGGCAATGTTGTCCGACATCTCGGAAATGGCCGCCGCCTCGAGGCGCAGATCCATCTCAAGGTCGGTCGTGTGCTTCAGATTGTCGACGACGGCGACAGGCCTGAGCCGCCGCGCCGGCGCAACAAATCGTTCGATGAGGCGGGCTGCGAAAACGTAGGAATCGAGATCGCGCCGGAAGCGGCGTTCGACGTCCGGCCGCAGGATCTTGACGGCGACCGTCTTGCGCACGCCGCCTTCCAGAATGACGGCCTTGTGCACCTGCGCGATCGAGGCGGCGGCGACCGGTGGCCCGAACTCCACGAAATGATCTTCGAGGCGGCCGCCGAGCGCCTGCTCGATGGCGCGCCGCGCTTCTGCTTGCGAGAATGGCGGCAGGCGGTCCTGCAGATGACGGAGATCGGCCGCGAGGTCCGGCCCGATGATGTCGGCGCGCGTGGCCAGGAATTGTCCGAGCTTGATGTAGCTCGGGCCGAGCTGAGTCAGTGCGGTGGCAACGCGGGTGTGCTTGGGCTTACCCCATCTGAGCGGCGCCGTCAGAATGCGCACCGGCAGCGTCGCAATTCGCGCCAGCCGCAAGGGCAACGGCACCGGCACGCCCTTCGGCACAAAGCGCACGCCGTGCTGAGCGAGGACGAGGCCGGCCTTTGCGAGCCGCAATGAATTCAGAAGTGCGTTGGCCATGCGGTGTGCCGGCTCTTTCTTCTCGGTGCATGGTCGCCGCGTCTGCCGGGAATGACCGTCGTGTTGCGTCTTGCGTCATGAAGCAGGCGCGGCGGCGATTGGCTCTCGATGTGCCCGATCGCGCCGCGCCTGTCTGCAATGAAATGCTATTAACCTGTCGTGCAGAAGTCGGCACGGCCGCGGCACGTCACCTGGCCGCCATCCGGCTGGCACGAATAGCGCTCGTTGCGCACCGAGTGACCGGCGACTTTGCCGTTCGACAGCCAGCCGGGCCACAGGCTCCAGCTCACGGCCTGCACCATGGTTTCCATGACGTACCACTTGGCGCTTTCGGCCGATCCGGCTGTGGCGCGCGCGGCCTTGGTGACGCAGCCGGCGTCTGCGCTGGCCATGCCGATCGACATGGTGGCGGCCGCTGCAATTGCGGCCAGTGCAAGTTTCTTCATAATAGCTCTCCCTCGATGGTGCGTATGGGGTCAACCCGGCGAGCAGGCTAAGCGCTAGCTTGGTTAACGGTCAATCGCGGTTCTCGGCTCACTGCGATTTCATCCCCCTGAACGGGATTTTTCAGGCACGCGGGCGGCGTGCGCGAGGGGTGCGGGCGTGCGGGCAACGCCGCTACCGGCGCGCACCGCACCAGTGCGCCGCGATCAGATCTTCCAGCCGGAATGCATGGCGGCAACGCCACCGGTCAGGTTGCGCACGCTGACCCGCTCGAAACCGGCATTGCGGATCATGTCGGCGAACGCGGCCTGACGCGGGAACTTGCGGATGCTCTCGACGAGATAGCGGTAGGGCTCGGCCGATCCGGCCGTCCACTGGCCAAGGCGCGGGATGATCTCGAAGGAGTGGAAGTCATAGAGGCTGTCGAGCAGCGGCACATCACAATGCGAAAACTCGAGGCACAGGAAGCGCCCGCCCGTCTTGAGGACGCGGAAGGCCTCGGACAGAGCCTTGTCGATGTGGGTGACGTTGCGAATGCCGAAAGCGATGGTGTAGGCGTCGAAAGATCGATCGGCGAACGGCAATTGCTCGGCGTTGCCCTCGATCAGCGTGATGCGCTCAGCTAAGCCGGCGTCCGCAACGCGGCGGCGGCCGACCGCCAGCATCTCCGGGCTGATGTCGCAGATCGTGGCGCGCGTGTTGGTGCCGCCCGCCTTGACGGCACGCATGGCGATATCGCCCGTGCCGCCCGCGACGTCGAGCAGGTTGAATGCGTGATCGCCGGTCGGCGGATTGAGCGCGGTCACGAAATCGCGCTTCCACAAGCGATGCAATCCGCCCGACATCAGATCGTTCATCAGGTCGTAGCGCTCAGCCACGTTGGCGAAGACTTCGTTGACGAGGCCCTGCCGCTCGCCTTCCGCGACATCGCGAAAGCCGAACGACGTGCGGCCCGCGTCCATCGTGTTGCCGGGGGTATTTGAAAATTGGCTCATGGCGCAAGCATAGCGGGTCTTGGCTGATGGCGCTATCTATGAGCCGTCACCTGCGGCTATTTAAGCGGCCGTTGCTTAAGAGGAATATGGCGTCTGGAATGCCCGAATTACCTGAAGTCGAAACCGTGCGGCGCGGCTTA
Organism: Hyphomicrobium sp.; assembly: GCA_051646145.1. Lineage (GTDB taxonomy): Bacteria > Pseudomonadota > Alphaproteobacteria > Rhizobiales > Hyphomicrobiaceae > Hyphomicrobium_B. Next base: position 6,321 of record JBOFCQ010000070.1, read on the forward strand.
GTACCGGTGCTCGATGGCGTTGTCATCGACCGGGTGGAACTGCGCCGGGCGGATCTCAGATTTCCGTTCGGCAACGACTTTTGCGCGCGTATCGGCGGCCAGACGATCCAGCGCCTGACGCGCCGCGCCAAGTATCTGCTCGCTGAATTCGCGAGCGGCGACGTGCTGCTCATGCACCTTGGCATGACCGGCCGGTTCTCGATCGGTTACGCCGATGCGGCGCGGGCTGCTGCGGGCCCTGCTGCGAGCACCGTGGCGCTCGGCGCGTATGTCTACGACGCCGGCGCCGATCAGCGCCACGATCATGTCGTGCTGCATCTCGCCGGCGGAACACGCGTCATCTACAACGACGCACGTCGCTTCGGCTTCATGGTGCTCGTTGCCGCTGGTGAGGTGGCCGCGCATCCGTTTCTCCGCCATCTCGGTGCGGAACCTCTTGGCGCCGATCTGACGGCAACGTACTTGGCTCGGCGGGCAGC
>JBOFCQ010000072.1:0-8382 GCA_051646145.1 Hyphomicrobium sp.
ACAAGACGGTGTCGACGGTGGCGCACCGCCTGCACCCGGAGCGCGCCGATGCCATGTGGCAGTTCACCATGCCGGAAGCGCTGGCGATCACGGAACGCGTCAGTCGCCGGCTCTCGCGCTTCGTGCAGGAGACGGTGCCTTTCGGCGATCGTCTGACCATCGCGCAGGTGCTGAATGTCTATAGCTGGCGATCGGTCGCCGATGTGGCGGAGCGCGCCTACGACGTCTGGCGCATCATTCGCCTGGCCAATCCTGCGACGGCCGTCACCAATGAAGCGCGTGAGCGTCTCTCGCGGGCGCTGTTGCAATGGGGCCGCGATCACGTCACACGACGATTGGCTGAACGCTACGTCGAGGAAGTTGGTCGAGCGGCGATTGATCTTTACGGCGGGCGCTTGCGCGTCACGTTGGCCAAGACGCGCGATGTCTCGCCCTCAGAGGCGGCCGCTGGCAGCGACGATCTCTACCGCGCGCCAATGAACGACGGCGCGCAAACCGCGCAAGCGGCCTATGTCCGCGTCTTGGTTGCGAGCTCGGACGCACGCGTCAGGACGGATCTCGCCGCGGCGCTCGAAACACATCAGATCGCACGCGCCATACCGGATGCAGAGGGCAGCGGCGTGGGCAATCCTGAGAATTTCGCTGCACATCGCAGCAAGGGTTTCACGCTCGTTTCCTCTGACGCTACTCCGGCCTCTGGCGCTGCAAAATATGCAAAAACACTGGCAAAAGAGGCGCAAGAAGCCGACATTTTGGTTGTCGGCATCGACCGCGCCGTCGGCTTGAGCGACGATGATCTCGCCGCCGCGTCCCTCATTTCAAAATGGTATGCCGCGCGGCCATCACTGATGGCGCCGCTGCTCGTTCCTGTCGTTTTATCGGGCCACGGCAAAGCCCAAGGGCCTGACAGCACGCAGGCGGTCAGCGCGCTTTTGTCGGCATATGGTGAGCCCGCGACACCCCGCGTTGATATTGCTCTGCGCGACGATGGCGGCCCGCCGGATGTGGCGGAACTCTATGCACGCTTAATGACGTCGCTCCCAACCGTCGCGCACGCCCGCCACCTGCGCGCTCTCGATCGCAACCGTTCGCGCAGCGATTGGGTCGGCGCTGGACGCCAGGCGATCTCAGCCATCGGCGCACTCGCGCGCTCGGCTGTCTCGCGGTCGTCCGACCGGACTGATGGGCAGTGATTGCTGACGGGTCTTGCTTGCCAACCGCGTCAGATTGCCCGTGCCAACGCCAGCGTCATGCGCTGAACCGGCGGAACCATTGCACGCGCTGCACGTTCATTTTTCGAACGGGCTGAAATCACCCGTACGTCACCGCTCATCAGGAGGATTGTCATGAGCTATTCGCGTACCGCCAACAACGATGTCGAAACGCTCGCCCGCAGCACGGCCGCGCAGGTCGCCGACAAGGCGTCTGAGCTTGCAAACAAGGCCAGCCATCAGTTGGACAAGGCGCTCGACAGCGCTGAAGCCACGGCGGCCAATGTCGCGCAGACGGGCCGCGAAGCCGGCGAACGCGTTTCGGAAGTCGCAGGTAATCTGCGTTCGGCCGTCGATAAGTCCGTCACCGATCAGCCGATGACCACCCTGCTGGTCGCCGCCGGCATCGGCTTCGTTATCGGCGCGATCTGGAAATCGTAAGTCTGCGCTGAGGACTGGGCTGAGGACTGGCGCGTCGCCGCGAGGTTTACAGGGGGATCATCATGTTTGGTGTTTTGTTTCGTCGCGCGCAGGATACCGTCGACAACGCGATCAACGTTGCCGTCAATCGCGCGCTGGTGGTGATCCCCTTCCTCGTCGCGACGGCTTTTGCCGTTGCCGCGTTGGCCTTCCGTCTCAACCGCGAATACGGGCCTGAAATAGCCAACCTTATGTTGGCAGGGTTGTTCGTTGGTGTCGGCATCATCGCGGCGATCGTGGTGCAGTTGAGAACTCCGCACAGCGCCGCTGCATCGATCGCTCCGACGGCAGCATCATCGGATGACGTATCACCCGATGCGACCTCAGGCGCGTCGACAAGCATCTTCGCCAGTGTCGCCGATCAATTGTCGAAAACGGACCGCGATTTATTGATGGCGGCATTGACGTCGGCTGCGCCGATCGCGTTGCCGAACCTCGTTAAGCTTGTTTTGCGGAACCTCCCTTTGATCGTGGCAATAGCGGCGGCGCTATTTGTTCTCAGTCGCGGGACTGACACGCCGGACGAGGCAGTTCCAGCGGAGGCGGCAGCCGCTTAGAGGAAGCCTCGTACTTAAAAAACCACCGACCGGTGGAACCAACATGCGAACTGAGCGTTATCGAGCGTCCAGGGCTGTGTGCTCGCAAACATGCGGTTGCGATGCTATCAGTATAACAAATTGATAACGCTGAACTTTGTTACGGTGGGGACCTATGCCGGTCGACAACAGTAAAGATGGCAAAATGCAAACTACGACACCTGATGGGGATCGTTCGGGCCAGAACGATCAAACCCAACCTGACGCCCAGCCGGCATTGCCGCGCGAGGTACAGGGCCAAATCGGTAAGCAACTGCGCCAAGTCTATGGACAGATGTTGGCCGAGCCCCTCCCCGATAAGTTTGGCAAACTGCTCGCTGAACTTGCGAAAACGGAAACAAAGCAATGACGTCGACCCGCACGGCCGACGCTGCGGCGACGGTGACGAATGCTGCCAGCGAGGTTGTGACTGGCGTTTCAGCCGAGCAGTTGGCGGCGTTGGTGCCGAACCTGCGCGCCTTCGCGAAGTCGTTGTGCGGCAATCCGGATCAAGCCGACGATCTGGTTCAGGATACGCTCGTCAAAGCGTGGAAGCACCAGGCGAGCTTTGCGCCGGGCACCAATCTCAAAGCCTGGCTGTTCACAATTCTGCGTAACTCGTTCTTGTCCGAGCGTCGCAAGCGCAAGCACGAGGTCGAGGATCAGGATGGATCGCTCGCGGAACAGTTGAGCGTGCATGGCGCGCAATCGGGCCACATGGACATGCTAGATTTCAAAAATGCGTTCGATACGTTGCCGCAAGAGCAGCGTGAAGCCCTCATTCTGATCGGCGCTGAAGGCTTTTCCTACGAGGAAGCCGCCGAGATGTGCGGCTGCGCCGTCGGCACCATCAAAAGCCGCGTCAATCGTGCGCGCGGCAAGCTGTGTGAAATCATGGGCGTCGATGGCGCCGATGATTTCGGTCCGGGTCAACTGTCGGGCCAGGAGCGCGCGCGGCAGACCGCGAGCTGAGGTTTCGGCGCACCCGAGATGTGCGCCTCTCAATTATACCTTCACCATGGAACTTCAATCGCCGCCCGGCATTCTAACGGCACACCCTTCGCGTCGAAACTACAGCGAATATGTGTCGTTGTGTTGGGCGCGCGGTTCGTGTGCGACGCCCACGTCGACGTTGGCACAGTCCTTCCGACAATACCGTCTTTGATGCGAATGAAACCCATTGGAGCATGCGATCATGGCTACAAGCGCTTCTGCCAAATCCCCAAAAATTGCCGTGCTGGACACAGGTCTCAGCAGCAACGATCGCAAGGATGTCGCCAACCGTCTGGTCGATATTCTGGCGGACACGTATACGCTCCTGCTGAAAACGCACGTCTATCACTGGAACGTTGTGGGCCCGCTCTTTCTTCCGGTGCACGAATTGACGGAGAAGCACTACAACGATCTCTTTGAAGCCGCCGATGTCATCGCGGAACGCATTCGCGCACTTGGCGCGCTGGCGCCCTTGAGCTTCCGTCAGATGCAACCGAACGCCGACGTTGCCGAAGAAACGACGAACCGGAGTGCCGAGCAGATGATCGCGCAGCTCGTCGCCGACCATCAGAAGATGGTCAAGAATTTGCGTGATGCCGCCAAGGCTGCCGAGGACGTCGATGACCTGGTCACGGTCGACTTGCTGACGGACCGCCTGAAGTTCCATGAAAAGGCGATCTGGATGCTGAGCGCGTTCCTGGTCTGAGCGAACGACCGCTCGAACTGGCTCTTGAGATTTACCGCCGAGCATGGGCCGCACTCATCCGCGGCCCATGTGGCGTCTACCGGCGCAAGTCATGATCGTCGTTAACTCGGGGGCGGTTTCCAGTTGGTGACTTTTTTTGCAAAAAACTTTTGAACCCCTGGGAACCAACGTCCAACGTGCGCGTTTCCACGCTTAACGGGCGGTAAAACGCGTTTGGCGCTCGCATAGCGATCTACCGGTCTCTGCTATTGCGGGCGAATAAACGGTGATTTGTCGCAAAGGTTGCACGGCAGCACGTTGGTGGCCCTGGACGCGGGTCAAGCGCGCTCATCATGAGTGGGTAAGCAAAACCACTGACAACGCCGTATCGTAACACTAGTCTTGGGGTATGAATCGGTGCGTTCACCGTCGTGCCCACAACGGGGGAAGAGATCAAGATGAATACGTCGATTGCCGATACGGTCGCTCCTGAACTTCCCTACCTGCGCCGTTTCGCGCGCGCCCTGACGGGGTCGCAGGATGTCGGCGACGCCTACGTCGTCGCGACGCTTGAGACGCTCGTTGCGGATCAGAGATCGTTCCGCCAGGATTTGGCTCCGCGCGCCGCGCTCTACGAAGTGTTTCTGCGCGTCTGGGATGCGATGCCGGTCAACCAGCGCGCCGACAGCATCGATTATCAGCCGCAGGGCATCGCAGATCGCCGGATCGAAACTTTGACGCCGCTTCCGCGCCAAGCGTTCCTGCTCGCGGCGCTCGAAGAATTCTCGACAGTCGAAATCGCAGAAATCTTGCGCAAATCCGAAGACGAAGTGCGCGAATTGGTCAACAGCGCCGGCAAGGAAATCTCGGACCAGATCGCCGCGCGCATCATGATCATCGAGGATGAACCGTTGATCGCCCTAGACATCGAGACGCTCGTCACGGAAATCGGTCACGATGTCGTTGGCATTGCGACGACACGCAGCGAAGCGACAGCGCTTGCCAAGCGGACGACGCCTGGAATGGTACTCGCCGACATTCAATTGGCCGACGGGTCGTCGGGCATCGATGCCGTGAACGACATCCTGAAGGATATGAGCGTTCCGGTGATCTTCATCACCGCTTATCCGGAACGTCTGCTGACCGGACAGCGCGCCGAGCCGACCTTCCTGATCACCAAGCCATTCCGTCCCGAAATGGTGAAGGCTGTCATCAGTCAGGCGCTATTTTTCGATCTTCGCGCCGGCGAAAAGCAGGGCGCGGCAGCTTAACGTTGCGCGTCTTCTGTAATTGGCCGATGCTGGCTGATTGCAAGCCGCGGCGTCGCGCTTATGTGTGCATTTGCGCGGTGCCGCATTGCTCGCGAGGGTGTAGCGCCGACGTCATTGGAATAATCAGACTTCATGGAGGTGCACGAGCGCCGCGCCGATTTTTTGACCCATCAATATGAGTGCAATTTACGTTCATGACGTCCGATGACAGACGCCGCGGCCGGCCAAGCGACGGTGACGACTCCGGGCGATCTTTCGACTGGGGGACGTTACCCGACGGCGTGAGCCTGGGCGTCAAACTGCTCGACGCCAGCCCCGATTGCGTGAAACTGATCACAGCGTCGGGCGGCCTGCATTACGTCAACGTCAACGGTGCCTGCCTGCTTGAGCTCGATGACGTCAGCGATGTCTACGGCATGCCGTGGACCGAGCTTTGGCCGTCGGAAAGCCGGTTTCTGGCCGAGCAAGCGCTTTCGGATGCTCAGTCAGGCCAGGTCGCGCACTTCTCCGGCTATTGCCCTACAGCCAAGGGCACACCGCGGTGGTGGGACGTTATCGTCAGCCCTATTCTCGATGACGCCGGCAAAGTCATCTGGCTGCTGGCGGTCTCGCGTGACGTTTCCCGCTTCAAGAGTGTCGAAACATCCCTCGTCGTCAGCGAACAGCGTTTCCGCGCGCTCGCCGACAACATCGCGCAGCTCGCATGGATGGCGGATAAGTCCGGCTCCGTCTTCTGGTACAATCAGCGCTGGTTTGACTATACGGGCACTACGTTCGACGAGATGGCCGGGTGGGGCTGGAAGAGCGTGCACCACCCCGATCATATCGAACGCGTAACGGAAAAGATCACGCGCCATTTCGAGAGCGGCGAGATCTGGGAAGACACGTTCCCCTTGCGCGGCGTCGATGGCCAATTCCGCTGGTTTCTATCGCGTGCCATGCCGATCCGCGACGAGCATGGCGCCGTGGCGCTGTGGTGTGGTACCAACACCGATGTCACCGATCAACGCAACGCCAGCCAGCGGCTGCGCCAGCTCGCACGCCTGATCGAACTGTCGCATGAAGCCATTCTGGTCTGGGATCTCGATGAAGGCATCGTGCTGTGGAACCGCGGCTGCGAGGAGCTATACGGCTACACCAGCCCCGAAGCGCTCGGCGCCAAAAGCCACGACCTTCTGCAAACGCAGAATTCCCTGCCCCAGCAACACTTCGATGACGTGCTGCGCACGCACGGCGCTTGGACCGGCGAACTCCGCCACGTCAGCAAATATGGACGCGAAGTGTGGGTCGATAGCCGACAGGAGACCGTGCGCATCGGCGGGCGGCGTTTCGTTCTGGAGACCAATCGCGACATCACCGAACGGCGCAAGAACGACCATGTCCGCACTCTGCTGATCGGCGAACTCAATCATCGCGTCAAGAACACGCTGGCAATCGTGCAATCGATCGCCACGCAGACGGCGCGCAATACGACGGACGTGCGCAGCTTCGTCAATAGCTTCAACAGCCGTGTCCAGTCGCTGTCGAGCGCGCACAATGTGCTGACCGATGCGCACTGGCAGGGCGCGAGCCTGCGCGAACTGATCTCGTCGCAATTGGCCGTCACCGTCGCGGATACGGCGGCGATCAGCCTTATGGGCGAAGATATTCATCTGCCGCCGCAGACAGCATTGCAGTTCACGCTCATCATTCACGAACTGGCGGTGAATGCGGTCAAATTCGGCGCGCTTTCGCGGTCGAGCGGTCGCATCGAGATTTCCTGGATGCGAACCAGCGCCGAGGACCGCAAGCTCAATCTCACCTGGCGAGAGGTCGGCGGCCCGCTGGTGCAGGCCCCCGCTGCGCGCGGGTTCGGCCTTACGCTCATCGAGCGCTCGGCGAACCTGCCGAATGTCAACGCCAAGCTTTTGTTCGAACCGACGGGCGTCGTCTGCCATATCAGCGCCGATGTGACGGATGGCGATGATGTGGATCCCGTCTATTTCAATCTGTCGCCAGCGCGAACGGCGAGCACTGAAACACCGGCGAGCGTCGTGCCGCCGCGCTCCGCTCAACCGGCACGCCGCATTCTCATCATCGAGGATGAGCCGATGATTGCCATGGAACTTGAAGAGATCTTGGCTGACGCAGGCTTCACCGTTGCCGGTCAGGCTATGTCCGTCGACGACGCCGTGACGGCGGTCAATACGCTGTCATTCGACGCCGCCATCGTCGATGGCAACCTGCTCGGGCAACCGGTCGATCGTGTCGTCGCCGCACTTCAGGCGCGCAACGCGCCGTTCGTGATGGTCACGGGCTTTAGGCGGCAAAACCTGCCGAGCACATGCGCCGAGGCGCCCGTGCTGATGAAGCCCATTCAACCAAGCCAATTGAGCACCGTGTTGCACAGCGTGATCGCGGCGATGCCGTCGCGTTAAGGCGCCAGCCCGCAACGCAGCACAACTTCGTATCACCGTCGCGCAATACGCGCCCACAAACAAAAGCGGCTCCAAACACGTGTTCGGAGCCGCCCTTGTTTTTAGAGAACGTCGAGTTAAAAGCGATTAGTGACGCCGACCGCGTCCATCGCGCCAGCGACGTTCATTGCGGTGCCAATAACCGCAACGGCCGTCCGCGCAACGCCAGATCCACAGTGCAAGCGGCACCGCCGGATTGACATTCGACCGACCGCACGCCTGACGGCCGTAGCGTGTGGAACGATGCCAGCCGTTCGGACCCCTGCGACAATCGTTGTGACGATAGTGCACGGGTTCCGTCATCGTATTGGTGCCGGCAACAGCCGACTTGGCCACGCCCATCGGTGCGGCCGAGGCGGCTGTCGTCGCAAGGCCTGCAATCGCCATGCTTGCTGCAACGACGAAGAGTTTCATGAATTTCATAACGCTGATGTCTCCTGAATTGCGAGATCGCAGCGTCTAAACAGATGGCGTCGGACAAGGTTCCAACGGCGCTCAGCTTCTCTGCTCGCGCGCAAAGGCACGATCAGCACAGCATCAGCGGATGCTCGACTATTCGGCAGGCCCAGCGCATGCTAGCTAGGCGAGCCCATTGCTACGCTTGAATGCGCACACCATTCACGCTTGGCACGGAGCGTAAAATTCAGCGCGGCAGTTGCGGTCAGGCACGTGGAAAACGTCATACTCGTTGACGACGACGATCAACAGATC
>JBOFCQ010000078.1:0-11129 GCA_051646145.1 Hyphomicrobium sp.
TGCGCACCACCGCGTCCCCCTTTCGGATGGGGACAGCCGGCTGTGATTTTTCACACTTTCGCGAGCCACGGCGGCAGGTGGTCGGCCGCGATCAGATCATCATACGAAAGACGGGGGCGCACCACGGCGAACGCGTCGCCGCGCACCAGCACTTCCGGCACCAGCGGGCGCGTGTTGTAGGTTGACGACATGACCGCGCCGTAGGCGCCAGCCGTCATGACGGCAATGAGATCGCCGGATGCCAGCGGCGGCAGCGCGCGATCGGTCGCCAGATAATCGCCGGTCTCGCACACCGGTCCAACGATGTCCTGCGCGATGGGCGCCGTATCGAGATTGGCTTCAACCACCGGCCAGATGTCGTGATGCGCTTCATACAGCGTCGGCCGGATCAGGTCGTTCATGGCGGCGTCGACAATGGTGAACGTCTTGTCGACGCCCTCCTTCACGAACAGCACGCGCGAGATGAGAATGCCGGCGTTGCCGACGATCATGCGGCCCGGTTCCATCACAAGCTTCAGACCGAGATCGCCCAGCGCCTCCCGGACGACGGCGGCATAGGCGTCGGGCGAGGGCGGAATATCGTTGGCGCCGCGATAGGGCACGCCGAGACCGCCACCGATGTCGAGATGTTCGAGCGCGATGCCGTCCGATTTGAGATCGAGCGCCAGATCGCGCAGCAGGCGGAAGGCGTCGCGGAACGGATCGAGTTCCGTGATCTGGCTACCGATGTGCATATGGATGCCGGCGACCTTGATGCCGGGCAGGCGCGCGGCCTCGGCATAAAGGGCCCGCGCATCGTCAAAGGGTACGCCAAATTTGTTCTCGGCTTTGCCGGTCGAAATTTTGGCGTGCGTCTTGGCATCGACGTCGGGATTGACGCGAATGGCGATGCGCGCGGTGAGCCCGAGCGCATGGGCAACCTCGCTCAGGGCGATGAGTTCAGGCTCGCTCTCGACGTTGAATCCGAGAATGCCTTCAGCAAGCGCATACGCCATCTCCGCGCGCGTCTTGCCGACGCCGGCGAAGATGATCTTGTTGGCTGGAACTCCGGCCGCGCGGGCGCGGCGAAGTTCGCCTTCGGAGACGACATCCATGCCAGCGCCAAGTCGCGCCATGGTGGCAAGCACAGCCTGATTGGAGTTGGCTTTGACCGCGAAGCAGATCAGCGCGTTCTGGTCTTTGAAGGCCTCCGCCAGCACCTGATAATGCCGTTCGAGCGTTGCCGTCGAATAGACGTAGAACGGCGTGCCGACAGCGTCCGCGATGGCTTCGATGCTGACGTCTTCGGCGTGCAGGATGCCGTTCTTGTAATGGAAGTGGTGCATGGCGCTTTCACGGGTTGGCAGGGCGGCGGGCGGCATCGCGGGCTGACCGATTGTGCGGGCGCACGTGTCGTTCAACGCGCCGTAACGCAACCGGTGGCCGTGCTTGTAGCGGGACTGTTGCACTCTGCAAGTGCGGGCAGCAACGAGCGCGTCAGCGAAGCCGCCGCGTGTGCGCATATAGGGCAGGACGCTGAGGGGCGATCGCCGCCGGGTTAGCGCAGCAGGCGATCGAGGATGAAGCCTTCGTGCGGCTTCGGTTCGGCGGCGGAATTTTCGCCAGCCGCACCCGCTTCGGCCGATTTCGCCGTGCCCGATGCGACGGCTTCCGGCGGCGGATCGAGCGGTCCACGCACGCCGCAGCCGCCGAGGCCCGCCAAGGCGGAACCGGCAACGATAAGCGTCAGCAGATGTGTGGCGGTACGCATGAGCCTTAACGCCTCTGATCCGTCGTGCAATGCCGTGTCTTCCGTTGCCGGGCGGGCCGAAGACCGCGATGAAGCAACGAACCGGACGCGGATTGGAAAAGCCCCGATCCACGACCAGTCCACAAGGTTCTAGCCCTTGTCGCGGTCCTTTTCCAACCGCTTGACCCACTGGCGCGCCATTTTTGTGACGTTCTGTGGCGCAGTTCCCCCATAGCTGGTCCGGCTTTTGACTGAATTTTCAACGGATAGGACCGAAAACACGGCCTTGGTGATGCGGCCCTCGATGGCCTGCATGTCGGCCAGCGGCAGCGCCTCGAGGTCAACGCCCTTGGTTTCGGCGGCCTTGACGATGCTGCCGGTGACGTGGTGGGCGTCGCGGAACGGCATTTTGAGCTCGCGCACCAGCCAATCGGCAAGGTCGGTGGCCGTCGAATAGCCGCGCCCGGCGGCCGCCTTCAGCGCCTCCGGCACCGGCTCCAGATCCGCGACCATGCCCGCCATGGCGGCAACCACCAGCTTGAAGCTGGCCAGCGCGTCGAACGTCGCTTCCTTGTCTTCCTGCATGTCTTTGGAATAGGCGAGCGGCAGCCCCTTCATGACCATGGCCAGACTTTGGAAGGCGCCGGCAATGCGCCCGACCTTGGCGCGCGACAGTTCGGCGGCGTCCGGGTTGCGCTTTTGCGGCATGATCGACGAGCCGGTCGTGAACTTGTCGGTGAGCGTGACAAAGCCGAACTGCGGCGTCATCCAGATCACGATCTCTTCCGCGAGCCGCGACATATGGATGGCCGCGATGGTCGCTGCCGCCAGCGTTTCGAGTGCGAAATCGCGGTCGGAGACGCCATCGAGGCTGTTGGCCATGGGCCGGTCGAAACCGAGCTTTTCAGCCGTCATGTGACGATCGATGGGGAACGACGTGCCGGCAAGCGCCGCCGAGCCGAGCGGACACTCGTTCAGCCGCTTGCGGGCGTCGGCGAAGCGGCCGCGATCCCGCGCCAGCATCTCGACGTAGGCGAGCATGTGATGGCCGAACGTCACCGGCTGGGCGGGCTGAAGGTGCGTGAAGCCCGGCATCACAGTCGCGGCGTGCGCTTCCGCCTTGCGGGCGAGCGCCAGTTGCAGGCCAGCAAGCGCGCCGTCGAGGCCGTCGATCTGGTCACGCACGTAGAGGCGGAAATCGGTTGCGACCTGATCGTTGCGCGAGCGCGCGGTGTGCAGGCGGCCCGCCGGCGCGCCAATCACGTCGCGAAGCCGGCTTTCGACGTTCATGTGCACATCTTCGAGCGCGCGCGAAAAGTTGAACGTGCCGCCCTCGATCTCGGCGAGAACCGTATCGAGGCCGCGATTGATCTCGCGCGCATCGGCCTTCGTAATGATGCCAACCTCGGCCAGCATGGCCGCGTGCGCCTTGGACCCGCGGATGTCCTGGGGCGCAAGCGCCTTGTCGAAGCCGATCGAGGCATTTATCTCCTGCATGATCTCGGCCGGCGACATGGCGAAACGGCCACCCCACATCTTGTTGGCGGATTTGTCGGTCACGGTGGGTCTCCGTCGGAGCCAGAACTTGAAAAGGCGAAAGTCAGCATGAAGCGCGGCGACGAGAACAGCGGCGGCAACGAGCGCGGACGGTCATCCGCGACGGCTCCCGCGATGTGGGTGATCGCGCTCTCGGCGCTCATTGGCTTCGGCGCGGTATACGTCATGAGGGGCCAGCCTGACAACGCGTCAAGTAACGCGGCAGTGCCGGCGGCGACGGCCCCTGACCCGGCGTTAACGGCCGGCACGACGGCCAACTCGGGCAGCACGAGCACTGCGCCAGCGGCGACCAAATCCGGCCAGATGGCGGCTTTCGTTAAAAAGGCCGCGCCCCAGGCCCTGCCCGACATCGCCTTCAACGACGGCGCTGGCAAGCCGACATCGCTTTCCGCCTTCAAAGGCAAGGTTGTGCTGCTGAACCTGTGGGCGACGTGGTGCGCGCCGTGTCGCGAGGAAATGCCGGCGCTCGACCGGCTGCAGGCGGCGCTCGGCGGCGACGCGTTCGAAGTGGTGGCATTGAGCCTCGACCGCAAAGGCGCCGAGGCCAGCCAGAAATTCCTCGACGACGTCGCGGCGAAGAACCTGAAGCTCTACATCGATGCAACGGCCAAGCAGGGCACGGCACTGAAGATCGTCGGCATGCCAACGACGATCTTGATCGACAAGGACGGCCGCGAAATCGGACGCCTTGCCGGCCCCGCCGAATGGGACTCAGACGACGCCAAGGCGCTCATCAAAGCAGCCATGAACTGACCGCTTTGACGGCCTAACGGCGACGCGTGCCCGGCCGAGGGTGCCGGGCACTGGATGCCGAACTCAGGCTTTTTTCTTGGTCTTCTGGGTCAACGCCGAAGCGGCAGCGGAGCGCGCTGCGGCACTGGCTTTGGGATTACGCAGCACTTTCGACGCCGTGGTGGCGACGCGGGCGCTTGTCTTTTCCGTGCTGCCCTTCTGCGTCAGCGCCGATGCGGCGACCGACTTTTCGGCTTTGCTCGCGCTCTTGCTGGCCAGAACCTTGGCCGCAGCCGACGAGACTTTCTTGCTCGTGGATTCCGATTTCGCCATGGGAATGTTTGACCTCTCGTTGACGGCGCCGGAACGGCACCGAAGCGAGCGGAGGGTGGCTGATTCGCCATCGGCCCGGAATATCGGAAAAGATGGCGTGCACGACGCGGCTGTGCATCGTCCGCCGGCGTTGCGTCAGCGCACGGCTTGCACGCCCGCGTTGGAGCCGCCGGCGCACAAGACGGTTATCGTCGGCGCACCTCGCTCGGCAGCGGCTGAACACTGAGGCGCCAGACCATCCAATCGTATGATGTAGTTCCATCACGATCGGCGCCGAACCCGCAAAAACCGGCCCAACGCAGCGCAATCTGCATTGGCGGCGCGCGGCCGGCTTCGTAAGAAAAACAATGACACGGCACACGATCGATTCGAGCGCGGCCACCGCTCGGCGCTGGCCCTCGATGGCGGCGCTGGCGAGCGTTGTCTTGTGCGCGAGCGTGTGGACGCTTGGTCCCGCCACAGCGGCCGACGCGCTTGCCCCTTGCTGCGCCGATCTCGAAGAGCGCATCGCCGAACTTGAGGCGTTGAGCGCGCGCAAGGGGACCCGCAAGGTTTCGCTGACCATCTCAGGGCTCGTATCGAACACGCTGATGGCCTGGGACGACGGGCGCGAGCGCGATATTTTCCTCGTCTCCAATGAGATCCGCCGCCCACGGTTCCGCTTTGCCGGCGACGCCAAGATCGCGGCCGATTGGTCGGCAGGGTTCGCGATTGAAATCGGCCCCAACCCGTCGCCGTTCGCGCCCATGGATCAGTTCGCCTACGATCCCTCAAGTGGCCTGCACGAACTGCGCTGGAGCTATTTGTGGCTTAAAAACGCCGGTCTTGGCCAAGTGTCTCTCGGCCAGCAAACGCAGGCGACCGACAGCGTCACCGAATCCTCCGTCGTCAACATCGCGAGCGGCATGAGCCCCGGCCTGCCGATCATGATGGGCTATATCGAGCGTGGCTGGTTCATGCGCCGCGACAGCGACAATGTGCTGACCGGCCTGCGCTTCGGCGACGTGATGTTTCACGGCCGCAACGATATCTGGGGCGAGGGGCATCGCTGGAATATCGTGCGCTATGATACGCCGAGCTTCAACGGCGTCACGCTGTCAGCCAGTTGGGGCGAGGACGATACCAAGGACGCCGCCATCCGCTACACGGGCGAGGGCCTGGGCTTCAAACTTGCCGCGGCCGCCGGCATCGCCGCGTGGACGGACGGCCGTCCCGGCAATCAACGCGGCTGCGCAAAGCCGAAAGCCACGCCCGATCTCGACTGCTGGGAAATCGGCGGCTCGGCCTCGCTGCTCCATGTCGCGAGCGGGTTGTTCATCAACGCCGCGACGGGCTTTGGGCGCGACAACAATATGAAAACGCTCTACGGCGGTCGCGATGTCGACGATACGGCAACCTTCGCCTATCTGGTCGGTGGCATCGAGCAGCCCTGGCTGAGCGTCGGCAAGACAACGCTCTTTTCGCATTACTGGCATAAAAGCTCCGGCGCAGGATTGACCTTCCGCGGCGACGTGCTCGATGCGACGCCGCTCGGCGCCAATGCCTTCATCGCCGGCACCGACGTGACGATCGTCGGCGTTGGCATCAACCAGGAACTGGGCGCCGGCATCGACCTTTATGCGTCCTACAGCCATGCCGAAACCGAGATCGCGACCAGCGCCACAGGCACCAAGGCCGGCGCGGCGACGACCGACATCGCGCCCTTCCAGTTCATCATCGCCGGCATGGCGGTGCGCTTCTAGGCTCGCCGGGGACGCGCATATTGGTCTCGCGGCTACGCCGCGCATGGGCCGGACACGGGCAACGCACAGGCCGCGCATTGGCCAAAGACGCCGCAATCGCCGCCATCGCGGTTGACACCATGCACTCCGTGAGGCGACAACGCCCGCGAGACGACCCCATTGCTCGCCCAAGGCCGACATCGCGCCAGCGGGCCCTGATACCTGGAGTGCCGCGCCGCCATGTCCTCCTCATCCGTGACCGCCCTCAGCGACCTGCAAAAGACCGTGGACGCCGCCTGGGACACTCGCGACACCGTTACGTTCGCGACCAAGGGCGCGGTGCGCGATGCCGTCGAGACGGCGCTCAATCTGCTCGACACGGGGCAGGCGCGCGTCGCGGAAAAGAAAGACAGCACGTGGGTCGTCAATCAGTGGCTGAAGAAAGCCGTGCTGCTGTCGTTCCGCTTGAACGACATGGAACTCATTCCGGGCGGTCCCGCCGGCAGCTTCTACTGGGACAAGGTGCAGCCGAAGTTCAAGGACTGGACGGAAGCCGATTTCCGCAAGGGCGGCTTTCGCGTGCTGCCGGGCGCGATCGTGCGCCGATCGGCCTACATCGCGCCGGGCGCCGTTCTGCTGCCGTCGTTCGTCAATCTCGGCGCATATGTCGATAGCGGCACCATGGTCGACACGTGGGCAACCGTCGGCTCGTGCGCGCAGATCGGCAAGAACTGCCACATCTCGGGTGGCGCCGGCATCGGCGGCGTCTTGGAACCGCTGCAGGCCGGTCCGGTCGTGATCGAGGACAACTGCTTCATCGGCGCGCGCGCCGAAGTGGCGGAAGGCGTGCAGGTGGGCGAAGGCTCGGTGCTGTCGATGGGCGTCTATCTCGGCGCGTCGACGACCATCATCGACCGCGCAACCGGCGAGAAGATGTTTGGCCGCGTGCCGCCGTATTCGGTTGTCGTGTCCGGCACCATGCCGGGCAAGCCGCTGCCGAACGGCGAGCCGGGACCGAACCTTTACTGCGCCGTGATCGTGAAACGCGTCGATGAGAAGACACGCTCGAAGACCAGCATAAACGATCTGTTAAGAGATTAGACCCGGCGCAAACAATTCGTTCACGCAACTGATTTAGTCTGCTCGGCGGTTTCAACCGTGCCGGTGCGGACATAATGGCTATTTATTCTCTGATTAAATCATTGCAGGCCCAACCGACGATGGCCGCTGCCGAACAGCAGTCGGCCAACGCCTACAAGGGCGCATACGATGCCATCGAGCGCGCTGTCGCCGAGCGCAAGGCGCAAGCGAAGGGCGCTCCGATTTCGGGCACGACAGCCGAAGAGCGGCGCACGTCCGAGATTGACCGGCGGTTGCTCGACGTCGGTCCGCCGATTGGCGAAAGCGATCGCCGCAGCGGCGCCGAGCGGCGCACACACGGCCTGGCAACACCGTTCGGCCGGCGCAACGGCCCCGTCTGAGCACCCGTCCGTCTGCCGCTTTATTGTGATTGAAAAGCCCGTTCACGGTTGACGCGCCGCGCCGACTTCGCGCATGACATTGGTCATGTATCGCGCGCTGAACCCCGACAAAATCACGGCGACGCTCGAATATCTTGAGCGGCGCGTCAGCGATCGTTTTCCAGGCTCCGGGCTTGCCAACGTCGCCGCCGACATCAGTGCCTTGGCGCGCGCCACCACCGAGCGCATCGAACTGGTCGCAGCGCCGCACTGGGGCTTGCGGTGTGCGCTGCTGAGTGTGTTGGCGCTCGGGCTTGCAGCGCTTGTCGCCTTCGTGCGCCATGCCTTGACGCTCAAAGGCTCGGACGATCTTTCCGATTTGATGCAGGGCCTCGATGCGGCCGTCAGCCTGGCGATCGTGCTTGGCGGCGCGGCGTTCTTCGTCTCGACCTATGAAGCGCGCTGGCGCCGCGACCGGGCGTTGAAGGCCCTCTACGAACTGCGCGCGGTGGTGCACGTCATCGACATGCACCAGTTGACCAAAGATCCAAGCATGCTCGGGCAGGCGCGCGTGTCGAATTCGCCTGAACGCAACATGACGCCGTTCGAGCTGATGCGCTATCTCGACTACTGCTCGGAGCTGCTGTCGCTGACGGCCAAGCTCGCCGCGCTCTTCGCCGAGCGCATCCGCGATCCCGTGATCGTCGATACCGTCGGCGATATCGAACGGCTGACGTCCAACTTGTCGTCGAAAATCTGGCAGAAGATCTCGATGGTGCAGTCGCTCGAAGGCCGCACCATGCCGTTGCCCATGTCATCGCTGTCGGCCGCGCCGGCGCAAACAGGACCACCATGACGTTCGATGCCAAAGACCCCGTGCAACTGACGCAAGCGCTGATCCGCTGCGAAAGCGTGACGCCGCACGAGGGCGGCGCACTGACACTGCTGCAGAACGCGCTGGAGCCGGCGGGCTTCGTCTGCCATCGCCTGCCGTTCAGCGAGCCCGGCACGCCGGATATTGACAACCTCTATGCGCGTCTTGGCAATGGCCGGCCGCACCTCTCGTTCGCCGGTCACACCGACGTGGTGCCCGTCGGCGATGAAAAGGCGTGGACGGTGCCGCCGTTCTCGGGCGACGTCCGCGACGGCATTCTCTACGGCCGCGGCGCCGTCGATATGAAAGGCTGCGTCGCGGCGTTTGCATCCGCGACCTTGCGTTATCTCGCCCGTCACGACGGCACGCTGCCGCGCGGGTCGCTGTCATTCCTGATCACGGGCGATGAAGAAGGCCCCTCGATCAACGGCACGATCAAGGTGCTGCACTGGCTCAAATCGCGCGATGAAGTACTCGACGCCTGCCTCGTCGGCGAACCATCGAACCCGAAAGCGCTCGGCGACGAAATCAAGATAGGACGGCGCGGATCGTTGAATGCCGAGATCGTCGTTGCCGGCAAGCAGGGCCACGCGGCGTATCCTCAACTGGCCGACAATCCCGTGCCGAAACTGGCGCGTATCATCGATCGCCTCTCAACCGCGAAGCTCGACGACGGCACCAAGGATTTCCAACCGTCGAACCTGCAGGTGACGGTGATCTCGGTGCCGAACACGGCGACGAACGTCATCCCCGGCGAAGCGCGCGCCATCCTTAACGTGCGCTATAACGATCTGTGGTCGCGGCCCCTCATGGAGGTCTTCATCAAGGAGACGGCAACCGCTGCGGCACGCGAGATCGGCGCGACGTTCAGCCTGTCATTCTCCGGCACCGGCGATGTGTTCCTGACCAAGCCCGGTCCGCTTGTCGACACGCTCATTTCGGCCGTGCGGCAAGTGACCGGCCGGACGCCGGCCTTGACCACGGGCGGCGGCACATCCGACGCGCGCTTCATCAAGGATTTCTGCCCCGTCGTCGAATTCGGGCTCGTGAACGCCACGATCCATCAAGTGGACGAGCGCACGAGTGTCGCCGACCTCGAAGCGCTGACAGATATTTATGAGCGCTTCATCACCAACTACTTCGCAAACGGCTGAGGCGGCGCGGGTACGCGCGGCCCGCTATATGTGAAATGAAAAAGGCCGCCCCCTTGCGAGAGCGGCCTTTTTGCTGTTCAAGCCTGCGTCTGTCGCGGTGCTGTCCGATCTAAAGAGCGGACGCGCGCTTACATCGCTTCCTTGAGTTCCTTGGCAGCGCGGAAGGCGATCTTCTTCGATGCCTTGATCTTGATGGCTTCGCCCGTTGCCGGGTTGCGGCCCATGCGTGCCGGACGCTTGCGAACCTGCAGAACGCCGAGACCGCCGATGCGGATGCGTGCGCCCTTCTTCAGGTGCTTCGAGATCTGCGCGACCAGATCTTCAAGCATGGCAACAGCCTGCTTCTTGGGGATTTCATGCGCCTCGGCGAGCGTGGCGGCGATGTGCTTCAAGGTGACGGTTTCGATCTTTGCGGCAGGTGCTTTAGCCATGTTCGATATTTCCCTCTTCGAATCATTCGATGACCGCAGAATACATATCTCGACCAACAAAACAGCGGTTTTATTGGGTTTTTTGCACTGCTCCAGCCAAAAATCTCGCTTTGTGGCCTGAAAACACGGGTTTTCGCGGCGCCGTGACGCGTCAGGGCGCCTGCAAAGCTTCAACATAGGCGGTCACGGCGGCGATGACGTCGGCCTGTTCGCCGGGCTTCAGCTCTTCGTTGAACACCCGACCCCAGGCCAGCATGGCCATCATGCCGTGGCTGTCGATGCCGCCTTTTTCGATGATTTCAGCCACTTTCTCGCGCGGGAAGACGCCGCCGTTGCGCTTGGCGATGGTGGTCAGGTCGGGAGCGGGCTTCTGCAATGAGTCAGACAATGGGCCAAGGCCATTGCCGGCCAATCCATGGCACAGCGCGCAATAGCGCACGAATGTGCGGCCGCCGGTTTCGATGCGCGTCTGCTCGGCCGACGCCGCATTGTCGCCCGCCAAAGCGGGTGTGATGGCTAAGGCCAGCGCGAGCATGACGAGAGTGCCGGCCGCAAAAATCAGATCGCGAATGCGCATGTCGTTCCATCCCTCTGATTGCAGATTCTGCCCGTGCACGCTGACGGTGATCGTACCGCTAGACTTGAAGAGGTGCGACCGTTTCGGCCTTGATCGCGATCAAAGCGGCGGCACCCAGCGCAAGGGTTGCGCACCGATGCGCCGAACCGTGTTCGGTCAGTCGGCCGTCGCCGCAACCGCGCTACTTGAAATGCTTCGACAGCTTCAAGCCTTGGCCCTGATAGTTCGACTTCAGATCGCGGCCATAGATGATGTCCGGCAATTCGGTCATGCGTTCGTAGACGAGCCTGCCGATGATCTGGCCATGTTCGAGAATGAACGGCACCTTGTGCGAGCGCACTTCCAGCACGACGCGCGAACCGTGGCCGCCCGCCGCCGCATGACCGAAGCCCGGGTCCATGAAACCCGCATAATGCACGCGAAATTCGCCGACCAGCGGATTGAACGGCACCATTTCGGCCGCGTGACTGGGCGGCACATGCACCGCTTCTTTCGAGGCGAGAATATAGAACTGATCGGGATCGAGGATCAGGCGGTGCTTATCGCGCACATAGATCGGGT
>JBOFCQ010000108.1:0-6635 GCA_051646145.1 Hyphomicrobium sp.
AGATCGACGCGCCCGCCGGCATCCTGGATCGCAATCGTGATCGTTTCGCCGGGCCCGGCAGTGCACGATTGCGGCGTGGCATTGACCGATGTGCCGCGCAAAGTCGCATTACTCTGTCGAGCGGCCAGCAGGTCGAGGATGGCCATGTTCACGCCGGCATCGGCTAGGCCTTCGGCGTGGGCGGCGGCGACAATGTTCCGGGTGATGGTCGACTGTGTGCTCGTTGAACGCATGAAGCCGGTAAGTAGCATGGTCAGCAGCGCGATGACCCATAGCACGGTGATCAACATGAACCCGTCATTGCGGGCGTGGCGATCTGTACTCATCTTGCGCACACTCAGGACTGCCGTTCGGCCAGCCGGCGCACACTGCGTGTCGCTTATCGGACGAGCGCGCGGTCGATGTTCTCGCGCGTATCCGGCGGCGTCTGGCGCTGCGGTCTGGTCGTGAAATTCATCTTATCGCGAAACTCGGTCGCGATCGCGCGCATTTGGTTGGGATCCTTTATGATCTGCGGCGTGATGGCGATCAGAAGCTCGGTGCGGGCAATCGTATTGTCTTTGTTCTTGAAAAGGTTGCCAAGCACGGGGATGTCACCGACGAGCGGCACTTGCTGCTTGGTAATCGTCGTCTTGTCCTGCATCATGCCGGCCAGAATGATGCTTTCGCCATTGCCGACGGCAACGGTCGTTTTAATGCGTCTTTGCTGAATGGTCGGCGCATCGATGCCCGACGAACTGGTCGGGACGGCGTCACTGACTTCCTGTTCGATGTCGAGAAGAATGCGGTCACTGTCGCCGATGCGCGGTGTGATCGACAGGATAACGCCCGTGTTGCGGAACGAGACGGCGTTGACGATCGGGGCGCCGGGCGCAACAACGCTGACCGCCTGTTGCGTCACGATCGGCACTTCGGCGCCGATTTGTAGGACGGCCTTCTTGTTGTCCATCACGGTCATCGAGGGCGACGACACGATGTTCACATCGGTGACGGCCGAAAGCGCATTCAGCGCCACCTGCACGTTGGGCGTGTTCAGGAAGTAGGAAAACCCGGTGAGCGCCGGAGCGACGGCGCCAATCAGGCTATCCGTCAGCTTGAAGGAATTGTTGCCCTTCTGGAAAAACCACCTGAGGCCGAATTTCAGATTATCGTTGAGGGTGACCTCAGCAATCGTCGCTTCAAGCAGCACCTGGTTTGGCGCCACATCGATGCGCGATAGGATCTGCTTGATGCGCCGTAATTCGCTTGCCGTTGCCGTGATGATGAGCGCGTTGTTCGGTTCGTCGGCCACGATCTGTATGCCGGTCGCGCGATCGTCGGGTGTTGACGGCAATGATCCGGTTTCGATTGTCGAAACGCCGGCGTCAAGCGCGCCCGCTTCGCCGTCTGTTGGGGCAGCATTCGGTGTGCGCGACACATTCGGCGGTCGTGTTTCGGGCGAGAACGTCTGCAGCGGCTGCGGCTCGCCGAGCAATCCAACCGTCGATCCGCCGGAGCGCGGCGCGCTATCGTCAGACAGTCCCGGCTGCGGCTGGGTGAGGGCGAGCGCGGGATCGATGCCGCCTTGCAGCAAAGGTGCCGGCTGCTGGCGCGGGGTCGTCTGCGCGGCATAAACTTTCTGCAGCAGTTGTGCGAGTTCGGCCGATGGCCTGTTCTGCACGTGATAGACGTTGACCTGCTTTTCGGCTTCAGCGCCGACCATGTCGATACGCTTGATCCATCCAGCGGCCTTGTTCAGGTATTCGGGGCGCGATGAGATGACGATGATCGACTTCAGCCGCTTGTTCGGTACGAAACGTACGATGCCCTTGACCGGACTTTCGCGGTCATTGGCAAAGATCGTGTCGAGTTCTTTGGCGATGGCATCGGGATCGGACGTTTCGATGGGATGGATGGCAACAGACATGCCGCGCATCCAATCGACGTCGAAAACCGAGACCGTCTCGCGAAGCGACGCCAGTTCCGACGTCGTGCCTGATACCATGATCAGATTGCGCGCCGTATCCACGCGCGCGATTGTCGTCTGCGGCGCGACCGATTTCAGAATGCGTTCCATTTCCGCGGCCGCAACGTAGCGCAACGGTACAACGTCGGTCGCAAGGCCGGCGCGCGTAGTGCCGCTGGCGCCGGCGACAATCGTCGACGCGGCGGCTTCGTTAGAGGGCACGATTTTGTAGAGGCCGGCATCGACGACGATCGCCGCGCCTTCGGATCGCAAGATGGATTCAAAGATGCCGAGCAGGGCGTCCTTTGAGACCGGCTGCGAGGTGTTCAACGTCACCTTCGCCTGAACCTTCTCGCTGACGGTGTAGTTGACCTTCAGAATGTCGCCGAAAATGACTTTTGCGGCTTCCGCCGCGGTGGCGCCGGCGAGCGTCAGCGTAATGCCGCCCGCGGTCTCTTTCGAATAGGCGTTGGCAGAACCGGGCGGTTCCAGAACACCGCTCGCATCGGCTTCGCCCGTAAACTCACCCGACCCCCGATAGGTGCGGGCTTGCCCGGTTTCGCCGTCGGCTGGATCGGAGAGCGGAACGCCAGGGCGCTTGCCCGCTGATCCGATGGGGCTGCCAGGGGCCGCCGACCCGATGGGGCCCGGCAACGACAGTTGTTCAGAGGCAAGCGTGCACGCGCCAAGCGCCGCGCAGCTCAAAACGAGCAGCAGCGTGGTGACAGCCGACACATACGGGCGCAGCAAACGTCTGAAACTCAAAAAGGCATCCCCCGAAAACTCCTAAGGACGCGCCAACTTCGGAGATCGTTGCGCGCCAAGGACAATGTTTAAAACACAGATTGCGGACCCCGGCCGGGGATACCCACAGCCTGACGCGCCGCGTCGACAATCGCGGGTGTCTGTGGCCCAGCAACCTGTTGATTGAGCGAACCGGGATTTGACGAACGCGCGAATCAGCGTGGGCAAAAAATGTGCTCCGGGCCACGTCCCGCCGCACCACCAGACAGGCATCAGACCAAGGTCTGAGGGTGCAATCCACCTTAGGGCTATCGCACTGCGGATGGAGAAAGCGACGGAGGTCCCTTTTGCTCAGTTTGGCTTTGGCTGAGAATAGCTCCCGCATTGATTAATCATTTTTCTGGTTGGCGAGCGGCGGCGACGCTGCCAATCGGATTTTGACTAAGGAAGGCATATTTTCGATGAGGCGGCGGGATCTTCTAAAATTCACGAGCTACGGCGCGCTGGTCGCCGCGGTGACAACCTCACCGCAATGGGCCTTCGCTGACGGCCTTTGCGGGCCGTGCACGGGTGCCGGTGTTGAGGTGGCTGACGTCGAGATCCATCTGGCGATCATGCGGCAGCGAGTCGAGATGGTCGACGGCAAGCAGATCTTCATGCTGGGCTACAAGGATCTGGGCGGCGGCCTTTGCACGGCGTTCCCAGGTGATCCCAACAGCACATGCACCGGCGCGCGCATTCCAGGGCCGGTGCTGCGCGTCAAGCAGGGCCAGCGCGTCAAGATTACGATCGACAATCTGCGCGCGGAACGGCACGGCTTCGCGATCACCGGATACCCGGCGGCGACAACGGAAATCGCGCCGAACGGGTGCTGCTCTGTGTCATTCGTGGCCGATCAAACGGGAACGTTCCTCTATCATGACAATCTCGGCGGTTCGCCGCTCTACCGATTGCTCGGCCTGCATGGCGCGTTCATCGTGCAGCCGGATTACGCAGCGATGCTGCCGGGTGCGCTGATCACGCCTTATGCGGCGTCGCAAATGACGCCGGCAACGCGTCTTATTTTCGAAGCGCTCGGCGATGTGACGAAGGTCAACGGTCGATTCCCGGGCGGCAAGTGGGTGCCGTGCGCGATTGACCAGCCGTACTCGACACAAGAGAAAATATGGCTGGAAACGCAGGTCGATCCGCGATTGAACGCGCTGCTGAACGGGTCTGAATCCGCCCCGATCGCATCCAGTCCGTCGTTGACCAGCAACATCTGGGATACGTTCACGCCGCGCTATTTCACCATCAACGGCCGCAGCGGCTTCGATCTCTCCGAACACGAAGATGTCGTGTGCAAGAACTTCATCGGCGAGCCGACGCTCATTCGCTGCATCAATGCCGGGCTGGCGCACCACGCCAACCACATTCATGGCAACCACGTCTTCGAATTAGCGGAGGCCGATCCGATACGCGATGCGCTCGGCCGGGGGTTCGATTCCGGCAACGTTGCCATGCTCAGCAGTGTGCCTGAGCGCGATGTCTGGCCGATGTGGCCGATGCAGCGTTGCGATATGCTGCTGCCCTACGAAGTGCCGCCCGACATTCCATTCGACATCAAGATCGGTGGCGTCGCGCAACCCTCGCAATTCGAGGCCATGGTGGCGCGCAACGTCAACATCGAAACAGCACCCGCGCCGCTGGTGTCCACCTTCGAGCCGTTCCCGCTGCGCTATGTCATGCATTGCCATTGCGAGATGTCGACCACGGCCGCGGGCGGCAATTATCCGCAAGGGCTCGTGACGCATTGGGAAATCTTGGGCGGTCTTGGTGGCCGCGCGCAGTTGGCGAATGCCGGCGGCGGGACGAGCGGTGGATGATGCTCAACGGATATCGGGTCGAAACGCTTCGCACATCGGATTGCAGAATGATCGAAGCGATCTGCCGGAAAGGTGATTGCAATGGCATTTCTTAACGCGCCGCGCATGTGGGTGCCGTCCGACTTCGTCCCCGTGCTTGGGCCGAAGACGACAGCAACGAATACGCCGGGCTTCAACAATTCGGGCGCCGTCGATTATTCCAAGACCGGCATCGCCGGCGACAGCTTCGACGAGTTCGGCTGCAAGGTTTTCAATCCGCTGACGACCAAGACGCCGGATTGGCAGACCTCGAACGCCTACTTCGAGCGCAAAAGTTTCACGGACGGCAAGCTCACGATGTCGGACGGCGCCGTCGTCACGCACTGGGGCTTTGAGGATCGGCTGAAATCAAAAGGCAGCAGGTTCTTCCCATCGCCGCTAATCCGCGTGCAGGAAGGCGACATGGTGCATGTCAAGCTCGAGTCGCGCAACAACACGCACACCATTCATCATCACGGCATCGAACCGACGACGATGAACGATGGCGTCGGCCATGTCTCTTTCGAAGTCTCTGAATCCTATGTCTACCAGTGGCAGCCAAGACATGCGGGAACATGGTTCTACCATTGCCACAAGAACACCGTGCTGCACTTCGAGATGGGCTTATACGGATTGCTCATCGTTGATCCCAAGCCCGATCAGAACGGGCGCGTCAACGCCTACAAGGGTGGGCCCTTCTACACGCCGGAGCGTGAGCGCTTCTGGGTCTTCGATGATATCGATCCGCGCTGGCACACGCTGAACCACGATGCCGGCATGTGCGGCGATGATGTCGGCCTCAACGTGTTCCGGCCGAAGTACTTCTTCGTCAACGGCATCGAAAACACCAAGTGCAAGACGAACAACGGTGTGCGCATTCAAGCAAAATCGGGCGAAAAGCTTCTGATCCGGATGTTGAACGCCGCTTACTCGATCGTGAAGGTGACGATCGAGCAGTTGAACGGCAATCTCATATCGATCGACGGCCATGCCCTCGACAAGGTTGAGCGGCCCTGGTCGGATTGGATTCCGGTAGAGGCCAATACGCCGCTGTTCCTGCCGTCGGCGTCGCGCCAGGACCTCTATATCGATCTCGATCCCACGAAGAATTCATTCGTGAAAGGGCGCGAGTACAAGGTGGTGTTTGAGTTCCAAGATTGGATCCACCGGGGTGTGCACAACGCCAATGCGCCGAAGCCAGTGAACGTCGGGCGCGCTGAAACGACGATCGTCATTACATAACGACATAATGCGAGGGGTTCTGGTGTTGACGATGTTACCGCGCTGTTTTGTTGCCGCCGCGCTTGTTTTGGCCGGCACGGCGCATTGCTTCGCGCATAGCGCCGGTAAAGGTATCGTCGTCGAAGAGCAGCAAACCATAGAGCCGTCGAGGGACGATGGTTACGCGGTGAAGCCGCCGGAACCGGAAACGCTTGGCGGCGCCTTCGAACTCAAGGATACGGCGGGCAACGTCGTCACCAACGATACGCTGAAGGGGCGTTGGGCTCTCATCTATTTCGGCTATCCGAGTTGCCGGGAGGCCTGTCCCGTTGCGCTTGAGAACATGACGCAGGCGCTCATTCAGCTCGGCAGCGACGGTGACCGGATCGAACCGCTCTTCATCGACTTCTCTATGGAGCGTGCGGACCCGAAAGGCGTGCAGCAGTTCGTCAGCAATTTTCATCCCCGACTCAAGGGACTTGTCGGCACACGCGGACAGATCTTCGAGATGGTGCGCCTGTTCAAGGTGCGGCGCGATTACGGTAACTCCGCATTCGGCATGAAGGAGACGGGGCCGCGCATCGATCACACGACGTATTTTTATCTCGTCGATCCGTCGGGGGTCACGCGCACCTATTTCTATCACACGCTGCAACCTGAAAAGATGGCGGCTGCCATCCGCGAACAATTCGCGCGGCCGCAGAAAGATGCCGGTCATCGCAGCGAACAAAAGCGGGAGCCGGCAACCGCGGCGCCGTGAAGCGTGTGGCCAAGACGCCTGGGCCCTGAAGTGTGCGCCCTGAAGCCTGACCGCCGGGCCCTAGGGTTGCGGCGCGTCGCTG
>JBOFCQ010000129.1:0-8712 GCA_051646145.1 Hyphomicrobium sp.
TGCGGAACGCCAGCCCCGGCAGTCCGAGATCATGGATGCGCTGTGCGATTTTCGGCGACAGTCCGCGCCTGATCCACACGAACCGCCGCGTGCGATCCGCCAGCGCGTGGCGCAGATCATCCTGATCGAGATCGGGCAGCACGCGCGCCAGTTTCTCGACCACTTCGTCGCGGTCGAGCACGATCGCCGGATCGGCGAACAATGACGGGGCCTCGACATCGGTCGCCAGCAGGCGCCCGTTGCGATCGACGATATCGGGGCGCGCAAAACTTGTCGGGATGGGTTGCGTGACGGCAAGCGTGACGCGCGGCTCGCTGCGCGAACCGAGCCAGACGAGTTGGCCGGCAACCGCGCCGAACGCGCCGATCATGACTGTCAGCACGGCAAAGTGCGGCCACGCGCGACGCGGCGGTGTGGCGCCGCTCATGCCGCGCGGCGGAAGCCCGGGATTGATGGCGATGCGCGGGCGCATGGCGCGTTACTCGCCAGCGACGGGTGAAGCGGCGTCCGATGCCGCGTCGGCAACGGCGTCGTCCGGCAAGGCGCTTGCGAGGCTCATCTGATCCGGGCGCGGCGAAATCAGGCCCTGCGCGCGGGCCAGCGGCGCGATGCGTTCAGGCCGCCCGAGGTGGCTTTTCTCGGCTTTCAGAATGGCGATGTCGCTGCGGGCCTTGTTGGCGCGCTGATCGAGCGCCTGCACGTCGGCCTCGAGCCGGCGCGTCTCGTAGTTCAAGCTGTAGAGCAGAAAGGCGCTCGTCAGCGCGAAGAAGAAAGCAATCGTGTTCGCCAATCGCATCAAGGTCACTCCGTGCGGACGGCACCGGCCTCAGCGTCTGCTAGGTTTCGACAGCGGGAACATCGAGTTCGTCGAGTTCCAGCGGCCACGCCGCGGCATCGGTGCGGTGCGCCAGCCTCAACCGTGCCGATCGGGCACGCGGGTTGAGATCCAATTCACCTTTAGAAGGTGTTAACGGACGTGAGTTAACAATTCGGAAACTTGGCCGTCGCAATTGTACCGATTGCACCGGCATGTGGCGCGAAACGCCCGCCTGCTTGCCGGCGCGCGCCGTCAGGAACCGTTTGACGATGCGGTCTTCCAGCGAATGGAAGGTGACGACGACGAGGCGGCCGTCGGGCTTCAGCAAGCGCTCCGCAGCCGAGAGGCCGCGCGCCAGTTCACCGAGTTCATCGTTGATGAAAATGCGCAACGCCTGGAACGTGCGCGTTGCCGGATGACGCCCATCGGCGCCGCGACGCACGACACTCGCGACGCAATCAGCCAGTTGCAGCGTGCGCGAGATCGGTACAGCCGAACGCGCCTTCACGATGGCGCGCGCGATGCCGCGCGATTTGTGCTCTTCGCCAAACGTGTAAATGACGTTGGCGATAGTTTCCTCGTCGGCCGTGTTGAGAAAATCTGCAGCACTTGGCCCGACGTCGAGCGTGCTGCCATCGAGCGGATCGACAGCCGACGACATGCGCATGTCGAGCGGCCCGTCGCTCTGGAACGAAAACCCGCGTTCCGGCTGATCGATCTGCATCGACGACACGCCGATATCGAGCACGACGCCATCGACGAGCGGACCTTCCGCACGCGACGAATTTTCGTCAGCAAGCGCGGCGCGAACGCACGCTTCCATCTGCGAAAACGGTTGATTGATGAGGTTTAGGCGCGGCGCGTATGCGGCGATAACGTCAGCGGCCGCGCGTACGGCCGTGATATCGCGATCGAAGGCGAGCACAGTGCACGGTGCCGCATCGAGAATGGCGCGCGAATATCCGCCGGCGCCGAATGTGCCATCGATGATGAGATCGCCCGCCTGCGGGGCCAAGCTCTCGACGACTTCCGAGAGCAGCACGGGAATGTGGCGTCGCGCGTCTTCAGTGCCGGACGACCCGGCCTCTGGCGCGCGTCCTCGCCTCATTCCCGTGCTCCCTCGTTACCGTCTTCGGATGATCCGAGACGGTCCCCCGCGCCGAAAAGTTTTCGCGTGACCTGAACTTTGCTGCGGGCAAGCTGGCGTCGCTCTTCGAAGCGAGACGGCTCCCACATTTGAAACTTGTCGCCAAGCCCGACAAAAGTGACTTGAGTGTCGAGGCCCGCGTGGGCGCGAAGGTTTTGAGGTAGGACGATGCGGCCGTCCCCGTCGATCGCGAGAACCTGGACGTCGCCGTAGAGCGCGACAGAGAGTTCATCGCGCTCGTCCGAATAGTCCGGCAAGCCGCTGAGAAGCCCATCGATCTTTTGCGCAAGTCTTTCGCCACCTGCATCGAGCGCTGGAGCGTCGAGCGAGGGGTAGCAATAGACGCCGCCGAGACTGCCGCTGCCGTAGCCGTCGCGTTCGAGGACGGCTCGGAAGGGCGCGGGAATTGAGACGCGGCCCTTGGCGTCGATCTTGTTGGTGAATGTCGAGACAAAGCGGTCCATCCCTTCAGCTAGCTCGCGAACGACGCCGCTCCCCACTCTCGACAAGACACGCCAAAACCAAAACCGTTGACCCGAGGGCCGAGGCCGCTCGCATGAGAGCTGCCTCGAACCGTGTCTGGCCGGAGCTGAAACGACGGCTCCGCCAGACCCGCATGACGACCAGAAGTCCGTGGCGGTCGCTCAAACCGGGCCCTCTCTCCGGTTCGGCGCCCAACCACGGGATCTGACCCTGTGCGGACGGGTTCTAATGGGATGCCATGGGATTTTATGGTTGTCAATGGTTCGTTAACGATTTCGGTGGGCACAGGCGGGCGCATACCGTCCACGCGGCACGTCGCACGTCACGACACACGGCACGCGCTGAACGCGCCCGTTCAGCGCCGATCCATCGGCGCGAGCCGTCAAACCGGGCGCGCGGTTGGCGTGGCATTGTGGATTGGAGTTGCGACCGGCGGGAACCGACGCGCGCGCTGGCTCAAGACGCAAGCGCGGTGCGCGTGGTGAGGCGATGGAGCGGTAGCTTTGCGTGGGACACGCCGCGCGGGAGCCGCGCCGGCGCGATCGAATTTACCGGCGATAGTGGGCGAACTGGCCCTTCGGCTGGAAGCGTTCGAGATAGCCTGGCACTATGGCACTGACGGCGCTCGGATGCGTCACGCCCAGCGCCGCGAGTGTGCGACCGTCAGCCTTGGCCTGCTGCGAGACAACGTTGTCGGACTTCAACAGGCGCACCTGATCGACCGTGATCGGACGCAGCGCGTTCGGCAGCGGCCATGTCATCAAGGCTTGCAGCTTGGCCAGCCAGAACGGCATCGGCAGCAGCATCCGCGAGCGGCCGGTATCGCGCATGGTGGATTCAAGCAACTGGCGGAAACTGATGACATCAGGCCCGCCGACTTCGTAGATCTTGCCCGGCTCGCCCGCCCCGTCGCAAACGACATGCTCGACGGCGGCCGCGACATCGCCGACGTAAACCGGCTGAAAACGCGTCAGCCCGCCGCCGATCAGCGGCAGAAACGGCGACACGGCAGCCATGGCGCCGAACCGGTTGTAGAAGTCATCTTCCGGTCCAAACACGATCGAGGGCCGAATGATGATGGCGGCTGGAAACTCTTCCAGCACGGCCCGCTCGCCGAAGGCCTTCGAGCGCGCGTAATACGCGCTGGCGTGTGCGTCCGCTCCGATTGCCGAGATATGGACGAAGCGCTGCACGCCGGCCTCACGAGCGGCCTTGGCCACGGCTCGTGCACCATCAACATGCACGCTATCAAATGTCTGCTTGCCGCTCGGCGCGAGAATGCCGACGGCATTGATGACCGCATCGGCTCCGCTGACGGCGCGTGCCACGGACTCTGGATATCTGAGGTTGGCCTGGACCGCATGGATTTGGCCGACCGCGCCCATGGGTTGCAGATAGCCAGCGAGATCGGGCCGACGGCCCGCCGCGCGGACCCGCATGCCGCGCCGGGCGAGGGCCGCGACCGTGTGCCGGCCGATAAAGCCTGCGCCGCCGAAAATGGTGACCAACCCGCTTGCGCCCGTCATTCGTTGCCCCGCTTCCGCATCGTCTCAAAGTGACTCGCCGGATCAGGCAGCAATATCGCCCCCCGACAGGGCTGTGAAGAGCGGCGTCGCGGTGCACCACACGCAATTGACTTCCAATGCCGATGCCTCTAGTGGGTGTGCTCCTGAAAAGCCCAGATGGCGGAATTGGTAGACGCACTAGTTTCAGGTACTAGCGCTCACAAGGCGTGGAGGTTCGAGTCCTCTTCTGGGCACCATCCCTTCTGTTCGACGCGGCACGCGCTCGAAAACTGAATGAAGGGCACGAGGTTTCTCTTCCCATGGCAGCACCCAAGATCACACTGCACAAGGGAGACCTGCCCGCCGGGCTGTCGTTTCCGCATGGCATTGCAATCGACAGCGAGACGCTCGGTCTCAATCCGCACCGCGACCGGCTGTGCCTGGTACAGATTTCAGCCGGCGATAATAGCGCGCATCTCGTGCAGTTCGATGGCCAGGACTACAGCGCCCCGCGCTTGAAGGCCGTGCTCGCCGATCCCAAGGTTCTGAAGATCTTCCACTTCGCCCGCTTCGATATCGCCGTGCTTGAGAAGTATCTCGGCGTTGCGACGACGCCGATCTACTGCACCAAGATCGCGTCCAAACTGGCGCGCACCTACACCGACCGGCATGGCCTCAAGGATTTGACAGGCGAATTGCTGAATATCGAGCTGTCGAAGCAGCAGCAAAGCTCCGACTGGGGCGCCAAAGTGCTGAGCGAAGCCCAGCTCTCGTATGCCGCTGCCGACGTGCTCTATCTGCACAAACTGAAGGCGCGTCTCGATGAGATGCTGGCCCGCGAACGCCGCGCCGATTATGCGGCGGCCGCCTTCAAGTTTCTCGAAACGCGCGCCCGTCTCGATCTCGCCGGATACGGCGAAGACGACCTCTTCGCCCACTGAAATCGCGCCGTACACGGTCGGAAGACGGCGAAGCCAAAAGGCTGCCGCGTCCCGCTATCGCCCGCGCCATCCATAGACCAGCGAAATGACGGGGTTCTGCCGGGCTTGAAGGCCTTGGGCGCATTTGACACAAGCCAATGTGGGCGCTGTGCACGACATTTGAGCTGGCGGGCGGCGCGCGCCTCTGCTCACATTCCCCGTGCGTGAGCGCGGCCAAGCGGCCCCAGTCCCATTGTCTCCCCAATTGGCAGGAACAATGTGTCCGGGTGCGGCGGCGTCAAATCGGCGTCAAAGGAAGTTCGTAGCAGCGCCTCGGGGCGTTCAGGGGCAGGCAGAATGGCGGTAGCAATCGACAGCGCGACGAGCGCCGGCCGGGCCCGATCGGCCGGCAACGGCATCGTGCTGGCTGGCGATCGCGCGCAAAGCCGGCGCCTCGCACGGCGGCACTCGCGCTTCGTATCGGTGATGAAACTGTCCCTGCCGCTCGCAGCTATCGGCACGGTGCTCATTTACGCGGGCCTCGTCCTCAAAACGACGGGATGGGGCATTGGCATTCCGGCAATCGCCATTCCCCAGATCATGCCCGAGAACCTGGCGATGGAGAACCCGCACTACGAAGGGTTCAACAAGGATGGCGGCCGCTACTGGGTGACCTCGGAGCGCGCCCAGCAGGATCTCAAAAATCTTTCGATCATCAACCTCGATGTCATCACCGGCGAAATCGTCGAGAGCGACAAAAGCAAAACCGTGCTGAAGGCCGCGCGCGGCACGTTCAACAACAAGGCGAACCTGCTCGAACTGTATGATTCAATCGACGTCGCCGGCGATAACGGTTTGAAAGCGCACCTGACGCGCGCCACCATCAAGACCAAGGAAAACATCATCACCTCGAACGAGCCCGTCGTCGTGATGATGGAAGCCGGCACCATCAATGCCAATCAGATGACCATCCGGCAGAAGACGAAAGAATACACGTTCGTCGACAAGGTGCGCACGTTCCTGAAGGCGCGCGAGAGCGGCGCGACGGCGGGCGGCACGGCAAACGCCGCGACCGGCAGCGCCGATCCCGAAAGCGGCTGGACCGCACAATCGCAACCGTCGGCCGCAGGCTTCGGCAATGCCAGCGAACCAATCGACATCGTGTCGAACCGGCTCGACGTCAACGACGCAACGAAGGTCGCAATCTTCACCGGCACCGTCAAAGCCGTGCAAGGCACATCATCGCTGACGACGCCCGAAATGCAGGTGACGTACGAGGGCGATGCGGTGGCCGCAGGTGGCGCGGACGGCAAGGACGCCGCGGCGAAAGATGCCGCCGCCAAAGACAAATCGGCCGGCGGCAAAGTCACGCGCGTTGTCGCCCGCAACCCCGTGTCGCTGACCCAGGGCGACGGGCAGACCGTGACCAGCCGCAGCGCCGACTTCGATGCCCTCACGCAGAAAGCCGTGCTTGAAGGCGATGTCGTCATGTCGGAATTGCCCGACAAGCGCGCTGTCGGCGACCGTGCCGACATCGACCAGATCGCCAACACCGTTCTGCTGACCGGGCCGGTGGTCGTCACGCAGGGCGCCAATGTGCTGAAGGGCCGACGGCTGTTCTTCAACCGCGTGACGAACAAGATGCAGTTGACCGGGCAGGGCGGCGGGCCAGCCAATCGCATCACCGCCCACTTCCGCCAAGACGGCGGCAAGCCTGCGGCTGCGAAGCCCGCTGCCGCGTCAGCCAAACCGGACGCGCAGGGCATCGCGTTCGGCGGCAATTTCAAAACGGACCCCAACGCGCCGGTCGATGTCGAAGCCGACCGGCTCGATCTCGATGACGGCGCCAAGCAGGCGATCTTCACCGGGTCGGTGCGCGCCGTGCAGAGTGATTTCGTGGTGCAGGCAGCGGAACTGATCGCCAATTACGCCGGCAGCGCTGGCCTTGGCGGCGGTGCACAAACGGCAGCAGGTGGCGCCAAGCAGGCGGCGAAGCTGACGCGCATTCAAGCCAAGAAGAACGTCGTCGTTACGTCCAAGGATGGCCAGAAAGCCACCGGCGACTGGGCCGACTTCGACACCACGGCCAACGTGGTGACGCTCGGTGGCAATGTCATCATGACGCAAGCAAAGAACGTCGTGCGCGGCACCAAGCTGGTCATCGACATGACGACCGGCGAAAGCGTCATCAAAACGGAGCCGACCGACACAGGACGTGGCCCCATGGTGTCGAGCAGCGACGGTGATGGTTCGGGCATCATCATCAAATCGGGGCGGCCAAGCGCCACGTTCTATCCCAATCAGCTCAAGGAAAAGGCGACGAAGGGCGTCGCCAAGGCGACCGAAGCCTGGCGCGCGGAAACCGCCCCGCCCGCCACCCAGCCCTCCAAAAGTCCTTAGCGAGCCGCTATAACGACCCGCAGAGCCGTTTGCGATCCTCCAGCCAACGAGATGACCGTGTTCAGGGTTTTCCCATTCAAATCCAAAGCCAATGGCGGACCGCGCAAGGAGCCGGCACTCGCAGCCGGACAACAACCGGCCAGCGCCGCGCGCGATGGGCAAGACCCGCACGCCGTCGGCGCCGATGGCTGGCTGACGGCCTATGAGGTCAAAAAATCGTATCGCAAGCGCATGGTCGTCAAAGGCGTCAGCCTTGCGGTTGGACGCGGCGAATCCGTTGGCCTGCTTGGCCCAAACGGCGCCGGCAAGACGACCGTATTCTACATGATCACCGGCCTCGTGCCGGCGGACGCCGGCCGCATCACCATCGACGGCGCCGACGTAACGCGCTTGCCGATGTATCAGCGCGCCCGGCTCGGCATTGGCTATCTGCCGCAGGAAGCCTCGATTTTTCGCGGGCTGACGGTCGAACAGAACATCATGGCCATCCTCGAGCTCGTCGAGCCCGACAAGAAGCAGCGCAAGGAGCAACTCGACAGCCTGCTCGAAGAATTCTCGATCACGCGGCTGCGGAAATCGCCGTCCATGGCGCTGTCGGGCGGCGAGCGGCGGCGCTGTGAAATCGCGCGCGCCCTGGCCTCCCGGCCGTCATTCATGTTGCTGGACGAACCTTTCGCGGGTATCGACCCGATCGCGGTCGGCGATATTCAGCAACTGGTCCGCCATTTGACCGAGCGTGGCATTGGTGTCTTGATTACCGACCACAATGTGCGCGAAACTCTCAGCCTTATCGATCGAGCCTATATCATTTACGACGGTCAAGTTCTGACACAAGGTAAGCCTTCGGAAATCATAGCCAACGAAGACGTTCGACGCGTCTACCTTGGCGATATGTTCGTTAACGCGCGTTGAGTTATAGCTGACCTTGTACCAAGGTTGTGCGGGGCAATGAGTTAGCGCATGGCGCTGTCGGCAAAACTGGAACTGAGGCAAGGCCAGCAACTGGTGATGACACCCCAGTTGCAGCAGGCTATCCGGCTTCTGCAATTCTCCAATCTCGAACTCGCCGAGTTCGTCGACGGCGAACTTGAGCGCAATCCGCTTCTCGAGCGCGAAGAACCGGCCGCCAAAAGCCCCGAAGATGCTCCGGCCGAAGAACGCGGCGGCAGCGACGACGGCGAAGCGCCGGAAGAATCCTGGCTCGATCTCAGAAAGCCCGTTGAAGATCCAGCCGGCGCACTCGACACCGACTTCGACAACGTTTTCCAGGAATCCCCGTCCGACACACCGTCCGTGACCGGCGGTCTCGGTGCTCTGTCGATGAGCCTCGCCAATACGCAGCAGCGCATGCACAACGGCGACGAGGAGTCCGACATCGAGTCGTACCTCGCCGGCGAGATGTCGCTGCGCGATCACCTCGCCTCGCAATTGCCGCTCGTC
>JBOFCQ010000143.1:0-16273 GCA_051646145.1 Hyphomicrobium sp.
GTGTAGGTGAATGACGGCGTACCGTTCCAATTGGCGGCAGGTGTGAAGGTCAGCGTGCCGTTGGCGTTCAATGTAACGCTGCCGCCCGTGATCGCGACGGAGCCACCGGTTGCGATGGCGGTGCCATTGATGGTGGTAACGGTCAGCGAGGCAGAATCCACATCGCTGTCGTTGCTGCGTACGTCGAACGTGATTGGCGTATCTTCGGCTGTCGTGAAGCTGTCGGCGGCAGAGACGGGCGCGTCGTTGACGGCCGTGACGGTGCCGGAGACGTTTGCGGTAGAAGTCAGAGCGCCGTCGGAGACGGTGTAGGTGAATGACGGTGTGCCGTTCCAGTTGGCATTCGGTGTGAACGTCAGTGAGCCGTTGGCGTTGAGGGTGACATTGCCGCCGATGATGGCAACCGAGCCGCCGGTTGCGATGGCGGTGCCGTTGATGGCGGTGACGGTCAGCGAGGCGGAATCCACATCACTATCATTGCCGCGCACGTCGAACGTGACTGGCGTGTCTTCGGCCGTCGTGAACGTGTCTGCCGCGGCGACCGGGGCATCGTTGACCGATGTCACGTGTATGACACATGCCGCCAGGTTGCTTTCAAGCTTGTCCGCTGTCACCGATATCGTCAGGACGCGATCGCCGTCGGTCGGCGAGTCGGACGTGTGGACATAGGTGGCGGTCTGCAACAGCTTTTCAACCAGATCCGCCGGCATCACATCGCCCTTGGCGTCGGTGACCGTGATGGTGTCCTTGCCGTCGTAGGAAACGGTCAGATCCTGGCCGAACGTCACGACCTGGGTCGTTGCGACGCCGACATTGATCGTCGCGCCGCCGATTTCGATCTGCTCAGATTTGCCATCAACGAACGAGCCGAGCGTGATCGTGACCGTTGAAATGCCCGCGGCATCGATGTCCAGCAGCGTGACGTCGCTATCGGTAATAGCAACCGGCTTGTCGTTCTCGACGAATGTGACCTCGAAGCCATCGCCTTTGGTGCCGCCAGAATCATCGGCGTCGAGATCCAGAACGGGTGCATCGGCGACAGCATTGACAACGCCACTCACTTCGCCGCTTGCGGAGGCCGCACCGTCGGACACCGTGTACTTGAACGTTGGCGCGCCGTTCCAGTTCGCGTCGGGTGTGAACGTCAGCGTGCCGTTGGCGTTCAGTGTGACGCTGCCGCCGGTGATAGCGACAGATCCGCCGGTTGCGATGGCGGTTCCGTTGATCGCAGTGATCGCGACGTTTGCGGAATCGACGTCTGAATCATTCGCGAGAACGTCGATCGTGACCGGCGTGTCTTCATTTGTGCTGAAGGTATCATTGGCGACGATCGGCGCGTCATTGACCGCGGTCACATTGAACTTCAACGTGTTCGGCGTCGCGTCGGTATTCTGCCCGCCATTCGACGTGCCGCCGTTATCCCGCACTTGGAAGGTGAAATTGGTGAAGTCCGCGCCATTTGCGTTGGCGGGCGGGGTCCATTTCAGATTCGCGATGCTGGCGGCCGAGATGGATTGGCCGACTGTTACGGCGACACCCGAAAGCGTCAGCGAGCCGGCTGAGGGTAGCGATGAAACGATAACGGCAGCGAGCGTGTTCGCCGGGCTGTCGTTGACATCGCTGAAGCCGAAATCGGAAGCAGCAAATGTATGCGACGTATCTTCGGAGACAGTGATCGTGCGATCGGTGCCTTGCGGCGCATCGTTGACGGGAATGATGGTCAGCGTGACGGTAGACGTTGCCGTGCCGCCGTTGCCGTCAGAGATGGTGAAATTCGTTGAGAAGGTCCCGCTGATATTCGCGGTCGGCGTGAATCTCATAGTGCCGTCTGGGTTCATGAACAGCGAACCGCCGGAAATCGCGACGGTTGAACCCGGGCTGATGGCGGTGCCGTTGATGGCGGTGACGGTCAGCGTGTCGCCGTCAACGTCGGAGCTCGTGCTGCGCACGTCGCCGTTGACAACGAGGTCCTCGAGACTTGTGAAGCTGTAATTGTTCGCAACCGGCGCATCGTTGACGGCGGTGACGGTGCCGGAGACGCTGGCGCTTGAGGTCAGCGCCCCGTCGGACACGGTGTACGTGAACGAGGGGGTGCCGTTCCAGTTGGCATTCGGTGTGAACGTCAGCGTGCCGTTGGCGTTGAGCGTGACGCTGCCGCCCGTGACGGAGACGGAGCCGCCCGTGGCAATGGCCGTACCGTTGATCGCAGTGACGGTCAGCGTTGCCGAGTCGACATCACTGTCGTTGCCACGCACGTCGAACGTTATTGGTGTGTCTTCGGCTGTCGTGAACGTGTCGGCGGCAGCGACCGGTGCATCGTTGACGGCGGTGACGGTGCCGGAGACGTTTGCGGTCGACGTCAGAGCGCCGTCGGAGACGGTGTAGGAGAACGACGGCGTGCCGTTCCAGTTGGCATTCGGCGTGAAGGTCAGCGTGCCGTTGGCGTTGAGCGTGACGTTGCCGCCGGTGACGGCGACCGAACCGCCCGTCGCAATGGCCGTGCCGTTGATGGCGGTGACGGTCAGAGACGCGGAATCCACATCGCTGTCGTTGCTGCGCACGTCAAACGTGATTGGCGTGTCTTCGGCTGTCGTGAACGTGTCGGCGGCAGCGACGGGCGCGTCGTTCACGGCGGTGACGGTG
The DNA here is from genome assembly GCA_051646145.1 of Hyphomicrobium sp. Lineage (GTDB taxonomy): Bacteria > Pseudomonadota > Alphaproteobacteria > Rhizobiales > Hyphomicrobiaceae > Hyphomicrobium_B. The sequence continues at coordinate 2,644 of JBOFCQ010000143.1, forward strand.
CCGGAGACACTTGCCGTCGAGGTCAGCGCCCCGTCGGACACCGTATAAGTGAACGAGGGCGTGCCGTTCCAGTTGGCGGCGGGTGTGAAGGTCAGCGTGCCATTGGCGTTGAGCGTGACATTGCCGCCGGTGATGGCAACCGAGCCGCCAGCAGCGATGGCGGTGCCGTTGATGGCGGTGACGGTCAGCGCCGCGGAATCGACATCGCTGTCGTTGCCGCGCACGTCGAACGTGACGTGCGTGTCTTCTGCGGTCGTGAACGTATCGGCGGCCGCGACCGGCGCATCGTTGACGGCCGTGACCGAAATCGAAGCCATGGCCGTATTGCTGACGAGACCGGTCTCATCGCTGACAGTGACTGCGATCTGGCGCGTGACGGTTGAAGGATTGTCGGACGTGTTGCCAAAGCGAATGTGCTCGATGGCTGTTTCGTAATCGGCTTTACTTGCCGAGCCCGTCAGCGTGACGACATCGCCGGCTTGCGATATCGTCGCTGTGATGCCCGCAGGCAGGCCACCGGAAATTGACAGAAGGTCAGACGCCATCGCGTTGGTGATGGTGATCGTTGCCTTCGAGATGTTCGCGGAATCGAAATCAGAGATGGCAACGCCTGAGCCTGCCGACGATGCGATCGCGACGGGTGCCCCGTTTTCCGTAAACGTGCCGGCATAGCCGGTAATAGGCGTTTGTCCGGTCACGACGACATTGTCGATGCGCAGAAAATCGCTGTTGCCGAGCCCGTTGGACGACACGAGACGGATCGTTGTGTTCGCCGAGATATAGTTCGAGATGTTCGCCGAGAAGGTCGCGTAGCCAGAGTCGTCCGCCGGACCACTCAAACGCCCGACCTGCGTGAACGTCACTCCGTCGGAGGACGCCATGACGTCAACATAGTCGGTGAACGTGTCGAACGAAACGCGCCGGTACTCGAACTGCAATGTCGCGTTATCGTAGGCTGACAAGTCGGCTGAGCGCTGAATGGCATTCGCGCCGCCGCCGATTTGCAGCACGGTGCGGCTGCCGTCGTTGACTGTCTTGATGTCGCCGCTGTTCGCCGCGCCGTCGTCGCCTGTCTCAGACCACGACGAATTCCAGGCAACAGTGCCCGTGCTGTTGCTGTAGCTGTTGGAGACGATGCTGTCGGCGACGGTGCCGGTCGGCGTCGCGACGGATGTATCGAGATCGAGCAGCGGCGCGGCGTTGTCGACGACCTTGATGTCGATGTAGCCAACGGAGGTGTGACCAGATTTATCGGCAACCGTGTACGTCAGGAGATCGGCGCCGGTCTTGCCGGCTGCCGGCGTATACGTCAATTTTCCGTCGGTGCTGAGCGACACACTGGAACCGCTCGCAAATGTCACGGCGGCGCCACCGGCTACGATCGGCTTATCGGCGATGTGCGTGATGGTGATTGGACCATCGGGCCCCACGAGATCGTTGGAGAGCACGTCGATAACGACCGGGACGTCGCGTCCGGTAATGGCATTGTCGGTATTGGCGGTCGGCACGCCGACGAGGCTGCCGGCTTTGACGAACAGGTAGGAATCGTAGGCCGCGTCGCCGATGTCGGCGACACCGATCTTGATCGTATTGCTGACGCCGACGTTGACGTTGGCAATGATGGACAGCGTGACGGTGAAGCCGTCCATGCCGGTCGTATAGGTTCCGGCGCCCGGCGCGTTATTGATATAGAGATTGGGCGCGCTTGAATCGTATGCGCCATTTCCAGGATTGGGGTCATTCGCTTCAGAACCGCTGCCGGGCGCATATGTTCCGGCCTGGTTGATCGTATCGATACTGATTGGCGTTCCGGCCGGATTAAGCGCAACGTTGACGCCGTTGATCCAGATTCCCATCGCGTCATTGAAAGTGCTGTAGACGTATTCGTTGTATTCTTCCGATCCGAACACGAATTGCAGCGTGACTTGATTCGTCGTGGGAATGAACTCAAACGAGAGCGTCGCGGCGTCGAACGACTCGCCTGCGCCGACCGCGGCGAGGTCCGCGTCCGCGCCTGTGCCCGTGCTTTGCGCGTCTGTTGTCGTTTGTCCAACCGTGTTGGAGCCCGCGATGCCGGTGGTGGAGCCGGTCGTCAGCACGACGCCGCTGTCGAACGCGAGCCAATCCTTGGTGTAGCCGGTGCCGCCGGTGAACGTTCCGGATTGTCCGTTCGCGCCGCTGTAGGTGGCGTTCAGAATCGTCACGCCGTCGCCGGCGATGGATTGCGCCATGGTCATGGCGGTCACATTCGAGCTGCCGACGTTTGTGATGGCGATGGGCGCGAGCAGCCCGCCGTAGTCGTCGGCCGCGATCGTGCCAGACTCGACCGATCCCGATTTGTATTCGAGCTGCCAATCGCCGCCGGATGCGAAATCGCCGGTCGGATCAAGCGATGCGCCGATGTCCGCGCCGGTCGCTTGAGCGAGTGCCGAAACGAAGGCTTCGCCCTCCGCGCTTGCCGCGACATCGCAGCCATAAAGCATGATATCGGCGCTATCTGCGAGTGCTGCGCCAATTGTCGCCAGCGCGCTGCTGTGGGCGCCATCGATCGATGCGGACGTCAAGTCGACGCTGCCGAGCGTCACCTTGCCAGCTTCGCCATGCGAAATGATGTGCAGGCTTTCGATGCCGGAGCGACCCGACAAATAGTCGGCGATTTGGGTCACGCCATCCGTCGTGCCATCGAGAATGACGATCTCGGCGGAGCTGTCGATATTGGCGATGATCGTGCCTTTGTCTTCGACGGCGGCATCGATGAAGATCACGGCGTTCTGAAGCGATGCCGGCGCATCGGGCACGGCCTGCAAGGCATCGCCGAGGGCGGCAGAGTCACGCGCCGAGGTGTCTGCTGCTTCAGCCGGCGCGTCGGCTGGTGGAGGGGCATCGTGATCCGCGCTAGAACCGCTGTCGCTGTCACTGGCATCCGCGGCGGTTGCTGCGGCGGCAGCGTCGAAGGCCGTGCGCGGCTCGAGCAGTTGAAATGTCGGTCGCGCGAAGAATTGCGATGCGTCCGCTTTGCGCGGGCCAGGGGTTCCCGGTGCGCGGCTTTTATCGGTGCTCTTGCGGTCGCGGCGTTTCATCGTTCTAGAGTTCCGTCATGAAAGCCAATACGGGCTCGGATTGCAGCGTGCTATTCAGCGTTGCGATGTGATGACGAACTCTGAATGGCATTCCATAAAAGGCGTTGCTAAAGACGCATTGCTTCAATTTATATGGAACCAACATAAACAAAGCGTTTGACGCATTCCCAATTCAGCTTATCTAGAGAACATCATTTGAAAACTAGAGAAGTTTTTGATCGGTGCGCGTGATTTGAATGCGCGCACATGCTCACGTTCGCTGAGCTACGCATCCGCACGCAACGTGCAGCAGCACATGCGATGGTGCGCAACAGCGATCGCGTATCACGTCACGCGCGTCGATGATCGCGCACGCATCGAAGTTCAGTCACACCGGGCTGAGCGCTCGGGCCGCCATTCAGGCGGTAAGGCGTCGTCGCGTTAGGTTTCGGATTTGTGACATCGCTGGCCGTTGACGCCATTGACAAATCCGCTGCCGGCCCCATATCGCGAAAGCGGTCAGGCCGCTTGAAAAAATCCCCAGCGAATAGAGGCGCGCGGCCCATGTGTCGTGCCGTCGCCAACGCACGAGATGTGATGAGCGCCATGCGAGATTATGATGTGCAAACGACGGGCTCGCTCGATACCGACGGCGTGATCCAGCGTATGCGCCTCTTCCTGAATGTCGTGGCGATCGTGCTGGTGCTGAGCCTGGTGAAGGCTGCCATTCATTGGGTCGGCTTTGAATTCCTGACGCTCAATCCGCTGTTCACGAGCGCCATCGGCGGCGCGATCTTTATCATTGGGTTCCTGCTGTCGAGCATTCTCGCGGATTATAAGGAAGCCGAGCGCTTACCTGCTGATATTCGCGTGGCGCTGGAGGCGATCCACGATGATGTCGCGCATTCGTCGGTCTTGGAGAAAGGTTTCGATCTGAAAGCGTTGCGCGATCGTCTGATCGCCATCGTGCGCTCGTTACGGAAGGGGTTGTCGACAGAACATGATCACGGCGAACTGCGCGACACGCTTGGTCATGTGGATGCCTTGAGCGCGATGTTCGGCCAACTCGACCGCGCTGGCATGCAGCCGAATTTCGTTACGCGACTGAGGGGCGCGCAAGATGTCCTGCGCCGCAGCGTCTTTCGCATCTACCATATTCAAAGCACGCAATTCGTGCCGTCCATTCATATCCTGGTCTATTCCATCGTCGCGTCGGTGATCTTCCTGCTGTTGTTCCTAGAAACGGAAGGATCGCCCGAGTCGGCACTGATGTTCGGCTTCGTGTCCTACATGTTCATTTATGCGCTGCATTTGATCAGCATGCTGGAAAAGCCGTTCCGCAAGGGCCACGACACGCTGGACGACGTCAGTCTGTTCCTGCTGCGAGAGTTCGACGAAAAATTGTCGGCTGAGGTGTCGCAAGTATCCAAGATTGCGACCTGATCAGGCCGGCCTCGTGAGGCCGGCCCGCCGGCAAGTCGATCACTGACTTTTGCCTGCATTTGCTGTCGTAATCTGATCGTAGATGCCGCCGTCAGCGAAATGCGCTTTCTGCACGTCGGCCCACGGGCCGATCTTGTCTTCGACCGTGAACGTTTTGATGTCGGGGAAGTGCGCGGCGAACTCTTTGCGCACGGCCTCGCTGCGGGGGCGGAAGTTGTGCTTGGCGATGATGCGCTGCGCGTCGTCGCCATAGAGGTACGTTAGATAGCCGCGTGCAAGTTCGGCAGTCTTGCGTTTTTCAGCCACCGGCTTGACGACCGCCACCGGCGGCGCGGCCTCCACGCTGAGCGAGGGATAGACAACATCGAAATTGGCGCCGTCGACCTCATTCTTGATCAGCGCGGCTTCGTTCTCAAACGTGACCAGCACGTCGCCGATACTGCGCTGCGTGAACGTCGTGGTTGCGCCGCGACCGCCGCCGTCGAATACAGGTACGTTGGCAAACAGCGCGGCCACGAACGTTTTCGCTTTGTCGGCGCTGCCGAGTGCGTCCTGCGCATAACCCCAAGCGGCGAGATAGGTGTAGCGTCCGTTGCCTGAGGTCTTTGGATTTGGAATGACAACCGACACGCCCGGCTTCGTCAGGTCATCCCAGTTCTTGATGCCCTTTGGATTGCCGGCGCGCACGAGAAATACGCTCGTCGTCGTGTACGGCGCGGCGCCATTTGGGAATTGCGTGCGCCAATCGGCGTCGACGGCGCCCTTGCTGACCAGGAAGTCGAGATCGGTCGGCTGATTGAGGGTCACGACATCCGCTTCAAGCCCTTCGGCCACTGCCTGTGCTTGCTTGGTCGAGCCGCCGTGCGCTTGTTTCAGGTCGATCGCTTCGCCGGTTTTAGCTTTCCATGCCGCTGCAAACGCCGGGTTGATCTCCTTGTAGAGTTCGCGCGACACGTCATAGGAGGCATTCAACAGGCTGGTATCGGCGAGTGCCGCGATTGAGGTGAGAGCCAGAAATGTCGAGGCGGCGCTGAGCGCGGGCCAAATGCGTTTGTGCGTCATGATGTGATGTCCTTCACGGGCTGATTCTGCTGGAGAGAAATTGGCACTAGGCGACCGGGAGATCGATCAGCCGCGCTGTGTGCGGGCCCCGGTCGCGCTGAGTGCCGCGTTGAGAAAAGAGGTCGGTCATCTGTACGACAGTGACCGGCCTTGAAGGTGACCGCGCTCCAAAGGAGTTCAGTCCAGGGAGTGTCGTCGTGGCGCCGGTCGGTTAGAACTCGGCGGCCAACTGCTGGTGAGTGTCGACGCGCGGATGCGGCGGCGCCTTTGCTGTCTCGTCGCGTGACGCGTGGGCGTCATCGACAATGGCGGACGCGTAGGGCCGACGCCGTGCCTCGACGCGAACCTTGTTGCGGCGAAGGCGCGTGAAGTAGCTGTAACGCTTGCTCATCGGCTGACCCCGCGTACGGCATGCCGCGTTGGGTTTGCACGTCGTGCACCGGCCGCGTGCGCGATGGCTGCGCGCTCGGCGAGCAGTGGATTGGCAAACAACTGCCCTTCGAGCGCTTGATAGCCGCGATGGGCCGCGTGGAACTGATAGGCGTGCTCGCCTTCCTCTCGGATAATTAGGCCGGCCTGGTCGCTGCCGACTTCGATGACATATGCGCTGGTCATGGGTGCTCTTGTCCTGGCAAGGCCAGAACCCTCTTCAGATGGGATGGATGTGATGTGTGGGGTTGGTTGTGACGGCGCGCGTCAACACCACATCTGAGAGCATGCGTGCTTGGGACTGCGCGCAATCACATCTGCGGTCAGCGGTCTCGTTTCGTTGAAAATCGTCATGGCGTGCTCCTCATGGCGGAGTCCACGGCAGCGCCGTGGAATCTTAGCGTTTGATGACGCGGCGCAAGTCGCTCTCGAAATCACCGCGGCCAATCCCGATTGGTGTCGGCTGGATCATAAGAGGCCATGTTGCTGACTTGGCCAAATAACAAGAACTGCGGAGCTTAGCAGTGCAGTGAAATTCCAATCGCAGTGTCGCGTCCGAAGGCGCTTGCATGCCCGCCGGGACGACGGCGTCCGGCTCAGAGGGCCTAAGGGCATGATGCTGAGTTTGCCGCGTGCGCGGCGCGCGATCGAGCGGAATAGCGCCCGATTAAGCAAATTTTGCCATCCAGAAAATTGCGTAATTATAATGGCTTGCCAATTAAAGTTTGTGAAATTTCCGCGGATCCCCCATATCAAGAGCATGTGGACATATTCAAAGAATGCCGTGCTCCAGGGTTCGGTCGATAAGCACAAGCCAGAGCGTCGTCGTGAGGATGTCTTGGCGAAAGCAGCAGAATTGAAACTTCAGCGCGAACGCGATGCCTCGCAGGCGATGCAAGACATCGAAGCGCAGCGTCAGGCGACGCGTGCCAAGACGGCGCGTTTGAGGGCTGAACGTTTGGCGCTGATCGCCGGCGAAACCGCGCCGAAGAAGGTCGCGAAGCGCGCCAAGAAATAGAGCGTTCTCAATTCGACGATGCGATCGTCAGCGCTGGACGGCAGGCCATGAACAGCCCGTCGCGGCAGTGCTGCGCTTTTTTCGCGATCAATTCCGGAGATGGTGGCGTGGCGCCCCGTAGGGGACTCGAACCCCTGTTGCCCACGTGAGAGGCGGGTGTCCTGGGCCACTAGACGAACGGGGCGCGCCACAGGCATCGAGCTATAGGCGAGCAGATTGCGCAGATCAAGGCGTTTGTCGCCAACCCTTTGTTGCCAAGCATCGCAGGCGAGCGGCGCAGACGCGCAAGCCTAGTACGCCGTAAACCTACGGCTTTCGGACGACGCGCAAGGCGTCAGTTGCGCGGCGGGGTGAAGCGGGTCTTGATATCGGCGACACGCCGGCCCGTTTCGAGATCGACGACGGAGATGACCGCGCCCGCAGGGCTCTCGTGATGGACAGCAACGCGGTTGCCGGAGATCGAAACGGCGACTATGCGCGCGCCCGTCGGCAAATCGAGGATGATGTCGCTGCCGCTCGGCAACGCCACGGCCGTTACGTTTTCCGAGACGGATGCTCCGCCAGCCGGCCCTTGCCGCGCCAGCCAGATGACGCGCAGGACGATGGCGAGGAGCCCGGCCCCGATCAGCAGACCCAACCCCGCGACCAGGATCTTGAGGTTGCGCTGCAGGCGCATTTCCCGCATGAGAGCGTCGTCACTCGCGGCGCCGCCATCGCCGGTGGTGGTCGATCCGAGAGCGGCGTTCGTGTCAGACATCGATACAATCCGTTGCGTTTAAAACATACGATAGAGGACGCGTGTGGCCACGTGACCGGCAACACCGAAAAGCCCGCGGTATTCAGCGCCGATGTTCAAGCCGATCAAGGCGGTGCCCGCCTCGATCGCTGGCTGGCGTCGCACATTCCGGATCTGTCGCGCGCACGGTTGCAAGCGTTGATCCGCGACGGCCAAGTCCGGCGAGGGTCCGAGACCATACGGGAGGCGTCCGCCAGGGTCAAACCAGGCGAAACCTATGTCGTTGACGTGCCTCCGGCCGCCGACGCCGATATCGGCGGCGAAGACGTGGCGCTGACGGTCGTCTACGAAGATCGCGACGTCATCGTCATCGATAAGCCGGCGGGCCTCGTTGTGCATCCGGCGGCAGGACATGCCTCGGGCACGCTGGTCAATGCGCTCGTTCACCATTGCGGCGATAGCCTGTCCGGCATCGGCGGCGTCAAGCGCCCCGGCATTGTCCATCGTATCGACAAGGATACGAGCGGGCTGCTCGTGGTCGCCAAGACTGACGCCGCCCATCAAAGTCTTTCCGACCAATTCCGCAGCCACGGCGCCGACGGCCGCCTGTCCCGCGCCTATCTGGCGCTCGTCTGGGGCGTGCCGGGGAGGCCGAAAGGCGTCATCGATGTGCCGCTCGAACGCAGTTCCGCCAATCGCACGAAGATCGCCGTGGCGCGCGCCGATGGCGGCCGCCACGCCATCACGCACTACGAAGTGGTCGAGACGTTTGATGGGCCGACCAAGCCCGCCGTCGCGTCGCTCCTGCGCCTCGAGCTTGAAACCGGGCGCACACATCAGATTCGGGTCCACATGGCGCATATCGGCCATCCTCTTTTGGGGGATCAAACGTACGGAGCCGGGCACAAAACGCGGATTTCGACCCTATCGGTTCCGGCGCAGACGGCGCTTTTGGGGTTGAACCGGCAGGCCCTGCACGCCGCGCATTTGAGCTTCAGCCATCCGCGCACCGGCAAGATCGTACGCTGCGACAGCGCCTTGCCGCCTGAAATGATTGAGCTATTAGACGCGTTGAAGTCAGGTGGCAGGCCGGTTGGCCCTGCTGCCGAGGCTTCGCCTGAAGGCGAGGGCGGTGTCCGCGCCGCCCGCCGCGCGCCAACCCGTCCGCGCCGCTGAATGTAATCACATAACATTGATCGGCGTCATGCCCCCGAGGGCGTGCATTCCGGCGGCTAACACATATGTAACGAGCGCCGGAACCACAGCGACCTTAACGTTCTTGTTGCCACGTGTGTTTCGCCAATGGAGGGCCGTGCCGAACCGTTAGACGGGGGAAGGCCGGCATTGAAACGATATGGCTGCGACTAGGTCTTTACCGACGGTAGCGGGCGGTTCGCTTGGGCTGTCGCGTTATCTGGACGAGATCCGCAAGTTCCCGATGCTTGAGCCGGGCGAGGAATTCATGCTCGCCAAGCGCTGGCAGGAGCATGCCGATTCCGACGCCGCTGAAAAGCTGGTCACGTCCCATCTTCGCCTCGTGGCGCGCATCGCCATGGGCTATCGGGGCTATGGCTTGCCAATCGGCGAAGTGATCTCCGAAGGCAACGTCGGCTTGATGCAGGCCGTGAAGCGCTTCGAGCCCGACAAGGGCTTCCGCCTCGCAACGTATGCGATGTGGTGGATCCGCGCGTCGATCCAGGAATACATCCTGCGCTCGTGGAGCCTCGTGAAGATGGGCACCACGGCCGCGCAGAAGAAGCTGTTCTTCAATCTGCGGCGCGCCAAGAGCCAGCTGCAGGCGTTGGAAGAAGGCGATCTGAAGCCCGAACATGTCAAGACGATCGCAACCCGCCTCGGTGTTCCCGAGGAGGATGTCGTCAACATGAACCGGCGCTTGAGCGGCGATTCTTCGCTCAACGCTCCGATCCGCGCCGATGCCGAAAGTGGCGAATGGCAGGATTGGCTCGTCGACGAAACGCCGACACAGGAAGATCGTCTTGTCGAAGACGAAGAAATGAAGATGCGTCGCAACTATCTGACCAATGCGATGTCGGTGTTGAACGACCGCGAACGTCAGATCTTCGAAGCCCGCCGTCTGCGCGAAGACCCCGCGACGCTCGAAGACTTGTCGTCTGAATTCGGCGTCAGCCGCGAGCGCATCCGGCAGATCGAAGTGCGCGCCTTCGAAAAGGTGCAGAAGGCCGTGCAGAATTCCGCACGGCGTGAAGAAGCGCCGCGCGCCTGATCTCATCGATCAGCGCGAAAGCGCGGTCGGGCTGATGACGACACACGATGGCGGGAGCGGGTGAATGGCCGCTCCCGTTTTGCGTTGGCCGATCACACCCGCTGCGCGCTGCGTTGAAATCTGTACGCAGTACGCCAGCCGCAAGACAGCGAGACGCAGGACGGCGCCATTGCAACGCCATCGTTGACACGAATGTGTCACAGATCTACGCCTCCGGCTCCGATCCGCACCCGCGGCTTGGAGCCGTGTTTTCGCTGCATTACGGATTGTCATGCGCCAGCGCTTCGCTCTCGTCCACAACCGCGCTTCAGGCACGGCCAACGTACCGTTGCTCGACAGCGTTCTGGCGCTCATGGCGCGACGTGGCGCACACGTGCAAACCGTTGCCGCCACCAGCGCCGCCGATGCGACCGCGCGTGTCTCGCAACTGGCCCATGCCCGCGACGTCGACGCGGTGATCGCGGCCGGCGGAGATGGCACGATCCGCGCCGTGGCGGCAGGCGCCGCTGACGGCAATCTGCCGGTCGGCATCATTCCACTCGGCACCGGCAACGTGATGGCACATGAGATCGGTCTCAGCCTGCGCGCGGCCGATGTAGCGGCCGTGCTGCTCGATGGTCCCGTCTTCACGGCGCGTGGCGGATACGTCAATGGCGCGCCATTTTTTCTCATGGCAGGCGCAGGCTTCGACGGCCGCATCATTGCAGCCCTCAATCAGCGTACAAAGCGCGTGTTTGGACGGCTGGCCTATGCGGGTCCGGTTTGCAAAGCACTCAAAGCCATGCCCGATCGCTTCGATGTTGAAATAGACGGCGACAGCGTGCAGGCAAGTTGGGTCATCGTCTCGAACGCCTCTCGCTATGGCGGGTCATTTCGTTTGACGGCCGACACGCAGCTCGGCGCCGATCAACTGGTTGCCGTCGTTGTGACGGGTGGCTCGCGCGCGCATCTCCTCGGCGCGTCTCTGGCGCTCGCGACCGGACGGCTGGCAACGGCTGCGTGGCGGCCGTCCTATGTCCACGTCACCACGTGTTCGAAGGTGCGCATTGGCCGGCAGAAGCCAGTCGCCATGGAAATTGATGGCGACGGCTGTGGTGTGATGTCCGCTGAGATTTCCGCGGGCGGGCCGCCTCTGCAACTCATCGCGCCGGCGTCTTATGTTGCCGATCTCACGAAACGTCACACGAATCACTTAGCTTAGAAAGTGTGAGGGGTCGCGATCCCTTGCTGCCCGGTCTCAAGACGGGGGCGGCGCAGGGGCGAGCGGCCACGTGCGAGCGTCAGAGAGAGAGTGAAGGGTCGGATGCCCTTTAATGTCTCTGAACCGGTTCCGGATGGGCCGGCAGGGGTGGATCGACGGGACGCGGTGGCAATGGATAGGGCCGCCCGAGGGAGTTCCGACGCCACCGTGGACGAGCCAACTCACGCACCTGTCCAAACTGATCCGCCACCGAAGATCGGGCCAGCAGCGTCCGGCCGTCCACGAGCGAGCCCGCCAGCTCGACGGACGACCGTGTGCGAGCCCGTGCGATCGGTTCCGCTCGGCCAAGCGGAGCGGCGGAGTTCCGGAAGATGGAGTGCCTCATGCAGAAGCGCTATCACCGACCATCTCGTTCCACGTCGTCTAAAATCGTTGCACGTGATTTCCGGCCCAACAGTGAGGGCCGCCACTGGATACTTCTCCTCTGGCGACAACACCAGAAACACCCCCCATGTATAGCTTGACTGAGGATTAGCCGGGGTTGAGCGTGCGATGCGCTCCGGCCAGATTGGAAATGCAAAGGCCAGCTGCTCGCGCGCTGGCCTTTTGTTTTTCAGAATTTTGCCGTTGGCTCAGCGCTGCGCAACGGGCGCTTGGCGCTGCTGACATGTCCGCCGTGCGCCTTACATCGGCATCAAGGCGACTTGGTTCGAGAAGTAGTTGTCGACGGCACTTGAGATCGAGTCCGAAACTTTCTCGCGCCACTCATCGGATTTCAGGTTCTGCGCGTCCTGCTGGTTCGTGACATAGGCCAATTCGATCAGAACCGACGGAAATTGCGCTGTCTTAAGCACGCGGAACGCGGCCTGCTGTTCCGGCTCATTCCGCATGGTCGTGCTTTCGCTCATGTTGTCGACGATGGCGCGCGCGAACACGTCCGTGCGCTCACGCGTGCGCTCGACATCGCGCTCGGCAAGATCTGCAAGAATGTTGGTGACGGTGGAATTCTCGCCGGACGAACGGCGCACTGTCTTCAGTTCGCTCGCCGACAAGACCTTCTCCGCCGAGCGATCCTTGGCCGAGCGCTGCAAGTCTTTCGCCACGCGGTCGCGCAGGGTGAAGATCGAGGCGCCGCGCGCGCGGCTGCTGGCATAGTCGGCATGAATGGCGATGAACAGGTTGGCGCTGTTGCGCTCGGCGTAGGCGAGGCGCTCGTCGAGTTCGATGAAGATGTCCTTGTCGCGGGTCATCAGCACGCGGTAGCGGCCGGTCTTCTCGAGGCGTTCGCGCAGCGTATGGCTGAATGCCAGCACGACGTTCTTTTCAACCGTTCCGTATTTGACGGCGCCTGAGTCCATGCCGCCGTGTCCGGGATCGATGACGATGACCGGCTTGAACGCCTTGGCGGCGCGCAGGCGCGGGCTGATCGCAGGTTTAGGCAACGGCGGCTGTTGCAGCCCCGAAGCGCCAAGGCCTGCGGGCTGCACCTTGAGGCCCTTGCGCGCGCCGGCCTTCAGCGATGCGGCCAGCGGTACGATTTCGAGTGCGAGGCGATGCTGGCCATCGCCGGCTTTTTCGACTTTTGCCGTTTCGACAACGACCGGCTCCGTGACGTCGATCACAATGCGCGTTTTGCCCGGCGCCGCGAGGCCGCCGCGGAAGGATTTGACGAGGCCGGTTGCGCCACCGGCGCGCTGATCTGGGAGTTGAATATCAACGTCGGGAAGCTCGACCACGACGCGGTTCGGATTGGCGAGCGAGAAGACCTGGAATTCACTTTTGCGGGACATGCCGACGACGAAGCGCGTGCGCGGAAGAGCGGCGGCCGCAGGAGCGCGCGCGGCTGGCGTGGCGGAGGGTCTGACGGCCGGCTTCGGCGCGGCGATTGGGCGGGGTGCGGCGGCAGGGCGATCGGCAGTGGGCGCTGCCGGGTGGGCAGCGGCAATCTCCGCGGCGGCAACTTGCGGCAGTGCCTGCGTGTCGCCGTCCGCAGCCATAGCCGCGCCGGCAAGCGACACACCCAACACGATTGTTCGGCCAAAAAGCCGGAAAACCCTCAAACGCATAATCAACAAACCCCCGCCGGCGCCTGTGCAATCCCGAATTGCGCGCCGGGTCAGATGGTGATGCCCCGCGAAGATGGCGTTTTCACGGACCGTCGCTGGCGATGTTAAGGTTATTGCAAGCAGAGGGTTAAGGCAGCGTTAACGGCCGCCTCAAGGCGCGCGGCGGTGCCCGTGACGTTGGCGGCGTGCAGCTATTTCGAAGCGGGGCGCCAGCGATCGGCGGCCGTGGTATCGCAATCGCGCGCATCGACCCATGTGCCGACACCGGCGGCGTCAGTTTCTTTCTTCCAGAAGGGGGCGAGCGTCTTCAGGTAGTCCATCAAGTAGGCGCAGGCGTCGAACGCATCCTGCCGGTGCGGCGATGCCGTTAT
>JBOFCQ010000165.1:0-2980 GCA_051646145.1 Hyphomicrobium sp.
GCGCGGCTCGCTGCCATGTGCCGTGCACTCGAACAGGCGGGTTCGCTGCATCAGGTGGTGGTGATGACGTGCCGCGTCGCGTCGTTCGCGGGCCTCGCCGGGCGACGGCTTCAAATCAAGCCGTGGCGCACCGGGGGTATGTGACAGGGCATGTGACGCGAGGCGCGCGACCGAACGCACACGTGTTCGCCGCGGTCCCGCCCTGCCGTGTCGGTTGGCGTCAGCCGATTTTGGGAACCGGCGGCGCGAAGGCATGTGGCGCGCTGCCACTATGCGTTTGAACGGTGCGCGGATCGTCGTTCGTGCGGCGAGACTTGCCTTCGAACATCGCGCCTTCTTCGATCGAGATGGCGTTGTGATAGATGTCGCCTTCGACCTGGCTCGAAGCCTGCAGCATCACGCGCTTGCTCTTGACCGATCCGACAACATGGCCGCGCACGACCACTTCTTCAGCCAGAATGCCGCCGTTGACGCGGGCCTGCGGGCCTACGATGACGTGGCTGCCATGGATATCGCCGTCGATGATGCCTTCAATCTGCACTTCGCCCTTGGAGACGAGGTTACCGGTGATGGTCAGATCGGGGCCGATGACGGATACGGCGGCGCGGTCGGAGCGTCCGGCCGGCATAATGGGGCGTGCGGGAAAACTCTTGGAAGCGTCAGCGACAGTCAACGTCGGTGCCGTCGCCGGCCGCGCGGCGTCCTGATCGGGCTTCCGAAAATTCGGTAACATCTGAATACTACTCCCCTCAAACACAACTATCGGTCACACCACGCGGACACGTCCTCAAATCCAGACACCGTCCGACGCACACGCAGTCCCCTGCTGAGCCAGTGGCGACGCGCACTTGAGCTTTCTAAACCGGCCGGGATTTGCCCACGCCGATAGTCACCCCAAGCGCCCGATATTGCCCCAGCTCCCAACGCGCCACGCCGACCTTCTTCAGCCGCCGCCGCGCAGTGACAATGATAACGGTGCAAGCCTCTTGCCACCACCATCGTCGTACACCTTAAGGCACTCCGTTCGATCCGTGTAGCGCCCTGTTGCGCCGCAACTGTGGCAAGTCGCGCCACCGCTGACAGATCTGGCGCTCGCAGGCGTGACTACGTCTTGGATTTCAGGTTTTTGAGGGCCGCCAGCACCTCATCGACATGGCCGGGAACCTTGACTTTGCGCCAACTTTTCGCAATCCGGCCTTTGCTGTCGATCAGGAATGTCGCGCGTTCAACGCCCATGTACGTTTTCCCGTACATCGATTTCTGCACCCAGACGCCATAGGCTTCCGCCGCGGCTTTTTCGACATCCGCGACGAGACGCACGGCCAGCGCATGCTTCGTCTTGAATTTCTTGTGGGACGCGACGCTATCGGGTGAAATGCCGATAATTTCGGCACCTTCGGCGTGAAATGCGTCAATGAGACAGGAAAAGTCCTTTGCCTCAGCGGTGCAACCGGACGTGTCGTCTTTGGGGTAGAAATACACGACGACGGGTTTGCCCTTCATGGCGGAGAGCTTGACCGTCTGACCCTCCTCGTCGAGGAGCTTGAAGTCTGGGGCAATTTTGCCGTCTTGGGCCATGTAAGTTGCCTTTCTTTTGTCGCTATTGAACCGGTACCTGACTCGTAGCGCGTCGGTCTTGTAAGTGATGTTTGGCAGGTGTTCGGCGGTCCCCGAATCAGGGAAAGGACAGCTGAGGCAACCTGATGGTTTTGAACATCATCATGCGTCGATCGTCATAACGTGCGGAATGCCTCCTGTGGTTCAGGTGGTCGAAGGCGAGGGACAAGGTTGAACACGGTACCGACAGGCCAGCGACCCGGTGGCGGCTCTTCCGCTGGCCAGGAGCCGGTCACAGCATCCCAAAACCGGTCCTCCTCTTCGCGCGCGCCATCGCGCGGGGGAAAGGCGCCTGGGTCGCGTCCGCTGGCGCCGACGCCGGGTCCGGCCGTTCCGGCCGCGCTGCGTTCGCAAGCCGTTTTGACGACGTTGAAGCGCGGCTCGAAGTTCTGCCTTTACACGGCCGTCCCCATGGTGCTGCTCGCGCTCATTGCGGTTGGCGTCATCTTCGTGCGATTGCGCCATGGACCCATTTCTTTCGATGTCGTCGTCGGCCCTATCGAACGCGGCATCAACGCCGAACTGTCTGACAACCAGGTGAAGATCGGCGGCGCGGAACTGTCGCTTGGCAGCAACGGCGGCCTCGACTTCCGGTTGCGCAACATGAGCGTGCTCGAAGCCAACGGCGACGTGGTGGCGGTAGCGCCGCTGGCTGCCGTCAGCGTCTCGAGTGCCGCGCTGTGGCGCCTGCAGGTCGTGCCCGAGCGCATCGAATTGATCGATCCCGAAATCAACCTCGTCTTCACCGATGAGGGCGGCATTGAACTGCGCCTTGCGCACGACCCCAAGCTCGCAAATCCGCGGTCTGATGCGCGCGTGAATGGCAGCCCCGCACCACCGGTCGCGCCGTCTGCCGGCACGGACAAAGCCGAACCGCTCAATCTGCCGCGCCTGTTGAGCGAAGCATCGCGCCGGGCCCGCAAACGCCTCGACGCGTCGTCGTATCTGACGGAATTCGGCGTGCGCAATGCGACCGTCGTTCTGGAATATGCTGGCCAGCGCAGTTCCTGGCGCGTGCCCGAGGTCAACGTCGATTTCAATCATGGCCGCAAGCGCAGCGTCATCTCCGGCCGGGCAACGGTTGAATCGCCGCGCGGCCCATGGGCCGTTTCGTTTCTGACCGACGAGTCCGAGCGCACCGACACGCTGATAGTCAAGACGACGGTCCGCGACCTGGTGCCCTCTACGTTGTCGGCGGCAGCACCGCCGCTCGCGCTGCTGAAAATGCTGGACATGCGCGTCTCGGGCGATGCGACGCTGCAGTTGTCGACCAGCGGCGAAATCGACAAAGCCGAAATCGCACTCGAAGTTGGCGACGGGCGCATTGCCATTCCGGGCGTAACCGGTGATCCCTTCGATTTGA
>JBOFCQ010000170.1:0-3396 GCA_051646145.1 Hyphomicrobium sp.
GCAGACGCGCTCGATTTTGGTCCGGCCGTCGTCACCGAAGCCCCGCGCCCCGTTGGCGTGCAATTGTCGTCGGGCGCGTCGGTTGACAGCCTGCGGCTGAGCTGGAGCCTGCTTGCCGAGCGCCATGGCGATACGCTGCAGAACATGCAGGCGCGCTATGTGACCAACGGCGACGAGGTCAATCCGAATTACGATCTGATCGCCGGCCCGATCAAATCGAAGGCCGAAGCCGCGCGCGTCTGCAAAGCGCTGGCTGCCAAGAACATCCCGTGCAAGGTCAGCGCCTTCTCAGGCGACGCGCTGTAATTTCGGACTCCCCTGCGAACGGCACATATTCGGGCGCATGCCCGTCAACGGCGCCGCGTGCAACAGCGCCGCCGCGCCATATCACGCGCGCTTGCACGTGCTGATGCCAAGCAGCCGATAGAGCGGGCACCAGCCGAGGAACGCCGTCGCCAGCGGAATGATGCCGATCCAGCCCCACCAAATCGCGGATTGCGGCGCGTTACCTGCGTCGTGCAGCCCGAGTGCGAGCGCCACCAGCAGAATGCCAACGATCAGCCGCAGAGCGCGATCGAAGTTCGACATATTGGTCGTCATGGTTCTCACTCCCCTGTAACCCACGTGCCTTGGCCGGTTGCACCATCTGGTGCGCCGGCAATGGCCTCAGATCCGCGCGCGCAGCCACTCATAGCCAGCGGCGGGTCCGTCATCTGATGATAGTTTCAGGCAAAATCCGCGTAGGCGTCGCTGATCGCGATCAAGCCGCGCCACAATGCAAGTATTCCGGCCAAACATTTCGGACACGCATCCCGGCCACGCATTCCGGCAGCGCCGCATCGCCCGCAACCCTGCCACATGTCAGAACTGCTCGCGCCCCAGCACGTCACAGCCATCGATCGAGCGCGCGTTGAACCCGGCCATGAACCAGCGCGCGCGCTGCTCGGACGAGCCGTGCGTGAATGAGTTGGGATCGACGATGCCCGATGTCCGCTGTTGCACCTTGTCGTCACCGACGACGTCGATCGCCGACAGGATGCCGGCGGCGCGCTCTTGTGCATAGCCCTCGGGCTGCGCGTGGGCCGCCCACACGCCCGCCAGACAATCGGCTTCAAGTTCGTATTTGAGAAACGCCGTGCGCGCATGCGCTGGATCGTTGCGGACCTTGCGCGACAGCAGCGCAAAACGGCCAACGACCTTCTGCACATGGTGCGCCAATTCGTGCGCGACGAGAAACACGTAGCCGGCAGTCGGCACGCCATCGAGTTTGTCGGCGATGCTCTGCAAATCTTCGATGCTGACGAACACGGTGCTATTGCCCGTGCAATAGACCGGCCCGGCGCCGACATAGAGACCGTAGCAGTGTGAGGCCTTCACCTTCGGCACGAAGCTGATGTGGGGGGCTTCGAGCGTGATCGCATAGGTGCCAAGCAGCGTGCGCCACGTGCCGGCCGCATCCGCGAACGAACGCGCCATAACCGCGCGCATGTGTTCCTGCGTCGCTGTTCCAGCATCAGCGTTGGCCGGGCGCGGCGACACGCCCTGTATCAGGGCTGAAATGATCACGGCGAAAGCAAAGACGCCAATGCGCCGGCAGTGACGACGGAATTGCGTGACGGCGAAGCCTGCGGCGGCCAGTCCTGAACGGACCATCGGGCGTGCGCCATGCACCCCTCCCGTTCTACGATGACCAAGCCTTGCCGCAGTCCCTGCTGCCATCACGCGACCTCAATCCGCGACGCCGCCAAGGCGGCGTCAGGCGTCAAAGGTTGGACGTATTGAACGTGTCGCATACTTCCATCTTGCCGGCTTCGAGCCCGGTTTTGAACCAGCGCTGACGCTGCGCCGCCGTGCCATGCGTAAAGGCATCCGGCACCACGCGCCCCGTCGTGCGCTTCTGGATCATGTCGTCGCCGATCTGCGAAGCGGCATTCATCGCTTCGTCGATATCGCCGGGTTCCAAGCGGTTCTTCATCTGATGATTGAGGTGCGCCCAGACGCCGGCAAGGCAGTCGGCCTGCAACTCCATGCGCACCTGAATCTGATTGGCCGTGCGCTCATCGCTGCGGCTCTTCAGTTCCTGCACCTTCTCCGCGATGCCGAGCTGCGTCTGCACGTGGTGACCCACTTCGTGCGCGATGACATAGGCCTGCGCGAAGTCGCCGCCGGCATTGAAGCGACGCTTCAACTCGTCATAAAACGACAAGTCGATGTAGACCTTCTGATCGAGCGGGCAATAGAACGGCCCCATGGCCGCCTGACCCGCGCCGCACGCCGTGCGCGTCATGCCGGAGAAGAGAACCAGCGGCGGCTCGCGATAGTTTTCGCCGAAGCCCTTGAACACGCGATTCCAGACGTCTTCCGTGTCGGCGAGGACGCGGCCGATGAACTGCTTCATCTCGTCTTCGTTGGCGGGCTTTTGCGCTTCGCGCGTGCTGCCGGGCAGGCCTGGAATATCGGCGCCGGGCGCATCGTTCGAGACCGGCCGTTCCGAACGCGGCATGCGAATATCGGGAAAATTCTGCGATCCGCCGCCGCCGCCGCCCAGCAGCACGTCGAGCGGATTGATGCCCATGAACAGCATGAGCGCACCGAGGATCAGCAGCGTCGTCAGACTGAAACCGCCGCCGCCCGGAATTTGAATGCCGCGGCCGCCTGGAAATTGAAAACCACCGCCCTGGCCGCGACGATCTTCAACGTTTTTGCTCTCGCGGTCCTGTTCGTCGTAGCGCATGGCGGTTCCTTGCACGTCCCTGTCATCGTGCGCGGCACCACTCATCGGGTCCGCGCCTTACGGCTGCATAGTGCATGGCCCTCTAGCGAAAACAAGTCTCGCAGCGGCCGGCGCGCATCCAAGCGCGCATCCTCACGTGGCGGGCGCGGCGCCGCCGTCATCACGCGTTGGCGGTGGCGGCGTCACAACGGCCGGTGCTTGCTGTTTTCCTTGCAGCAAAGGCAGTGCGGGCACGGCCTTGCCCTTCGATGCCGATCGCAGAAGCCCTTTGACGCCGCGCGAGGCGGCCACGGTGCCATCGGCGACGAAAGCTTCGTGGTTGCGCTCGATTTCGCCGAGATCATAGCGATAGTTGACCATCAGGCCATGCGCCTCGCGCAGACCTTTTTCTGAGGTGTCGGCGAGCCAGTTGATGCGCTCGAGCCGCGCGCCGTTGCCGAGATGGAAGCGCGCGACGGGATCGATCGGGCGCTGATCGCTCGAACGCTCGACCAGGAAATAGTGTGCGGCCAGCGCCACCATGACCGCTTTCAGCGGTTCGGCCTGCTGGCCCAGCTCCTGCGCCACGTCCGACCAGCGCGGATCGCGCAGAACTTTGAGAATATCGCGATCCTGAGCCGAGATCAGCGCGTCGTGCTCGCCCGCCAACGCCCGGTCGAGCC
>JBOFCQ010000183.1:0-6159 GCA_051646145.1 Hyphomicrobium sp.
GCGCCCACAGCATCAGTGACAAGACACCGGAGATCATGGCTGCGGTTGGTTCGCCGCCGTTTCGCGCTGCGTTGAGAGATTCCTTCATGGCATAAAGCGGGCTGGTGCCGATATCGCCATAGACAACGCCGACCGCTCCAATCGCCAGTGCCCAGAAACTTGATTTCCGAATGGGCGGCGCGCCCGCTGCGGCGTGATCCAGGTCGGCTATATGGACGGACATCGAATACCTCATTGTCGCAATCGGCATTCGCGACAACTTCGGGATCTGACCGTAAGGGTTCCATACGGCATCGATCGGCTGCGTATAAGGAAACCATAAAGAACCTTCCTGGCTGACGCCCAATCGACTAGCTTCGCTGCGACACAACAACGGCAACCATGCTGAGATGCGAGCGGCGCTGACACAATCACCGGATTTCTGGGATCGGCTGCCGCGACCTATGACGGGGTTTAGCGCTGCAGGCGTTGCGCTCGGTCTGACGGCTATCATCACCGCGGCAGGGCTAGTGCTGTCTCACTGGCTGCCGGCGCATGGCGTCGCCATGCTCTACATTCTCGCCATCGTCACAAGCTCTGTCGCGCTTGGAACCTGGACAGGGCTTTCAGCCGCGACGTTGTCGTTTCTCGCGTACAATTTCTTCTTCATTGCGCCCGCCTACACGTTCGCGATCAACGATCCGCGCGATATGTTTGCGCTATTCGTTTTCTACGGCGTGGCAGCGGCGACGGGCAGCCTCGCCGGTCGGATGCGCGAGGTTGCGGAACGCGCGCGCCAGCGGGCCGCCAGTCTCAAAGCGCTCAATGATTTTGCGGCGGGCTTGTCCGGTGCTTTGACAATCGGGGCCGCCAGCCAGGCCTTGGCATCAGAGGCCG
This sequence comes from Hyphomicrobium sp., assembly GCA_051646145.1. Classification (GTDB taxonomy): domain Bacteria; phylum Pseudomonadota; class Alphaproteobacteria; order Rhizobiales; family Hyphomicrobiaceae; genus Hyphomicrobium_B. The sequence continues at coordinate 877 of JBOFCQ010000183.1, forward strand.
CGAAACTCTTTTCATCGCCGGCCGTCGTGCTCGGCGGCGAGGATCTGGAGACGCGCGCCTCCGTGCCGGATCACATCACGCTCGATAGTGCAGACGTGCAGGCCGCGCAGCGCGCCGCGCGCAACAAAGACGCCGTGTATCCGTCCGCGCGTGGGTGGCCAGGGTCGTCCTTTGAATTTCATCCCGTGCTTGCCGGCGACCGCCGGGTAGCACTGCTTGGCCTGCAAAGGCACGAGACCCTGAGCCTGGAGGAAGACGAGGCGCTTCAGTCCATGCTGCAGAACGCCGCTATCGCGTTCGACAGAATTGCACTGGAAGGCGAGAAGGCTGCGGCGCGCCAGGATGCGGAACGCGAACGCTTGCGGTCGGCATTGCTGTCCTCAATTTCGCATGATCTCAAGACGCCGCTTGCCTCCATACAGGGCGCCGCGACCAGTCTGCGGGAACTCGGCTCCCGGATGCCGGACGAGACGCGCGCCGACCTCCTGTTGACGATAGAAGAGGAAGCCGTGCGGCTTTCTCGCTTCGTCACCAATCTCCTCGATATGACACGCATGGACTCGGGCGAGCCCGACATCACGCGCGACTGGATCGATCTTCAGGACATTATTGCGGCAAGCGTCGCACGTGCCCGCCGACTGCTGCCGACTGCCGAATTCGTGATCGACGTTGCCGCGCCAAATGCCCTTGTTCGGGGCGATGCCATTCTATTCGAACACGTCGTTCTCAATGTGCTCGACAATGCCGCGCGCTTTTCAGCCGAGCGCCTGCCCATCGTCGTGCGCCTGCGGCAAACCTCGGACGACTACACCGTGACGATTGACGATCAGGGTTCCGGTATCCGTCCGCAAGACCTGCCGCATGTCTTCGACAAATTCTACCGAGGTTCGCATTCGCCATCGGTGCCCGGAACAGGGCTTGGCTTGGCCATCGGCCGGCGCGTTGTGGCGGCGATGGGCGGCGTGATCTCGGCTGAAAGCCCACTCGAAAACGGGCGCGGAACACGCATTTCCATGTGCTTTCCGAAGCCGCGCGATGTGCCTCAATCCGCTCATGTCGAAGGCGGTGCGACGTGAGCGAGAAGCAGAAAATCTTGATCGTCGATGACGAGCCGCAAATTCAACGCTTCCTCAAGCCGAGCCTCACAGCGAGCGGCTATGCCATCATGAGTGCGGGCACCGGCGCGGAGGCGCTGCGCAGTTTTGCAGTCTTCGCGCCCGACGTCGTCATTCTCGACCTCGGGCTTCCCGATGTCGATGGCAAGACAGTGATCGAGGCCCTTCGTCAGACGTCGCGTGTGCCGATCATCGTGCTCTCGGCGCGCGATCGCGAGGGCGAGAAGATCGAAGCGCTCGATCTTGGCGCCGACGATTTCGTCAACAAGCCGTTCGGTATCGGGGAGCTGCTCGCGCGCATCCGCTCGGCGCTGCGCCGCACGACGGTCGAGCCGAGCGCTGCCCTTTCTGAAATCGCGATTGCGGGCATCACACTCGATCCCGCGCGGCATCAGGTGACGAAGCGCGGCGCGATCGTCCACCTGACGCCAAAGGAGTTCGAGCTTCTCGCACTGCTGATGCGCAACGCTGGCAAGGTCCTGACACACCGACAGTTGCTGCACGAGGTCTGGGGCCCGGCGCATGTTTCCGACAGTCCGTATCTCAGAGTTTTTGTTGGCCAACTCCGCGCCAAGCTGGAAGACAACCCGGCCGATCCAACGCTCATCCTGACCGAACCCGGCGTTGGCTACCGGTTTTTGGACACGTGATGGGGTGGCGTTTGCACGCGTTGTTCTGCAGCGGCGCGCTTGGTCCCATCGTCTGCTCGGGCAGGGAAAGTGCCCTACGAGCCATAGAGCCCGTCATCTGAAATGGTCGGCGCTGTTGCGGACTTGAGGCAATCGCACATCGATCGCGGGAGTGGCCCTCGGGGCCCGTGCCACGACCTGCGCCATAGCGTGCCATGCTGTGCCACGGCGGGGGCTCGAAAAGCCCGGAAAATGGCGCTCCCTAGGGGAGTCGAACCCCTCTTTTCAGAATGAAAATCTGACGTCCTAACCGATAGACGAAGGGAGCGCAGCGCTGCGGCTTGCCGCGACGGACCTCGTATAGGCAGCTTCGCTGGCCGTGGCAAGCGCGTCCGTGCCTTTTTTCGTGCGACAGGGTGCACACGTCGTTGAAAACGTAATGTTTTGGCGGCTTTGCGGGCAGCGCCTCAGCCGCGACGCGGATCGGCGGCATCCTCGATCGTCATTTCGAGCCGCTCGCGCCCGCCCCAGGTATCGCGGCGCAGGTGCCCCGCGAGATGCAGCGGCAATCCCGATGCCCCAAGCAGCAAATCGCCAAGCGGCTGACCGACGGCACGGAAGGCAATCGCCTCAAGCCGTGAGCCGTCGCCCGCTTCGAGTACGGCGCGCACATGCGCGTCGCCGACGACCTTGGCGAACTTGATCCGGTGCGCCGGCAAGACAAAGCGCGGCTCGGGATTGCCCTGGCCATAGGGGCCCGCCTGATCGAGCAGCGCGAGCAGGTCCGTCGTCACGGCGCCGGCTGTGATCGTTGCATCGATGTCGAGCGTTGCAGCCGTGCCCTTGGCACGCATGCCCGCGGCAAGCGCCGTTTGCAGGAATGCATCGAGCGCCGCGAAACGTTCGCGCTTCACGGTCAGTCCCGCCGCCATGGCATGTCCGCCGCCCTTGACGAGCAGACCCTCGCTGACGGCCCGCCGCACGGCTTCACCGAGATCGACGCCCGGCACCGAGCGCAATGAGCCCGTGCCTTCGCCGGCGGACGCGGCATCGCCGGATTTCTCCCACGCGATGACGCAGGCGGGGCGCCGGAAGCGCTCGACGAGACGGCTCGCGACCAGGCCAACGATGCCTTTGTGCCATTCCGGTGAGCCGACAATGACGATGGCGCGATCAGGTTCAGCGGTGATCTGCGCATCCGCATCCGCCATCGCCTGCTCGAGCATTTCGGTCTCGATGGCCTTGCGCTCTTTGTTCAGCCGGTCGAGCAATTCGGCAATCCGCTGTGCTTCGATGGCGTCGCCCGTCGAGAGCAGCTTTGCGCCGAGCGCCGCATCGCCGATGCGTCCGCCGGCATTGATGCGCGGGCCAAGTATGAAACCGAGATGATAGGGTGTCGGCGCTTGCATCAATCCGGCGGCATCGCTCAACGCCTTGAGTCCGATATTCTGGCGCGCGTGCATGACCGCCAGACCTTTTTTGACGAACGCCCGGTTGAGCCCGACCAGCGGCACCACATCGGCGACGGTGGCGAGCGCCACAACATCGAGCAACGCCAGAAGATCGGGCGCAGCGATGTCACCGTAATAGCCGCGCTGGCGCAGCGTGCGCACGACGGCAACGAGCACCATGAACACGACACCGGCCGCGCACAGATGCCCCTGCCCCGATACGTCATCTTGCCGGTTGGGATTGACGACGCCAAGAACGGCCGGCAATCGCTCGTCGGCCTGATGATGATCGATAACCACGCAATCCGTCTTCAGCTTCGCCGCGACGGCCAACGGCTCGAAGCTCGTCGTGCCGCAATCGACGGTGATGATCAGCCGCGCGCCTTCCTTGACCAGCGCTTCAATGGCTTGCGCATTGGGGCCATAGCCTTCGAAGATGCGATCGGGGATGTAAATGCGCGATGGCGTTGCGTGATGATCGAGGAAGCGCGCGAGAAGCGCCGATGAGCACGCGCCATCGACGTCGTAGTCGCCAAAGATCGCCACCGGCTCGCGACGTTCAATGGCATCGGCGATGCGCGCGGACACCGTATCCATGTCACGCAGTGCGCTCGGGTCCGGCATAAGCGCTTTCAACGTCGGATCGAGCGTTACAGTGACGGTATCGAGCGTTGCGCCACGGGCCGCAATCACGCGCGCTATGATATCGGGAAGGTTGTGCCGCTGCGCCATGGCGGTCGCCTGCGACTGCAGCGCGACAGGCAAACGCTCGCGCCACGCATAGCCCTTGGCCGATGCCGTGACGCCGAGCAACGCCGTGGCCGCGCCCGCGCCGTCGGCTGTACCTTGTGTCGCCACCGCAGTTGCATCAGCCGTGCTTCGCGACGGCTTGGCTGCTCGCAACGCCGCCATGTGCAAACCCCACCCTTGTCACATCGAACCTATGCATTTGATGTAGGACGATTCGGCGCTGCCACGAGGTGCCCAAGGGCGCTACCCACACCGTTGCGATGTGCTATATGGAAATCATTCTTAATTGCATTTCTTGCCGACACTGAACGTTTTCTGGAGCAATTCCATTGCGATCTGACCCTGAAGGTCGTCTGGAGGCCGCGATCACGGCTTACAGCCTCGGCGACCTCGAAATGGCGGCCAGCTATTTTGACGAGACGGCCATCTACGCGATTTTTGTACCGGCAGACACCGTGCCATTCGGCGGCGAGGTGTGCGGGCGCGCCCAGATCCTCGCCAAGTTCCAGCACGTCGTGCACGACTTCGAGTTTCTGCGCTATGAACCCCGGCCCATTCTGGCCAACGGCGACCAGTTGCGCTGCCAGATCATGTTCGCTCTCAAACATCGAGAGACAGGCGAGATCATCGATGGCGTGATGCGCATCGAGGTCTCGTTCAGCAAGGGCATGATCGTGCGCTGGCACGAATTCCATGACGCCGATCGCATCCAGGCTTTCATGCGGCTCTGCAAATCGCGCAGCCAGCGTTAGGCGCGGCACGCCTTTTCAAACATGCCGGACCGTTCGCAGGCGACTGTGACGCGCGCCGTCAGCCAATGAAGCGCGCGCCGATGTTGCGGAAGCTCGTCTTGATACGGCGCACGGTTCCGGTTTTCGAGCGCATGACCACCGTTTCGGTTTCGGCGAAGTCGCCGCGGAACCGCACACCGTCGAGGAGCGAGCCATCGGTGACACCGGTCGCCGAAAACACGACGTCGGCCGACGCCATGTCCTCGAGCTTGAACTTCTTGTTGATGTCGCTGATACCCATTTTCTCGGCACGAATGCGCTCTTCGTCCTTGAGCGGCATGAGGCGGCCCTGGATTTGGCCGCCGATGCAGCGCAACGCGGCCGCCGCCAGCACGCCTTCCGGCGCACCACCCGAGCCGAGATAGATGTCGATGCCGGTTTCTTCCGGATCGGTCGTCCAGATGACACCCGCGATGTCGCCATCGGGGATGAGCTGCACGCCTGCCCCTGAATCGCGCACCGCCTTGATCAGTTCGGCATGTCGCGGGCGATCGAGAATGCACGCCGTGATCTCGCTGACGGGTACGCCCTTCGCCTTGGCGAGCGC
>JBOFCQ010000198.1:0-13341 GCA_051646145.1 Hyphomicrobium sp.
GTGCTTGAAGAACTGGAACATGCCAAGGCGCGCGGCGCCAAGATCTACGGCGAAGTTGCTGGCTACGGCGCAACGTCCGACGGCTACGACATGGTCGCGCCGTCTGGCGAGGGCGCGGCGCGCTGCATGCGGCTCGCGCTCAAGGGCCTCGATGGCAAGGGCGCGCCCAAAGTCGATTATATCAATCCGCACGGCACCGGCACACCGGTCGGCGACGCCAAGGAAATCGAGGCTATTCGCGACGTGTTCGGTCGCGACATCCCGACGATCTCCGCAACCAAGTCGCTCACCGGCCACTCGCTCGGCGCCATTGGCGTGCAGGAAGCGATTTTCTCGCTGCTTATGCTTAACAACGGTTTCATCTGCGAAAGCGCCAATATCGAAGAGCTCGATCCGGCCTTCGAAGGCGTGCCCATCGCGCGCGCGCGCATCGATAACGCGGCGCTTAACTGTGTCATGTCGAACAGCTTCGGTTTTGGCGGCACGAATGCGACTGTGCTGTTCCGCCGCCACGATGGATGAACTCGTTCCCCGTCTTGGCGGCGCTTGGATTGAGCGACGCCATGGACGCGGTAGCGATGAGAATTAACAGGCGCGGAGCCGGCTGGTTTCAAACCTTCGGATGTATTTCAGGTACGAATGCGAGGCTTCCCATGACCACGATCGACATCGCCAAGCCGGGCCCGCTGATGGCCGGCAAGCGTGGGCTCGTTATGGGCGTCGCCAACGATCGTTCGATTGCCTGGGGCATCGCCCGCATCCTTGCAGGCCAGGGCGCTGAACTTGCCTTCACCTATCAGGGTGGCGCCTTTGGCCGCCGCGCGCTGCCGCTCGCCCAATCGCTCGGCTCGAAGATCATCGAAGAATGCAACGTGCTCGACCTGCCGAGCGTGGACAACGTCTTCGCCAAGATCAAGCAGGAATGGGGCGGCCTCGATTTCGTCGTGCACGCGCTTGCCTATTCCGACCCGAAGGAACTCGCCGGACGCTATGCCGATACGACGCGCGAAAACTTCACCAACACCATGGTCATCTCGTGCTTCTCCTTCACGGAAATCGCCAAGCGCGCCGCTGAGCTGATGCCGAACGGCGGTTCGATGATCACGCTGTCCTACGGCGGCGCGACGCGATGGGTGCCGTCCTACAACGTCATGGGTGTCGCCAAGGCCGCGCTCGAAGCCTCCGTGCGCTATCTCGCTGCCGATCTTGGCCCGCAGGGCATCCGCGTCAACGCCGTGTCGGCAGGCCCGATGCGCACGCTGTCCGGCGCGGGCGTCGGCGATGCGCGCGTCATCTTCAACTTCCAGCGCGAAAATTCGCCGCTGAAGCGCACGCCGTCACTCGACGAAGTCGGCGGCTCGGCGCTTTATCTGCTGTCGCCCATGTCCGGCGCGGTGACTGGCGAAGTGCACTTCGTCGACTGCGGCTACAATACCGTGTCGATGCCGACGCTGCAGTCTCTGAAAGACATCGACGTCGAGAGCAAAGGCCCAGGCCGCTCGCCGTCGGAAGCAGCCGAATAATCAGCCGCCGCTGCTGAGCGCTGTCCGGACTGCCGCCATTGATCTGCGGGCGCACCTCAGTGGAGTTTGCTCCACGGGTGTTCCTGCGGGCAGCCATCCGGATGCGCTTTCAAGAAATGATGCAGAACGTGCAAGAGCGTCAGCACGCGCGGCGCATCGCCTGCGGATTGTGCGCAGCGGATGTCATCGACGATCATGGCGCAGATCTTTTGCGGTCCGTCGGTTGAATGCAGCAGATAATCGGCCATCGCGGCGGCGGCGATTTCAGGAATGTGTTCGTGTTCGGCGATCGCCAGAACTTCCGCTTCCTTCAGATCGCACAAGGCTAGGCAGTCCGTGAGTGAGATCATGGCGCAGCGTCCTTCAAACGTGCTTCCAGATTTGGAAAGCCAGTGACAGGTCGTCGCCGGACGGCACAGCAATCATGATCCCGCCAGCCGACGCTGACAACGCACAATCGTGCCCGCGCGCAGGGCTGGTCTCGCGGCTGCGAACGATGCCGCCCGCGGCGCGCGGGAGCCCTCCAAGCCGTGCGAAAATCGGGCTGGGCGCCACCCCGTTGACTTTGGCCGGCGATCCTGAGCAAACACTCGGCGCATGATCGGCGTTTTTGATTCAGGCCTTGGCGGCCTCACCGTGCTCCGGGCGCTGCAGGCGCGCTTCCCGGGCGTCGATTTCGTGTATCTCGCCGATCACGCCAACGTGCCCTACGGCAACCGCACATCCGACGCCATCGTCGATCTGACGCGCACGGCTGTCGAAGACCTATTCCAGCGCGGCGCACGCCTTGTGCTGCTTGGCTGCAATACCGCAACCGCGGTCGCGCTGCGCCGGTTGCAGCAGACGTGGCTGCCAGAGAGCCGCTGGCAGGGGACGCACAACGTGCTCGGCATCGTCGCGCCGACGGTCGAAGCGGCAACGCAGACGCCGTGGGCGGTCACCGCACCGCAATATCCGCAGAAGTACAATACCGACACCATCGCCGTCTTCGGCACCACGCGCACCATCACGTCGGGCGTGTTTCCCGAGGAGATCCGCAAGCGCTGCCCCAAGGTGACGGTGGTGCAGCAAATCTGCTCGGAACTCGCGGGTGCGATCGAGGCCAAGGCCAGCGAGGACGATATCGAAGCGCTCGTCGCCGCCGGCGCGCTCGGCATTCTGGCGCAGACGGACGGAATGCCGCCGCATCGCGCCATTCTCGGCTGCACGCATTTCCCGCTTGTCGAACACGTGTTCCGCCGGCATCTGCCGCCGTTCACCCGCATCCTCTCGCAGCCTGAGGTCGTGGCCGATAGTTTCGACGACTATCTACAGCGCCGCCCTCAGTTCGTCGGTGAGGCGGGCACGGGCAAGCTGACATTGCTGACGACCGGCGATCCGGGCGATGTCAGCGACAAGTCGCGCGTGTTCTGGCCCGATGTGCAGAGCTTCGCGAAGGCGTAAGTCGAGACCTGAAATCGTCTCGGCCACGTTGATCGAGAGCAGCCATCCGCGCCGAGCCTGTATCGCGATGCAGCATGGCGAGCCGGCAACACCACACAGTCACTCGGAAGCTGAACCCTCACGCCCAAAGCACTGGCATGCCACATTTAGGTCGGCTAGCGTTTTGCCACGCTGGGCGTCACGACACACGGTGCGCCCCGGCGGCAGCCAGGCTTGGGAACGTTTTCCCCACCCACGGACCAAGGAGTAGTAGTGCATGTCGAAATCGCGCATGTCGTTGAAGACCATCGCCGCAGCCGCCGTCGTGCTGGCCGCCGCGTCACTGCCGGCCACTGCGGCCCCGCAGCTCAGCCTGACGCCGTTGAAGACCATCGCCGCCGAGCAGTCCGTCGTCGAAAAGACGCATGGCTGGCACCGCGTCTGCCGTCGCGGATTGAATGGCGTCCACAAGCACATTGCCGGCGTCGGCCGCATTCAGTGCAGCACGCGCCGCTGCTGGACGAACAAGTTCGGCATCAAGCGCTGCAACTATTTCTAATCGCGCCATCGCGCACAAAATTCGATGCGAGCGCGAAGACGTTCGCATGACAAAGCCGCCGGGAGATCGCTCTCCCGGCGGCTTTTTTGATGTCGATTGCCAGCGCCAAAAGCGCGAGCGGATGCGTCCGACTTAGTTGCGGTCGCGACGCGGGCCGCCACGGCCGCGGTCGCCACCACGTCCGCCTTCACGGCGCGGCGGGCGGCTCTCGAACTCTTCTTCCGGCTCGCCTTCAGCGCGCGGGAGTTCGACGCCCGTCGCCTGATCGACAATCTTCATCGACAGGCGCACCTTGCCGCGATCATCAAAGCCGAGCAGCTTGACGTAGACTTCCTGGCCTTCCTTGACCACTTCGCCAACGGTCGCCGGACGGCCCTGCGTCAGTTGCGAAATGTGGACGAGACCGTCCTTCGAGCCAAAGAAGTTCACGAACGCGCCGAACTCCATGATCTTCACGACCTTGCCCTTGTAGATCGTGCCGACTTCGGGTTCCTGCGTGATGCCCTTGATGCGGGCCAGTGCCTTCTCGATGCTCTCGCGATTGGCCGACGCGATCTTCACCGTACCGTCGTCGTCGATGTCGATCTTGGCGCCCGATTCCGCAACGATCTCGCGGATGACCGAGCCGCCCGAACCGATCACTTCGCGGATCTTGTCGGTCGGGATCTTGATCGTCTCGATGCGCGGCGCATGTTCGCCGAGTTCGGCTCTGGCACCCGTCATCGACTTCGCCATTTCGCCGAGGATGTGCAGGCGGCCATGGTGCGCCTGCTCAAGCGCAACGCGCATGATTTCTTCGGTGATGCCGGTGATCTTGATGTCCATCTGCAGCGACGTGACACCCGTTTCGGTGCCGGCCACCTTGAAGTCCATGTCGCCGAGATGATCCTCGTCGCCGAGAATGTCGGACAGCACGGCGTAGTTGTCGCCTTCCTTGATGAGGCCCATCGCGATACCCGCGACCGGCGCCTTCAAGGGAACGCCGGCATCCATCAGCGCGAGGGACGCACCGCAGACCGTCGCCATCGACGACGAGCCGTTGCTTTCCATGATCTCCGACACGATGCGGATGGTGTAGGGGAACTCTTCCTGGCTCGGCAGCAGCGGACGCACGGCGCGCCATGCGAGCTTGCCATGGCCGATTTCGCGGCGGCCCGGTGAGCCCATGCGGCCCGTTTCGCCAACCGAGAAGGGAGGGAAGTTGTAGTGCAGCAGGAAGCGTTCCTTGCGGGTGCCTTCCAGGCTGTCGACATACTGCTCGTCTTCGCCCGTGCCAAGCGTTGCAACGACCAGTGCCTGCGTTTCGCCGCGCGTGAACAGCGCCGAACCGTGCGTGCGGGGCAGAACGTGCACTTCCGACAGGATCGGACGCACGGTCTTGAGATCACGGCCATCGATGCGCTGGCGCGTCTTCAGCACGTCGCCGCGCATGATGTCCATCTCGAGCGCCTTGAACGCGTCGCCGAGCAACACCTTCTCGTTCGCATCGTCTGCAATCAGCGTGACGCCTTCGAAGACCTTCTTCTTGGCCTGCGACACGAGTTCGTTGCGCTTCTGCTTTTCCTTGGTGGAGAACGCTTCCTTCAGCGTCGCTTCCGCGATGTCCTTCACCTTGCCCTTGTACTTGTCGGCGTCGGGGATCTGGATATCCCACGGCTCTTTCGCCGCCGTTTCAGCGAGCTTGATGATGGCCTGGATCACCGGCTGCATGTGCTTGTGGCCGAACATGACGGCTTCGAGCATCTGCGTCTCGGGCAGTTCCTTGGCTTCCGATTCAACCATCATCACCGCGTCGTGCGTACCGGCGACGACAAGGTCGAGCGCGCTCTGCGCCATCTCGTCGACCATCGGGTTCAGCACGAACTCGCCGTTGATAAGGCCAACGCGCGCTGCGCCGATCGGGCCGAGGAACGGCAGGCCGGAGAGCGTCAGCGCTGCCGACGCGGCCACCATGCCGAGGATGTCGGGATCGTTTTCCAGATCGTGGCTCAACACCGTGACGACGACCTGAGTTTCATTCTTGAAGCCGTCGACGAACAGCGGGCGGATCGGACGGTCGATCAGGCGCGACGTCAGCGTTTCCTTTTCGGTCGGACGGCCTTCGCGCTTGAAATAGCCGCCTGGAATTTTGCCGGCTGCGTAAGTGCGTTCCTGGTAATTGACGGTCAGCGGGAAGAAATCGATGCCGGGCTTCACGGAGCGGGCGCCAACCACGGTCGCAAGTACAGTCGTTTCGCCGTACTGCGCCACAACGGCTGCATCGGCCTGACGGGCCATGTGACCGGTTTCAAGCTTCAGCTTGCGGCCACCCCAATCAATTTCCACGCGATGGATATCGAACATGTTTTCGGTCTTTCGTTTTCGCTTTTTCTATTGTCCACGGACGGATCGTGCGAGTGCGCTCATCATCGATGCACAAACGCCTCGTGCGCCAGCACCCCAATGGGTGACGGCGCACGGCTTCACTGCATAATATCTGCGGTCTCGGCGGCCATAGCCTGCCTGCCTCGCGATCAACTTCGGCTTAGCGGCGAATGCCGTGCTTCTCGATGATCTTCTGGTAGCGCGCGTTGTCCTTGCTCTTCACGTAGTCGAGCAACTGACGGCGCTGGCTGACCATCTTCAGCAGCCCGCGACGCGAGTGATTGTCTTTCTTGTGCATCTTGAAATGGTCGGTGAGTTCGTTGATGCGATGCGTGAGCACGGCGATCTGAACTTCCGGCGAGCCGGTGTCGTTGGCCTTGGTCGCGCTGGCCTTGATAACGGCGGTCTTCGCCTCTTTACGATGAGGTGCAATTTCCGACATCGAGATCTCCTTTCGAGATTGGAGTTTCAACAAACGGCCACGGCCGGGATGTCGTCCAGCAGGGTCGCAAACGAAGACCGCGCGGACCGTTGGAAGGGCCGCGCGGTGAGCGCACTTATACACAATGGCCACCCAAAAGCGAGCCGCTTTTTGAGCCCGTTAACGCTCTCAATATCAACGCTTTTCGCCGCACTTGATGGCCTCGTGGCCCGCCGGAACCCAACCGAGTTCCTGACCGTCGGCGTCCGTGATGCGCATCCAGCCGAAGGATTCCTTGTCGGCGATGTCCCAACGGAACTCCGCCTTGTAGGTCGACTTCAGCGTCAGCACCGTGTCGGCGTCAAGAAAGGGCCCGGCCGCTACGTCGACCACCATGCCGTCGACAACGACGCAAGCCGGTGCATCGCCAGCCGCAGCCGGTGTGGTTGCCAGCAGCAGCGATTGCGCGCGTGTCTGGGCGAGCGTTATGAGCGCTGCCACCACTACGGCGACCAGATTGGTGACTGTAGGCAGGCGCCGTCGCCGCCTTAAAGCATCGTCCATCGCTGCATCTCATGCGGCATCCCAAGCGGTGCCGATTAAAAGGTTACGGGACGTGCTGCTGATTGGGTCAATCGATGCTGATCGCCACCACTGGGCGCGATCTCGAATGCGCCGCAAAAAGAAAAAGCCGCCGTCAATAAAGACGGCGGCTCCTTCAAATTCACATCGACGCTGCCGGCGTTTTGGCCGGCCGCGCGAAAGCCTTAAGCTTCCTGGATGTTGCCAACAGCGATCTTGCCGCTACGACGATCTTCCTGCGTGTCGAACATCACTTTCTGACCTTCGCGCAGACCGCGCATGCCAGCGCGCTCGAGAGCGGTGGCGTGGACGAAAACGTCCTTGCTGCCGTCATCCGGAGCGATGAAGCCGAAACCCTTTTGATCGTTGTAGAACTTAACTGTTCCGCGAGTCATGTATTTGCCCTTTCTAAGGCCTAGAGGTGCACGTGAGCCGGAGCCAGCGCACAAGACGCCGACCGCGAACTCGGTTGTCGATTTTGGGAGGAGGCTCTGAACGTGCGCCCCATAATGCGAGGGCGTAGCGGCCCGGTTGTCCGGCCATATCGATGAGGGACCTTTATACGCAAATGGCGGAGCACGCCAGTCAAAAATGCTTGTCCCTTCAGACTGCTGAATCCAGGCCAGTTATGACAGATTGAAGACGCGGGTTGGATGCAGCGCGCCCTTGTCGAGCTCGCCCAGCGCCACCAGACGGCCTTTGGACGTCGCAAATGCTGCCCCCTGCAAAACCGGCGCGTCGCGCCCGCGGATCAGCACCGACTGGCCGCGAATCAAGCTCGCGGCATCGTTGGGGCTGACCATCAATTCCGGAAGATCGGAGAGAGCCGTCTCAACTGGCGCCAGCAGCGCGTCGAGCGACTGACCGCCGTCATCGGCGTTTGCGGCGCGTTCAATGTCGGCCATGGTGATGGCGCGCGCTTCGACAAACGGGCCAACGCGCGTTCGCCTCAAAGCGATCACATGGCCAAAGCAGCCAAGCATGCGGCCCATGTCACGCGCGATGGCGCGCACATAGGTGCCTTTGCCGCACTCGGCCTCGAACACGCTCGTTGCCGCATCCGGCTGCTCGATCAGACGCAGATCGGAAATGAAAACGGGACGCGGCGGCAAAATAACCGTTTCGCCTTCGCGTGCCAGATCGTAGGCGCGCTCGCCCGCCACCTTGATCGCCGAATAGGCTGGCGGCACCTGCATGATCTCGCCGTGAAAGCGCGGCACGATGGCCTCGATATCGCTGACCAGCGGGCGCTTGTCGCTGCTGTTGACGACGGCGCCCTCCGTGTCGTCGGTCGCGGTCTCCGCGCCCCAGCGCACCGTAAAGCGGTAGGCCTTCTCGCCATCGACGGCATAAGGCACCGTCTTCGTCGCTTCGCCGAGCGCGATCGGCAGAATGCCTGTTGCCAAGGGATCGAGTGTGCCGGCGTGGCCGGCTTTTTGGGCGTTGAACGCCCGCCGCACAGCGCCGACGGCCTGCGTCGACGTCATGTTCAGGGGCTTGTCGAGCACGAGCCAGCCGTGCACGGGATTGCCTTTTTTGCGACGGGCCATGGCTATTTCTTCTCGACGTCCTGGCGCACGCGCGGACTGTCGAGCAGCCGGTCGATACGTGTCGCTTCCTCGAAACTCTCGTCCTCTCGGAAGCGAAGATCGGGCGCGTACCGCAGATTGAGGGCATTCGCGACCTGCGCGCGCACGAACTTCTTGTTGCGTTCAAGCGCAGCGATCACGGGCTTCAAATCCGTGCCGCCGAGCGGCATGACATAGACCGTCGCGATCTTGAGATCGGGCGATATGCGAACCTCGGGAATGGTTATGACGTGCTCGGCAAGCACGTCGTCGTGGATGTCGCCGCGCACAAGCAATTCGGCGATGCGGTGGCGGATGAGTTCGCCAACCCGCAACATGCGCTGCGTGGGGGCTGTGCCCGAAGACTTCGATTTCCTGGTCATGTTTATCCGACGCGGAATTGGACCGCGCGCGGCCTCTTCAAGTGAGCGGGGCGTTGCGTCATCGTCAACGATATGGACGAGACGTCACGCGCAGATCTGATGTGACGACGTTCTGGTGTTGCAGTGGTCCGCGCGGCTGATCCGACCGCGCGGCTTAAGGTGTGTTGGACATCACAGCGAACGAGCGATGATCTCGACCTGGAAGCATTCGATCTGATCGCCTTCGCGCAGGTCCTGATAGTTGGCAAACGACATGCCGCACTCCTGGCCGGCCACGACCTCGCGCACATCGTCCTTGAAACGCTTGAGGATCGACAAAGAGCCTTCGTGAATGACGACGTTGTCGCGCAGCAGGCGGACCTTGGCGCCGCGTTCGACCTTGCCTTCCGTCACCTGGCAGCCTGCAACCTTGCCGACCTTCGAAATATTGAAGACCTGCTTGACCGAGGCGTAGCCGAGGAAAACTTCCTTCTTGGTCGGCGCGAGCAGGCCCGACATGGCCGCTTTCACATCGTCCACCAGATCGTAGATGATGTTGTAGTAGCGGATTTCGATGCCCTGCACGTCGGCGAGGCGCTTGGCCTGCTCGTTAGCGCGCACGTTGAAGCCGATGACGACGGCCTTCGACGCGGACGCGAGCGCGATATCGGATTCGGTGATACCGCCGACACCGGTGTGCACGATGCGCGCCAGCACTTCATCCGTGCTGAGCTTCTTCAAAGACCCGATAATGGCTTCGACAGAGCCCTGCACGTCGCCCTTGATGAGCAGCGTGAATTCCTTCTGGCCAGCCGCGTCTTTGAGCTGCTGCATCATCTGTTCGAGCGTGCTCTTCGAGCCGGCCGAACCCAGCGTCTCGCGACGCTTGCGCATGCGGTAATCGGTGATCTCGCGAGCGCGCGCTTCGTTCTCGACGACCGCGAACGCATCACCTGCTTCCGGCGCGGAATCGAACCCGAGCACTTCCACAGGCACCGACGGGCCTGCCGTCGCGATGTTGGCACCCTGATCGCCGATCAGCGCGCGCACACGGCCCCAGGCCGTGCCCGCAACAACGATATCGCCGACAGCCAGCGCACCGCGCTGAATGAGAACCGTACCGACCGGACCGCGGCCGCGCTCAAGCTTGGCTTCGATGACGATGCCTTCGGCCGAGCGGTTCGGGTTGGCCTTGAGATCGAGAATTTCGGCCTGCAGATGGATCGCTTCCAGCAGCTTGTCGAGATTGGTGCGCTTCAGCGCCGAGACCGGCACTTCCAGCGTATCGCCGCCCATGCTTTCCACGACGATCTCGTAGGACAGCAGTTCGGTACGCACGCGGTTCGGATCGGCCTGCGGTTTGTCGATCTTGTTGATCGCAACGATGATCGGCACGCCGGCTGCCTTGGCATGATTGAGCGCTTCGACCGTTTGCGGCATGACGCCGTCATCCGCCGCAACGACGAGCACGACGATATCGGTCACCTTGGCGCCGCGTGCACGCATCGCGGTGAAGGCTTCGTGGCCCGGCGTATCGATGAACGTGACCTTGTCGCCGTTCTTGGTGGTGACCTGATAGGCGCCGATGTGCTGCGTAATGCCGCCAGCTTCGCCGGCAACCACGTTGGCCTCACGAATGGCGTCGAGCAGCGACGTCTTGCCGTGGTCGACGTGACCCATGATGGTGACGACGGGCGCACGCGGTTCGAGATGCTCGTCGACGTCCTTGTCGCCAACGAGACCGATTTCGACGTCGGCCTCCGAAACGCGCTTCGGCGCGTGTCCGAATTCCTGCACGATGAGTTCGGCGGTATCGGCATCGATCACATCGGTGATCTTATGCATGTCGCCTTGCTTCATCAGGTACTTGATGACATCGACGGCACGCTCGGTCATGCGGTTCGACAATTCCTGAATGGTGATGACTTCAGGAATGATGACTTCACGCGTGATTTTCTCGCGCGCCTGGGGGATGCCCATCGCCTTCAGCTTTTCCTTCTCGCGCTTACGCTTCAGCGAGGCGAGCGAACGCTGCTGAGCTTCACGGTCGAAGTTGGTGATCGAGATCTTGTGGCGCTCGCGGCCCTGGTCGGGGTCCTTGACGGCCGGGCGCGTAATCTTCGCGCCGCCGGGGCCGCGCTTGCGCTGTTCGTCCTCGTCGGTCGTTTCCTTGACGGTGATGACACGCTGCGGACGCTTGGGCGTTTCAATCTCGGTCGAGGCTGCAGCCGGTCCTGCGCGGCGCGCGTTCGGCAATTCGATTTCGCGCGGCCGACCGGCTTCGCGCGGCATGTAGGCCGGGTTGCTACCGGCAGGCGGACGCGGACCGGTGCGCTGATAGGACGGTGTTGGGCGGCCACCCTCGCGTGACGCGGGAGCGGACGATCCACCATCCCGGCGCGGCTCACCGCGATTGAACGACGGCGCCGAGGGTGCGGCGGGGCGCTCTGCGGGCGCAGCGGGGCTGGCCGACGGCGCGGCGGCTGGTGCCGCAGCGGCGCTCGCCGGTGCTGCGGGCTGTGCTTCAGCCGCAAGCGCTGGTGCGCGCGGTGCGACTGGCTCCGGCCGAACCGGTTCGAACATGACCGCCGGCGACTCCGGCACGCGGCTACCGCCTTCGGCACGCGCGGCGTTCAGCGCCTTCAAACGTGCATCGCGTTCCTCGTCCGACAACGTGCGCTGTGCCTGTCCGCGCATTTCGACCGATGCCGACTGCTCAACGCCCGGCGTTTTCGACTGCACGGGCGGACGCGGCTTCTCGGCCACTTCGGCGACGGGTGCCGGCGGCGCCATTTCGGGGGCATCGCCCGGCCCACCGAGCTTGCGGGTGCGCTTCTTTTCCACGACTACGCTCTTGGAGCGGCCATGGCTGAAGTTCTGGCGCACGTGACCCGATTCGACGGTCTTCTGCAGCGTCAGCGGCTTGCGTCCGCCGGCGCGCAACGTCTTATCGGTCTGGTCTTTCTGTTCCGTCATTCGGTGTCCGTTCAGCCTTCGTTATCGCTTACAGAAAATGCCAGTTCCGGCGCGGCCGAGTTGGACCGGTAGCGCTCCAGGCGCTCCGCTTCCCTCAGAAACCGCTCCGTCAGTCCTCCGCGTAGAAGCCCAGCATGTACCACACTTGGGCGGCCCAAAGCCAAGCTCATTTGCGCGATGGTGAGTGCCGCGACGATGGGAGCATCCCGTTCGCAGTCGCGTTGGATTGCCTTGAACTTTCGGTCGAGCTTCGAGCACCCGTCGGCGGCGGCGTCGGAGCCGTGCAGCACGGCCGCCACATCGCCCGCCATCAGCGCGCTGTCGACCTGCTGAAAGCCGCACATCACGAGCCCGGCCTTGTTGGCGAGCGCCA
The DNA here is from genome assembly GCA_051646145.1 of Hyphomicrobium sp. Classification (GTDB taxonomy): domain Bacteria; phylum Pseudomonadota; class Alphaproteobacteria; order Rhizobiales; family Hyphomicrobiaceae; genus Hyphomicrobium_B. The sequence continues at coordinate 12,151 of JBOFCQ010000198.1, forward strand.
GAGAATCCAGCACGCGCCGCTCCAGCATGGCCGCAATGCGCTCGCCGAGATCGGCGGCGGCATGCGCTTCAGCCTTGAAAGATCTGCCAAAAGCCTTGGTCTTGACGGCTTTATCCACAGTCTCCCGCGTCGCCGTCAGCCAGACACCGCGTCCGGGCAGGCGCCGTTCCAGATCAGGAACGACCGTTGCGTCGGGCGCTAGCGCGAACCGCAGCATGAGATCCGGCGACATGCGCTCACGCGTGACCGCGCACAGACGCTCGGAGCCATCTCCGCCGCCCGTTTCGCCGTCATCGACGTCGATCTGTCGCTTTACTGCCACGCTTTGCGTCTCGCCTCCTGCCCGACATCGCCCTAACTCTGGGCGCTGTCGCTGGTTTCGCTGTCTGTATCCTGAGCATCGCCGACGACCTCATCGGCGGCTTCTTCCGGAGCCTGCGGTTCGATCCAGCCGGCCAAAACGCGGGCCGACAAAATCATGTCCTCGACTTCCTTGCGCGAGAGTTCGAAGCCGTCGAGGTAGCCCTTGTGACGGACCGGCTCGGCTTCCTTTTCCTTCTTGCGCTCGGTCCAGCCAAGCAATTCGTCGGTGGCGCAATCAGCCACATCTTCTACGGACTTCACGCCGTTCTGGCCCAGCGCCACCATCATGGCGGTGGTCATGCCCTGAATTTCAGCGACCTCGTCCGCCACGCCCAACTCGCGCCGCTTGGCGTCGCGTTCGGATTCCTGCGTTTCGAGGTACTCCCGTGCACGGGTCTGGATTTCCTGCGCCGTGTTTTCGTCGAAGCCTTCAATATGGGCAATTTCCGACAAATCGACGAATGCGACTTCCTCGATGGTCGCGAAGCCTTCGGTCACGAGAAGCTGCGCGATCACCTCATCGACATCCAGGCTTTCCATGAGCAGGGCGGTGCGCTCGGCGAATTCCTTCTGGCGGCGCTCGCTTTCTTCCTGCTCGGTCAGGATGTCGATATCCCAGCCCGTCAATTGCGACGCCAGGCGCACGTTCTGGCCGCGACGGCCGATGGCGAGCGAGAGCTGCGCTTCCGGCACGACGACTTCGATGCGGTTGGAATCTTCGTCGAGCACGACCTTCGTAACTTCAGCCGGCGCCAGCGCGTTGACGATGAAGCTCGCCGCATCCGGGTTCCACTGGATGATGTCGACCTTCTCGCCCTGCAGTTCGTT
>JBOFCQ010000153.1:0-5649 GCA_051646145.1 Hyphomicrobium sp.
TGACGATGGCGCGCGCAAGCAGTTGTTGCAGTTTTTCGAAGCCTGGGGCGGTAAGGACCCGCTGGTCAACGATGGCCGCCGTCGGCTGTCGTCGCTTCTGTTTCGATAAATCATTGCGTCTCGGCAGGGTGGCTATCGCTCCGGTCGAGCGATCAAGGGAGAGTAAGACCTCGTGGGATTGGTGCAACGCTACAGCCGGCCGTCGGATCTTCCGCCGCGCATCCCCGTATTTCCGCTGCTCGGCGCCATTCTGCTTCCCCGCGCCACGCTGCCGCTGAACGTGTTCGAGCCGCGCTATCTGGAAATGATCGACGATGTGATGTCGGGTGCGCGCGTGCTCGGCATCCTCCAGCCGACGGGCGGCGAAACCGATGGCATCAGCGATAGCCCGCTTGGCAAATCTTTCGGGCTGCGGCGCATTGGGTGTGCGGGGCGCATCACATCGTATCAGGAACTCGATGATGGCCGCCTCGTCATCACGCTGACCGGCATCACGCGATTTGAGGTTGTCGATGAAGCGGTGACGGACAAACCGTACCGCGTGATGAGCGCCGCGTACGACCGCTTCGCGTCTGACCTGACCGAGGGCATAGGTGAAGAGCGCGTCGATAGACCGGCGCTTCTGCGTGTGCTCAAGAGTTATCTTGAAGCCAACCAGTTGCGGACCGATTGGTCGGCGATCCAGCGGGCCTCCAATGAAGTGCTGATCAATGCCTTGTCAGTGATGTGTCCCTATGGCCCGGAAGAAAAGCAGGCGCTTCTCGAAGCCGCCGATCTCAAATCGCGCGCCGAGGTTTTGGTGGCGCTGGCCGAGATCGAACTGGCTTCAAGCGGCAACGGCGGCAGCACGCTGCAATAACCCAGGCGGTGAAACATGACCTCAAGCGATGAACTGCCCCCGCCCGAGCGCGCCCAGCCGAAAGCTGAAATCGATGCACGGCTTCTCGAACTGCTGGTGTGCCCGCTGACCAAGCAACGGCTGGATTACGATGCCGAACGCCAAGAGCTGATCAGCCGCGCTGCTGGGCTCGCGTTTCCGATCCGCAATGGCGTGCCGCTGATGATCGAGGATGCCGCGCGTCGTCTCGATGATAGTGATCTGGCGCGCCGCTGAGGCCAAGATACGTTTCTTCTGCGTCAGCCGCGCCCTTGTGCCGGCGAAGAAGCGGGCCGTTAACCATGGCCGATTGCACTGCGGCCGCAGTCGGCCGTCAGCGCACCATTAACCAAGCTGATTGACTGTTTGTCAAAGTCTTGGGCGCTGAAGTCGAGCTCACAAGTTGAGTGGGCGTTCGGTGTGATCTGGCCAAAGCTGTCATCGTTGTTCGGCCGATACCTCGGCGTGCATTCGCGCGTGCGCGCCGCCGCGTTCACAGGGCGCGAGCGCCGCGCCGCCGCGGTGCGCTTTGTGGCGCTCGTCGGATTGGCCGCGATCCTTGCGGCGTTTGCTCTGCTTGCTGAGCCGTGGACATCGACCGACGCCATTTTGGCGTTCGGCGCGCTTGCCATGCTGATCGCCTGTTACATCGCCATGGGCCTCACGCGTGCGCCGCCAAGGCTTGCCGATTTGCGAGCGGCCGAAGTGCTCGGCGATGAAGTCGCCTCCCAACTCGAGCACGTCAAGGACGCCCACTGGGCGCTGTCCGACAACGAAGCGCGCTATCGCGATTTGCTCGATACGCAAGCGCAGATCATCGTGCAGCGCGACCGCGCAGCGAACGTAGTCTTCGCCAACCGCGCCTTCTGCTTGAATTTCGACGTGTCGCCATCGGCCGTCATCGGCACTCCGTTCCAGCCGATCGTGCTCGATACCGACGACCAGGCCGGCGCGTCTGCAACATGGCGCGGCGCCAAAACGGTCGAGGAACTCGTCCAGACGGTGAATGGCCCGCGCTGGATCGCATGGGACGAACTGAAAGTGCCTGCAAGCGATGGCGCTTTCGAAACGCAGCGCATTGGCCGCGACGTCACCGACGAGCGGGTGATGGAGGCCATGCTGCGCGAGGCCTGTGAACAATCGGATGCCGCCAATCGCGCCAAGTCGCGGTTTCTCGCCGCCATGAGTCATGAAATCCGCACGCCCATGAACGGCATTCTGGGTATGGCCAGCCTGCTGCGGCAAACACCTCTCGACGCCGAGCAGAAGGAATATTCGGCGGTCATCGACACGTCGACACGCGCGCTTCTGGCTCTGATTGACGAGATCCTCGATTTCTCGAAGATCGAGGCCGGCCGGATCGAACTGGCGCACGACGTTTTCTCGCTCCGTCATTGCCTGGAAGGCGCCTTGCAACTGCTCGCCCCGCGCGCCGACGAAAAGCAACTGAGCTTGCAATGGTCGATTGACGGCGATGTAACGGATGGCGTGCGGGGTGACGCTGTTCGTGTCCGCCAGATCATTCTCAATCTGCTGTCCAACGCCATCAAGTTCACCGACAACGGCAGTATCCGCGTGCGCGTGTCGTCGCTATTGGATGGCGCAGATGGCGTCGGCCCCAACATCGCGATCGCGGTTGCTGACACCGGCATCGGGTTATCGGTGCACGACATGACGATACTGTTCGCCGAATTCGAACAGGCGGAAGCCGCGATCAGCCGGCGCACCGGCGGCACGGGGCTGGGCCTTGCAATTTCGAAGCGGCTGGCCCGCGCGATGGGTGGCGATATCGCCGTCGAAGGCCGGCTAGGCAAAGGCGCAACCTTCACGGCACGCCTGCGCCTTGCCGAGGCAGGTGACGCCGCCGCTGCCATCAGTGTCCCACTCGAAGCACCGGCTATCGCGCACATGAAGGTGGCGCACGCGCCCGACGCAGCCTCCGCACATGCCCAGCCGCGCACATATGTGCTCATCGCCGAGGACAACGACATCAACGCCCTGCTGGCGCGGCGCGTCGTCGAGAAAGCCGGCGGAGATTGGCGTGTCGTCGGCGACGGTCAATCGGCCATCGATGCCGTGCGGGCAAGCCTGCGCCCTGGCGCGCGCGCGTTCGATCTTGTGCTGATGGATGTATTCCTGCCGGTTCTCGACGGCCTTCAGGCAACGCGCGCCATTCGGCAGATGTTTGACGCGCCAGACGCAGCCGGATGTCGCCCGCCAGCGATCGTGGCGCTGACGGCCAACGCGTTCGCAGAGGATCGCGCGCGCTGCCTTGAGGCCGGCATGGACGACTACCTCGCCAAGCCGTTCGATGCCGAAGATCTGGCCGCCGTGATGCGCCGCTGGCTGGCGGAAAACGCCCGCGTGCAACCGGGCACAATGGTCGCAAACGCGGACTGCGCGTAACATCGCGAAACCCTGAACCCATCCCCTTGGCGACACGCGCGCAGCCTTGCTACAAGCGCGCTATCGAAAAACCGTCACGGAATCGTGCTAGCCGTGGCCGGAAGTGGGGAAATGCGCGCCGTCGCAGGGTGCGCTTGGGATAGGCAGCAAGCATGTTTCACACGTTAACCGGCCGCAACGGCGCGGATCTTGGCAAGTCGCCGCGTGCGCGTCCGAAGGGGCTGGCCGCCCTGCAAGCCTTGGCCGACACCTCCGCCCGCATGGCGCCGTTTGCGCGCCAGCCCGAGCCGAAGATTTACGGCCGCGTTGGCGATCTCGAAGTGCGCCTCGCACGCTCGCGGGCTGAAATCCGCATGGCGCAGCGGCTGCGCTATCAGGTTTTCTATGAAGAGATGTCTGCGACGCCGAGCCGCCTCGCGCAATTCCGCCGCCGCGACGAAGATGCCTATGACGCGATTTGCGATCACCTTCTCGTCGTCGATCTGTCGAAGGTCGATGCCGTGCGCCGGCCCGGCCATAAGCCGTTTCCCAAGGTTGTCGGCACCTATCGCATTCTGCGCCAAGACGTCGCCGCGCGGCAGCTCGGGTTCTATACATCCAGCGAATACAACATCGCGCCGCTCATCGAGGCCAAGCCGGATTACAAATTCATGGAGCTTGGCCGCTCATGCGTGCTCGCGCCCTATCGCGGCAAGCGCTCGGTCGAACTTCTCTGGCATGGGCTGTGGACGTATGTGCGCGAACACGGCATCGACGTGATGATCGGCTGCGCGAGCTTCGAAGGCGCCAACCCCCGCGATCATGCGATGGCGCTGAGCTTCCTGCATCACTTCGCGCGCGCGCCCGATGCTTGGCGCTGCCGCGCACATGAAAAACTGCGCGTGCCGATGGATCTGGTCGACAAAGATAAGGTCGAGCCAAAGGCCGCATTGAAAGCGCTGCCGCCGCTCATCAAGGGTTACCTGCGTCTTGGCGCGTTTGTCGGCGAGGATGCGGTGATCGATACGCAGTTCGGTACGACGGATGTTCTGATCGTGCTGCCGGTCGAGAAGATCGACCCGCGTTATTTCGAGCACTATGGCGCGCCGAGCGAGAAGAAAGCGCGCATCGCCGCCGATGCCTGACGGCGCGCCACGAGACGGCGGCCGTGTTGCCGGCCTGCCGCGCCCTTAGCCCGCCGCGCGGCTGTTACGTGCGGTCAACGCCGTAAGCTGCCAAGGCGGCCATATTGACGATATCGGCGTCTGTGGCGCCGAATGAGCAGATCTGTATCGAGTGCGAAAGCCCGACGATGATCGGCCCGATGATCGTCGCGCCGCCAAGTTCCTTCAGCATCTTGGTTGAAATCGATGCAGCATGGAATGCCGGCATGACCAACACGTTGGCGGTGTCCGACAGGCGGCAGAACGGATAGTGCTGCATCATGTTGCGGTTCAGCGCGACATCGGCGGCCATGTCGCCGTCGTATTCGAAATCAACCTGCCGTTCATCGAGAATGCGCACGGCCTCGCGCACCTGATCCGAACGTTCGCCGCGCGGCTGGCCAAATGTCGAATAGGCCAGTAGCGCCACGCGCGGGTCGATACCGAAGTTGCGGGCGGCACGCGCCGCCTCGACGGCGATGTTGGCCAGTTGCTCGGCTGTCGGCATGTCGTGGATCGACGTATCGGCGATGAGGACGGCGCGACCACGGCTGAGCGCCAGAGATACGCCAATGACGTGCCGGCCCGGCCGTTCGTCAAACACGCGATGCACGTCGCGATAGACGCTCGTCCAGTTGCGCGTCACGCCCGAAACCATGGCATCGGCATAGCCATGCGCCACCATCAGGGCGCCAAATACGTTGCGCTCGGAGGCGACGATGCGCTCGCAGTCGCGACGCAGATAGCCGCGCCGCTGCAGCCTGGCGAAGAGGAAATCGGTGAATTCCTCGATGTGCTCGGAGTGCTGGGTATCGATCACCTCATAGTCGCCGCGCAGCGGCATACCGTTGTCGCGGAAGCTTTTGGCAATGACGTCCTTGCGGCCGATCAATATCGGCTGGCCGAAGCCTTGATTATAGAAACTGTGCGCGGCGCGGCTGACAGCCTGCTCTTCGCCTTCCGCGAAGATCACGCGTTTGGGGTCGTTGCGCACCTGGTCAAACGTGGTCTGCAGCCAGCCGGCAACCGGATCGAGCCGGCCTTTGAGGCGTGAAATGTAGGCGTCGTCATCGGCGATGGCTTTACGGGCCACGCCTGAATCCATGGCCGCCTTCGCCACCGCCGCCGACACGTGCGAGAGCAGACGCGGATCGAAGGGCGCTGGAATGATATAGCCCGGCCCGAAGCTCGGCCGCTCGCCGTGATACGCCGCCATGACGAGAT
>JBOFCQ010000154.1:0-14021 GCA_051646145.1 Hyphomicrobium sp.
GAGAGCCTTGCCAACGTCGCGGATGGCGCTGCGTGGCCTATAGCTGATGACGGTTGCGGCGATGCCGGCGCGATGGCGGCCGTATTTATCATAGATGTACTGGATGACTTCCTCGCGCCGCTCGTGCTCGAAATCGACGTCGATGTCGGGCGGCTCTTTACGCTCGGTTGAAATGAAACGCGCGAACAGCAGATCATGATCGGCGGGATCGACGGCCGTGATGCCGAGGACGAAGCAAACAGCAGAATTTGCGGCAGACCCACGGCCCTGACACAAGATACCCTTCTCATTCGCGAACCGCACGATGTCGTGGATGGTCAAAAAATAGCGCGCGTAATCGAGCGTGGCGATCAAGCTCAACTCTTCTCTGATGAGATTGGCAACCTTGTCCGGAATGCCGCTCGGATAACGCACCATGGCTGAGCGCCGCGTCAGCTCTTCGAGCCATGCTTGCGGCTCCCAGCCTGTGGGCACGGGTTCGTCGGGATATTCATATTTGAGCTGGTCGAGCGAGAAGCCGATTTTACCGAGCAGATTTTGCGTTTCTTCGATCGCCTCAGGACAATCCGCGAAGAGACGCGCCATTTCTTCTGGCGTTTTCAGGTGCCGTTCGGCGTTGACCTCTAGCAGCCGCCCTGCCTCGCTGATCGTCGTGCCTTCACGAATGCACGTGACAACATCTTGCAGATCGCGCTGTTCGAGATCGGCGTAGAGGACATCGTTCACCGCCAGCAATGGAACGTGGGCGGCGCTTGCTATGGCTTTCAACCGAGCGAGACGGCGGCGGTCATCGCCGCGCCGATGCATACAGGCCGCAAGCCAAACGCGCCCCCGCGCGCCGCCGTTCAAAAGCGTCAGCAGAGGTTCGAGCGGTTCCAGCCGCGGCTCGGGCACGACGACGAGAAGCAGGTGCTTCGTATCCTCAGCCAGATCCGCAAGGCGGAGGATGCAGTCGCCTTTTCTGGCCCGTGCGTTGCCAATCGTCAGTAATCGCGTGAGACGCCCCCATCCTTCGCGGTTGGCCGGGTAGACAATGATGTCCGGCGTTTCATCCGAAAAAACCAGGCGCGCTCCCACAGCCAGCTTGAAGTTTTGCGCGTGTTTTCTGATTTTCCCTGGCGTGATGCCGTCTCCTTCAGGCTGTGGAGCTTCTTTCCAAATAAATTCTCCGGGCCCGCCGCCATCACGCAATTTTTCCGGCGGCACTATGCCGTCGCGCCGCAACTCTTCGAGCGCACTGTAGGCGCGGACAACGCCGGCCACAGTATTGCGATCGGCGATGCCAATACCGCTGTGGCCGAGCAGCAAAGCCGTCAGCACGAGGTCACGCGGCGGCGATGCCCCACGCAGAAACGAGAAATTCGTGGCCGTTGCGAATTCAGCGTACCGCATCATACGAACACACCATGCAGGAACCAGCGCGGACACGCGTCGCTCTGCCCATAATGTCCTTGACGGAAAATCCAGAAGCGGCAGCCGGCGGAATCTTCCACCCGATAATAATCGCGCGCTTCAGCAGTGCTGGACGTGCGCCACCATTCTGGTTCGATGCGCTCTGGGCCTTCAGCGCGCGCAACGTCATGCAGAACACGCCGCCAGCGGAAGCGCATCGGTGGTCCATCAGGAACTTCGGCAACAGCTTCGATCAGCTGCGGATTCTTGAAAAGTTGCAGCGGACGCCGCGGCGGTTCGCCAGGCTCAAGCAGCGGCGCGTGATTATTTGCGGTGACAGCATCAGCCGCCGGAACAAGTTGCGCATCACGATCTGGGTTATGCGTATCACGCGAGACAAACCGCAGAACACGATCCCGCCCAAAGCGCACGGTTAGCTGATCTATGAGATTGCCGATGTCTTCCGCGTCGCGCGCCGCATCATCACAAGAGTTATCATCAAGGCGCGACTGCTCCGGGCTCAATGTCTCCGTCAACGGTACGGCAAGGCGGATCGCGTCAAACCCGAAACCCGGATCGAGTGGATCGGAAAGTGTCGCCAGTCGCTCGTGGAACAATTTCAAAACGACTGCCACATGTCGCGAGGGGCGGCCCGTCCGCACCTCTAGGCGCCGAACCGCGCCGTCGCTGCGAAAGAAGCTCGCTTCGAAAACGCGGCCACCGTCATCACGCTCTTGCATGATCTTGAAAGCATCGTCGAGCAGCGCCTCCAAAACGCTTTCAAGCGCGGCCATCTGCGTAAGCGGTTCCGGGAAATGCCGCTTGACAACGACGGACGGCAGTGGCCTGAGCGGCGTGATGCGCGCATCCTCACGGCCAAGCGTGCGCATCAGGCAGGTGACGAGGTCTTGTCCAAACCGCGCCGCAAGCGCTTGCGATGGCCGCTCGCTCAGATCACCCAGCCTTTTCAGTCCGGCACGCGTCAGGGCGATGACGGCTTCGCGATCAATTGTTGCAAGCGCGCGCACTGGCAAAGGCTTCACGCATGCTTCATCTTTGCCGGGTGGCGCGATATCAACGCTGCTGAAACGGGCGAGTGCGCGCGCCGCGTCAGGTGTTCCGGCGATGCTGGCGCGAACATTGAGCCCCGAGCGGCTTAATCTGGATATGATGCGTTTGCGCAAATGCGCTTCACCATCGAACAGATGCGCGCAGCCGGTGATATCGAGGATCAAGCCATCGGTTGACTCCAACGCGACCGATGGCGTGAACCTGTCGCATATGCCGGCAAGATGCGCGAGGAGCCGCTGATCTTCTTGAATGTCGGAATTCACGACTGCGATGTCTGAAATGCGCGCCCGCGCATCGGCTAAGGTGAGACCTTTTCTCAAACCAAGTTTCAACGCTCGCGGATCGACGGCGGTGATGCGCAATGCGCCTTTGATTTTTTCCGTTACGACAAGAGGGCGATCATCCGACGGCGCGCCATGTAAGCGGCGCTTGAGATGGATGCGGTCTGCTTGCAGGAACGGAAACCATAGGGCGAGATATCGGCGCGACGTCACCGCGCTCGCGTTCCTGGAAACATTTTCGGTCACGGTTCCACTCCACGCACCAGTGAGATCCCGCCATCCCCCCGCGATGGCGCAGAAGCGTTAAATCGAATGCAGGAAAACCCGGCGCATTGGCTTCGAGCGGGCGCGATGGCGCGGACCGCACGCTCCAGCGCGTTGATGCCGCGCTTTGCGATGGTGACGCTGCCGCGCGCACAAGAAAAATCGGGACGTTTGATTTTGCGGCTGCCAGAGCCAAACGGCGGCTGGCTGTGAAATTGAGGATCTTGGGTTCGCCCCAGGTCTCAATCACGACAGCACCAAGCGCTGTGCACCGCGCCGCTTGCTCGCCGGCACGCAGAACGCCTTCGGCGTCGCGTGTGCGAACGAGAATAATGCGCGAAGGATCGAGACCTAACTCAGCAAGTCCTGATGCGTTGAGCGCGCCCGTTTCTGCATCGAGCACATCCTGCTGGGAGACTAGAATAGGTTTTCTTCCCGCAGTCCTCAGCGCCAGAGCAAGCGTAAACCCAAATGCAGACGTGACGTCTTTAGGGCGAGAGAGATAAATTTCATGCACGCTTCCACGCGTCAAACCCTCACCCAAAGCATCATCGACGCGCTCAACTCCCAGGTTGAAGCACTGCGCCGCGGCCAGCATCTGATCCGTTGTCGGACGATCTGAAATGCCTTGCACGTGCGCAGAAAAAGCCTGTGTCATTTTCAAACCTAAGTTCACTATTTGTTCTATATTTCAGATGCGCTTATGAAAAGTCAAGCCTGCACTTCAAAACCATAGATATTTCTAATAATTTCCGAGTGTTATATGGATCTCAAATAATCCCCATGCTTGCTTCCGAAGTCGCGATCGACGACGCGTCCATCGTTCTCGCTTGAGACAGAATTCGAGCCCTGTTTTCACTCCGAGCGCGCGGTCACGGCGTCGGCCAACACAGCCTTTGCGGGGCGTATCGTTCGACCCGCACTTGCATTACGGGACGCCGTTGCGTCACTTCTCCCGGGCTCGTCGCAGCGCGGCTGCCAATGCGGACTCACCCTCCGCCAAGTTCTGATTGCTGGATTTCGAACCGGCAGGACGGGCGCCGTCTTTGCCTAAGTCCCGTCCGCGCATTGATTCCTTTCCGGAGCTGGACGTAACCGCGTCTATCGCTCCGGATTTCATAGTGAGCGCAACGCGCTTGCGATCAATGTCGACGTCCTTGACGCGCACTCGAACGACATCACCGGCTTTCACCACTTCGCGCGGATCTTTGACAAAGCGGTCGGAGAGTTCCGAAATGTGTACTAATCCATCCTGATGCACGCCGATATCAACGAAGGCACCGAACGCCGTCACATTTGTCACAACGCCTTCGAGAGCCATCCCAGCACGAAGATCGGAAATCTTCTCGATACCTTCGTCAAGCGTGGCCGTTTTGAATTCTGGACGTGGATCGCGGCCCGGCTTTTCAAGTTCTGCCAGGATGTCGATGACCGTCGGAAGGCCGAAGTGCTCATCAGCAAATTTTGCCGGAACGAGAGATCGCAGGAATGCGCTATCGCCTATGATTGCCTTGACCGGCTTCTTGGTGGCCTCAGCAATCTTCTCGACCACGACATATGCTTCAGGGTGGACTGCGGACGCATCAAGCGGATTGCTGCCGTTCATGATGCGCAGGAAGCCAGCCGCCTGTTCGAAGGCCTTGGGGCCTAGGCGCGCGACCTTCTTGATGTCGGACCGCTTTTTGAAACCGCCGTTGTCGTTCCTGTGCAGCACAATGTTTTGCGCGATCGTGGCATTCAACCCAGCAACGCGGGCGAGGAGCGGGGCTGATGCCATGTTGACATCGACACCCACGGCGTTCACGCAGTCTTCGACTGCCGCATCCAAGGAGCGCGCAAGCTCGGTCTGGTTGACGTCGTGCTGGTATTGACCAACGCCAATGGCTTTGGGTTCGATTTTGACAAGTTCAGCCAAGGGGTCCTGTAGCCGCCGCGCGATCGAAACAGCCCCGCGAAGGGTAACATCGATATTGGGAAACTCATGCGCGGCAAGTTCAGACGCAGAATAAACCGACGCACCGGCTTCCGAGACAATCGCTTTTTTCGGCTTGAGGCCAGGTAGCTGCTTGATGAGGTCTGCGGCCAACTTGTCGGTTTCCCGGCTCGCTGTTCCGTTGCCAATAGCGATGACCTCAATTTTGTGTTTCAGACACAGCGCACCCAGCGCCGCGAGCGCGCCCTTCCAATCGTTGCGAGGCTCGTGCGGGTAGACAACGGCGGTATCGACGAGCTTGCCCGTCTGGTCCACGACAGCGACTTTAACGCCGGTGCGAATTCCAGGATCAAGCCCCATCGTGACACGCGGACCGCCCGGTGCGGCCAGCAACAGATCCTTCAAGTTTGATTTGAAGATCTCGATCGCCGAGGCGTCAGCACGCTCCTTAAGCCGTGTCAAAAGATCGGACGTTAGCGACTTGTGAAGTTTCGTTTTCCAGGCCTGCTTGATCGTATCGACAAGCCAGCCATCCGCCGGGCGTCCACGATTGGCGATGCCGAAGGCCGACATGATTTTCAACTCAGCGGGGTGCGGCTGCCCAGCCTCGCTATCGACGTCGAGGTCGACCCCGAGGAACCCCTCGTTGTTGCCTCGGATAATGGCCAACGCGCGATGTGAAGGTATGTCTTTTATCTTCTGATCGAAATCGAAGTAGTCGGAAAACTTGGCACCCTCTATTGCCTTGCCTTTCTGCACGCGCGACGCGAGTTGCCCGGCTGTCCACAGCCACTCTCGCAAATCACCGACCAGCTTGGCGTTTTCCCCGATGCGCTCAATAAGAATGGAACGCGCGCCATCTAGGGCCGCTGCAGCGTCTGCGACGCCGGCGTCAGCATTGACGTACGCGCCGGCTTCTTTCGTTGGGTCGAGCGACGGGTTTGAAAGCAAAGCATCCGCCAATGGCTCAAGCCCGCTTTCCCGCGCGATCTGCGCCTTGGTCCGCCTCTTCGGCTTGAAGGGGGCGTAAATATCCTCAAGTTCGACTTTGCTATCCGCCGCGGCGATGGCGCGCTGCAGTTCCGGCGTCAGTTTGCCCTGCTCTGTGATGGACTTCAGAACCGTGGCGCGGCGATCCTCAAGTTGGCCGAGATAACTCAAACGTTCTTCGATTTTGCGCAGCTGTGTATCGTCGAGCCCGCCTGTCTTCTCTTTACGGTAGCGGGCGACAAACGGCACCGTCGCACCTTCCGCGAACAGCTCGACGACGGCATCAATCTGGCCAACCTTTACGTTGAGCTCCTTGGCGATGCGCGCATTGATGATTTGCATTGAGTTTCACTCTCGCCCATGAGGGAATTCTATATACGAGCAGACATCGGCCGCGCCGTGAGCGGCACCGCGATGGTCATCATTTGGGAACATACTACAAACCCGCTCCCAGTCCGGATCTGAAATCGCTCGTCGGTCGTATATGAGGATCTCAACACCGTGGCCAGCCCGCATCGACGCCGGATGCGGCGCCATCCACTACCCACACCACGGCCACACATCTGATTGAGTTCGACCCATGACGCGGCCTTCGCCCGAAAATCCGCAGACCCGCCGCTCCAAATCCAACCTGCCACAGAAAACCTGCGTGACGTGCGGGCGTCCTTTCACATGGCGCAAGAAGTGGGCACGTGACTGGGACCGCGTTTGCTATTGTTCGGAACGCTGCCGTCGCGGCAAGGCGCTACGCCCGAGCGCCTCGACACCATGACACGACATCTCATTCTGGTACTTGGCGACCAACTGACGCCGGACATATCTTCGTTGCGCGACGCAGACAAAACGCAAGACGTCGTGATTCTGTGCGAAGTTTGGAATGAAGCGACGTACGTTCCGCATCACAAGAAGAAGATCGCTTTCATTTTTTCGAGTATGCGCCACTTCGCCGAAGAGCTGCGCGAAAACGGCTGGACCGTCGATTACCGCACGCTCGATCTGACCGGAGAAGCGGCCAGCTTCTCAAGTGAAGTCGAACACGCTTTGCTACGCCACAGACCGCAAGGCGTGGTCGTCACATCGCCGGGTGAATGGCGAGTGCTCGAAGCGATGCGCGGATGGCAGGCGCAATTCGGCATCGCCGTCGATATCCGCGACGATGACAGGTTCATCTGCGCGACATCGGAGTTTGCGTCCTGGGCCGAAGGCCGCAAGAGCCTGCGCATGGAATACTTCTACCGCGACATGCGCCGCAAGACCGGTCTGCTCATGGAGGGCGGCGAACCGGTCGGCGGCCAATGGAACTTCGATCAGGACAATCGCAAGCCGGCCAAGAGCGATCTCTTCATGCCGAGGCCGTTGCGCTTTGAGCCTGATGCCATCACACGCGACGTGTTGCATCTGGTCGCCCAGCGCTTTGGCAATCACTTCGGTGATCTCGAACCGTTCTGGTTTGGCGTCACGCGGGCACAGGCGGACGCCGCGCTCACCCATTTCATCGAAAGCGCGCTGCCGCGCTTCGGCGATTTCCAGGACGCGATGCTCGACGGCGAGGACTTCCTCTATCATTCCGTGCTGTCGATCTACATCAACGTCGGCCTGCTCGATCCGCTGCACGTATGTCAGCGCGTTGCGGCCGCGTATCGAGACGGCGGTGTTCCACTCAATGCCGCCGAAGGTTACATCCGGCAGATCATCGGATGGCGTGAATACGTGCGCGGCATCTATTGGCTGAAAATGCCGGACTATCTCGAGCAGAATTATTTTAGCCACGCGCGGCCAGTTCCGGATTTTTACTGGACCGGAGACACCGATATGGCCTGCCTGCGGGCGGCCATCGGCCAAACCAAGCGTGAAGCGTATGCTCATCATATTCAGCGCCTCATGCTGACGGGAAATTTTGCGCTGCTCGCGGGCGTCTCGCCGCAGGCGCTGCACGCGTGGTACTTGCTCGTCTATGCGGACGCCTTCGAATGGGTGGAGCTTCCCAACACGCTCGGGATGAGCCAGTTCGGCGATGGCGGTCTGCTGGCGTCGAAGCCCTACGTGGCGTCAGGCGCCTACATCAACCGCATGTCGAACCACTGCAAGGGCTGCCGCTATAACGTGAGCACGCCTTACGGTGCCGATGCCTGCCCGTTCAACCCCTTATATTGGGCGTTCCTGAACCGGCACCGCGATAAGCTTTCCGGCAATCCGCGCATGGGTCAGATGTATCGCACCTGGGATCGGCTTTCCGCCGAGCGCCGGCAATTGACGCTCGCAAGCGCGGACGCGTTTCTTGCAAAACTCGATGCCGTGAAACTTTAGTCCGCAGTAGGCTGAGCTGACGCGATGCGGATTTTGCAGGCGCGCGCCGTTCGTCGAAGCGCCAACACAAGACAATCAGGCGAAAGAAAATTCAGCAAAATATAAAGTCAACGCCTTACCCTTGCCAGTCGCAGGGTGCTTTCATCCGTATAACTCTTAATAAAAATATGCCGCTATTTTCGAAGCATTCCGCGGCTTTCTGATCGTCGACGCCCGCCCTATTGCGTTGCACATCATTGTTCCCGTCGACGCTTTGGCACGCGTATCGCCACATGCACCCGTTGGAATAATGCACCAGCACCAAATGGAAACGGACGCTATCAGCCTGATTGCCCGATACATCGGCCCATAGCCATGCAAAATGCTCAAAAGTGTTAGTACGCAGGGAGGCGTCGGATGGGGGAAGCGTCCATCTCCAAGGTGCAATCGGCATCGGAGAAGATCAGTTCAGCGCCGGGAAAACTTTCCAAGGTCAGTCTCAAACTTCGCCGAAGCTCTCGTTTCATTCCGTTCGTGACGTTATTTTTGAGCCTCGTGCTCTTCATCGTCTATTCGCTCCCCGCCGGATACGATCAGCTCGCCGCCGAGCTCGGGCTCGCGCACACTGAGCAAGATCCGCTCACCTTCGACAAGATCGCCAAGAAGCTTGAATCAAACGAAGGCGGCGTCAAAGACCGATTGAATGACCGGTTGTTCGCCGCCAAGGATGCGAACGGAAACGATCGCTCATTCGGCAATTACGTGGCTGAGTTTTATGCCGTCGGCCGACCCATGGGCAAAATATTTCTAGACCAATTGATCGGCAAGGATTTCCCGGCGATCATCCGATCGGTCATCAGTACCGCATGGCAATTGAGCCTGTATTCGATCATCCCGGGCCTTGCCGGATTGATCTACAGACGAAATTTTTTCGGCTGGTTTCTGGCGTCCTTCGTCATCCTGCTCGGCATCAATGCCACCGGCGTGTTCGGTTCGATCGCAACGGGCGATGAGCATATGCCGATCTCCGGCGGGCTCTTCCTGTTCGTCGTCTCGCAAATCGCGATTCTCCTGCTCGCGTTTCGGGTTCGGCGGCACGCGCAAGGTCTCGAATTTTTGCGACCGAGCGTTCACAACGGCATTCTGAAGGTCGTGCTCGGGTTCATCGCCATTGCCTGCGTGATGGGCTGGGGGCCTGGGTATTCGCGCGGCAACGGCGAAAAGGCCGCGCACGCCCCCGCGATCATCGATCAGTTTCTCGACGTCACGGCCACCGCCGAGGCCGCAAGCCCAGACAGCACCGATGCCGAAAGCGCCGCAATACAAACAGCCGAAGCCGGATCGACCGCCGGCGTTACGCCAAGCTGGATCTGGAATTTCCTCGGCGATGGGCTGTTGCGATGGTTCTATAAAGCCGAATTTCTCTTTCTAGGATTGCCGCTCGTCTACACGTTGTTTCGCAACTCCTCGCCCTGGCCGGCGCGCAAAGGCAAATACATCGTCATATGCCTCGACGGTACGAGCAACACACCCGACCAGATCGAGCGCGGGTTTGCAGCGCAGACCAACGTGTACAAGCTGTTCAACATGCTGCGCTCGACGGAGGGTTCATACGCACCAACCGGCGAGTTCGACGCGTCGCTCTGCAAGAGATACGGCGAGCGCCAACTCGGCCTCTACTATGCTGGCGTCGGCAACAAGTACGATAACAACCCGCTGCTTGAAGTTTTCGGCCTCGCCACCGGCATGGGCGCCGACGATATCATCGAGAGAGCCTACCTCGACCTCATTCGCGTCTACAGGCCCGGTGACCGCGTCGTCATCACCGGCTTCAGCCGCGGCGCCGCCATCGCACGCCTGCTCTCGCGCATGATCGACGCGCGCGGCGCGCCGCGCTCGGTGTGGACGATCTATCTTTTCGGCCAGCACCGCACGCTCTGGATGTCGAGCACTAAAAACCCGGTACCGATCTCGGTCCTCGGTTGCTGGGATACCGTCGGCGCGTTCGGCGTGGCGAAAACGATTTTCGGCATCAACTTCCAGCAATTCAACGCCGGTAAAGACCTATCCGTGCCCGATAACGTTCAGCAGGCCTATCACATGGTCGCGCTCGACGAACGGCGCGACAGCTTTGAGCCAACGCTCATGGACCCCGACCCCATTCGGCCTGAGCGTATCGTTGAAATCTGGTTCCCCGGCGATCACGCCAATATCGGCGGCGGCTGGGCGACAGATCGGCTGTCCGACGTCACGCTCGACTTCCTGCTTCGGCACATCAGCAGCGGCTATGCGACGACGGAGCAAGCCGCGCATGGCACTGAGGACTGGGGCGTCTATCTGGCAGCGCGCAAAGCGGACAAGCTGGACGTCACCTGCCGCGACGATTGCAGCAATAATGATGTCGCGACCGTCGACCCGGATTGCACCGGCCAGGTGCGGGCCTGGTTCAGCCGCCTCTACGTCTATCGTCCGCGCACTCTGCCGCTGCATGCCGTTATCTCCGAGACCGTGTTCGAAAGACTGTCAGTGATGCGCCCCGCCTATGCACCTGAAGCGCTGTTCAAACTCAACGAGGCCCTCGACGCCCACCGCGACGGCATCGTTGCCGGGATTGGCAAGTTCGCCGAAACGGAATCTCTCACGGAAGACGAGCGCACAAAAGTTCTCGACGCGAACAAGAGCCTCAGACTTTTGCGATGGCCCGACTATTGGGTGGACGTGAAGAAGAAAGTGCGCCGACGCTTCGACGAGCGTGACGCGCTGACCAGCGGATCAGCCCGCGCGAGCCTTCCAACGACCGAGGCCGAGCGCGTCGCGGCCGTCGAGGCGGCGCTAAACCTGGCGACGGTGTTGGACAACAAGGCGTGGGCATGAACACCGCGTCGCGCGTTGGGGTGCGTTCAGCTCCTGCCGTCAACACGACTATAAATCAGGGCCGGCGGCTCTCAGTCGGCCTGTCCACGGCCCAATCCCGGACGACTAGCGGTATACGGACGTTACCCGTCCGCATGTCCGGGACGGCTGGTTGCCTTTTTCAAACGCCGGTAGACCCTGTGCGCACCTAGCCCCTGTGGCGTTTGAGTGACGCAAGGGCAATCGCTCTCTGGCCCGCGACAGAGCGGTCTTTGCAAAGGGACGCGCCTCCAGGCTATGAGTATAGGAATTGAGCATGGTGCCGGGGTCGCGATGAACATCCCAAGGGATGGCATCAGGAACAGAGTGTTGCGCGTGTGGGTCGTCCGCCTGCTCGTGCTCGCGTTCGCTTTCCGCGCATTGATCCCTGTCGGCTACATGCCGGATTTCAGCGCCCTGTCCAATGGCGTGCTGAAGGTCGTGATTTGTACCGCCAACGGCAGCAAGACCGTCGATATCGACGCCGACGGCAAGCTTCAGCCGGCCAATCCCAACGCGCATGACCATCATCCTTGCGCATTCACGGGCCTTGCCGCGATAGATCTTCCGCAGCCGCATGCCGTCGTCGTCAAGCACACCATCGCCGTCGAGGCCGTGCTGATCGCGCGGCTGGCGGTCGTGCTTCCGCCCGTTCGCGCCGGCCCGCAACTTGGCTCCCGCGGACCTCCTTCCACCTCCTGAACAGTCCCTTTCGAGCGGGCAACGCTTACGCGCGCCCGCAGTCTCGACGTTCTGGAGTTCTAATTCATCATGTTCAATTCACTGCGGCGCCTCGCGCTGCCGCTCGCGCTCGCCGCGAGCACGTCTTTCGCTGCTCTCGCCGCGCTAACGGCCAACGCGCGCGCACAGGATGCGCCGCCGGAAGCGACCGACATTCCTGAAGTCAAAATCATTCAGGAGACCGCGCCCGCACCGGCAAAGGCTGCAACGCCACCGAAAGCCAAAGCAAAGCCGGTAACGGACGCTTACGAGCCGGCGCCGCGCAAACCCAAGAAGGCGGCATCTGCGCCGAAACCACAGCCGGCGCCACAAGTCGAACCGGTGGCAACGTCATCGCAAGAGCCGCCCGCCCTGTCCGCAGACACGCCGTCCGATGCACCAGCTTCCGGCACTCCGGCCGAACGCGCCGGCAGCCTGACCGTGCCCTCGACAGCGGAAGCGCAGGCCGAATTGGCACGCACGCCCGGCGCCGTCTCTGTTGTCGCCGATACCGAATTCAAGGGCTCAACACCGGCAACGACGATCAAGGATGTCTTCGATTATGTGCCGGGCGTTCTCGTGCAGCCAAAGTGGGGTGAGGACACGCGGCTGTCTATTCGCGGCTCCGGCCTGTCGCGCAATTTCCATTTGCGCGGGCTCCAGCTCTACATGGACGGCATTCCGATCAGCACGGCCGACGGCTTCGGCGATTTCCAGGAAATCGATCCGAGCGCCTATCGCTACGTCGAGGTCTACAAAGGCGCGAACGCGCTGCGATTTGGCGCGAATTCATTGGGCGGCGCCGTCAACTTCGTCATGCCGACGGGCTATGACGCGGACCGAGCCACTGCCCGTGTCGATGTCGGCAGCTTCGACTTCCATAAGCTGTCTGTCAGCTCCGGCGGTGTTGCAGGCGCAGCCGACTATTTCATCTCCGGCACATGGCTTGAGCAGGATGGCTATCGCGATCACAGCGACGGCGAGAGCGTGCGCGGCTCGATGAACCTCGGCTATCGCCTCAACGAAAATGTCGAAACGCGTATCTATGTGAATGCGAATTCCGTTGATCAGCGCATTCCGGGTTCGGTGACGAAAGATGTCGCTCTCAACGCTCCAGCAACGGCCGCCGCAATCAACGTCACCAATGACTGGCAGCGCAACATCGATACCGTACGCATTGCCAACAAAACGACGGTGCGCGTCGCGCCCGGCACAACGGTCGAGGTCGGCGCGTTCTATGTCGATCGCCACCTCATGCATCCGATTTTTCTGTGGCTTGACTATGAGTACGACGACTACGGCGGCTTTGCGCGGCTGTATGACGAAAGAAACATCGGCGGGCACAAGAACAGGCTGATCGCCGGCGCGAACGTGCACAACGGCGAGGTCGATAGCCGGCTGTTTGGCATTGGACCGGGCGCCGCCAAAGGTCCGCTGTTCGTGCACACGTTGGACGAGTCGCAGAACCTCTCGTTCTACGCGGAAAACTCGTTCTATGTGACGTCGCAACTCGCGATCGTCGGCGGAACGCAATTCCTGCATGCGGAGCGCACCCGCAGCGCACTGCAAGGCGCCACAAGCGGCAGCAGCAGCTTCGATCTTTGGAGCCCGAAGATCGGATTGCTGTATGAACTGTCAACGAGCGCACAACTCTTCGCGAATATCTCCCGCAGCGCGGAAGTTCCGTCGTTCGGCGAGAACCAGGCGATCGGCAGCACAGATTTCGACGCCAAAGCACAACGCGCAACGACGTACGAAATCGGTACACGCGGCAAGACCGATGACTACAGTTGGGAACTCGCGTTTTATCGCGCCAACATCGACAACGAATTGTTGTGCATGGCACCGTTTCCGGTTGCGGCCTTCTGTGTCGTCGCCAATGCCGACAAGACGGTGCATCAGGGCGTCGAGGCCGGTGTTGGTGCAGCGCTCGTCAAAGGAATCTTCGAGCGCGGACGACCGGACGAGCTTTGGCTCAATGCAGCCTACACCTTCAACGACTTCCACTTCGACAATGACGCGCTGTTCGGCAACAACGAGATCCCCGGCGCACCGCGGCACTTCGTGCGCGCCGAGCTTCTCTACAAGCACCCGAGCGGCATCTACTTCGGACCGAACGTCGAATGGGTGCCGGGCGCCTATTTTGTCGATAGCGCCAATACGCTCGACACCAAGGCCTATGCGATTTGGGG
>JBOFCQ010000296.1:0-6254 GCA_051646145.1 Hyphomicrobium sp.
ACGCCGATCAGGCCTTCATGCAGAATGTAGACGGCCGATGTCTGCGGCATGCCGTAACGATGGATGCGCGCATACGGCAGCAACGACACTTCGGCGGCGGTACGGTTCTCGACCTCGTCGACAACCTTGAACATGTAATCGATATCGACCGAAATGGTGCGGCGGAAAACGAGACCCTGGCCGTTGTCCCAGGTGAGCGTGACCGGCGTTGCCGGTGTCAGCGTCTCGCCTTGTTCGACGCTCCACAGCGTGTCGCGATCCGGCAGTTTGATTTGCGTGCCGCCCGGCGCGACCCAGCCGTATTCAGCGAAGTAGGCAATGTCCGATCCGGCCGGCGAGAACAATTTGACGTTGGCGCTCTTGGGATCGAGGTGCTCGCGATACTTGAGCAGAACGAGGTCGTCGATGCGGCCGCTCTTCAAGGCGATCGAGCCTTCGAGCGACGGCGTTTTGACGGGAACGCGCGGCGATTGCTTCAGCAGTTCATCGCGCGGAAGCGGCGCGGTCGGCGGCTGCGCGTCGGCTGTCGGCATTTGCGCGGACGGCTGGGCGACGGGTGAATTGTCGGTCCGTGTCGCAACGCTCGGTGGTCCGCCGGGTGGCGAGCCGGCTTGGCCGGCCTGGCGCTCAGCTTGATACTGCTTGGCCTGCTCCTGCCGCGCCTGCTCCTCGCGCATCTTGGGTGCGGCGAAGAAATACTGCCAGCCCATCAACACAGCCAACGACAGCAAGATCGCCAGAAACAGGTTGTTTTGATCTGGTGGCGGATTCGACTTGGACATCTAGGCCTCATGTTGGGCGCCGGATCTCGGCGCTTATAGAGAGTGGTGAGCGCGGCCCGCAACCGATGGCTGAAGACGGCCCGAAAAGAAAGGGGACACCCGGTCACGTCGCCTTTGGAAGTGGTGGCTGGGTTGCCCGACGTGGCGCACGTTGCGGCGCGGTGTGCGACGGCGGCGGGGACGAGGGATTTGCGGGCTTATGAATTTGGCCAAGCGCGCGTTCGACGTCGGCGACAAGCGTCTCGAAGGCCCGGTCGAACGCCGCCTTGCGGGCAACGACGACATAATCGTAGCCGGCACGAGCGTGGGTTGCCTGAACCGCCGCGACCGCTGCCTTGAGGCGGCGGCGGATGCGGTTGCGGATCACGGCCGAACCGAGCTTCTTGGTGACGGTGAAGCCGAAGCGCGGCGGAGATTGAGCTTTGTCCTTGCCTGGGTCGGCAGGTGCGGGGCCGGGGCGGACCTGCCCACTTGTGCGCTCGACGAGCGCAACGCGCGCCGGCGATGCCTTCGCTTCGATCAGAAACGCAGGCGACGAGGCTTTCACCCCGCCACGAATGGCCAGGAATTCCGGGCGTTTCTTGAGGGTCAGAAGGGTCACGGGCGTCCTCAGGCAACGGCTAACGCCGAGAGCGCCCGTAGCAAATTGGCTTAGCCCTGCGTGCGACGCTCGCGCAGACTAGGCCGACAGGCGCTTGCGGCCCTTGGCGCGACGGCGCGCGATGACCCGCTGGCCGCCGGTCGTCAGCATGCGCTTGCGGAAGCCATGGCGGCGCTTGCGCACCAGGCGGCTCGGTTGATAAGTGCGTTTCACGGACGACTCCGACGGATCAGCATTGCCCGCCCGAGCAAATCGGTGGGGCGCATGGAATTTGTTGATATTTCCGCAGCTTAGCTCACAAGCGCTGCGCGAGGATGAACCCCGGCGGCGACCGCAGATGGCTACGGGAAAGCCGGTCTTATAGGGGGCAGGCGGCCCCAAGTCAACGCGCACCCATGTATTTGACGGCGGCGCCCGCGCGGAACGGTCGGAATTGACCGCGGCCGGCTGAGCCGTCACCGGATGGCGCTGAGCTCCGTACATAGCAGATCACGGCAAATCGTGCCGACGTGTCGAGCGGGGTCATGGCGGGAGCAGGCGCCCCATCACGACACCTTGAAGCTAAATCCGGTCGCGGGTGGCAACGAACCGGCGGCTGGCGGCGAAGACAATGGGTCGGTCTCAGACTGTCCGTCTGGGATGTCAGTCTGAGCGGCGGAGTTTGAGGCGCAATGATCAATCGACGACACGTCATTCTCGCAGCAGCGGCCAGTGCCGTGCCGTTCAGCGCTATTCCGCCAAGCGCCGTGGCGCCTGCTCACGCCGTCGACCTGCAAGCTGTCGATCACAGCGCGTTCAGCGCGTTGCTCGCGGCGTTCGTGACGGTCGGACGCGATGGCATCCATCGCGTCGCCTATCGGCGCTTCAAGGCGGACGCCCACGATCGGCTGAAAGCCTATGTCGCGCACCTTGAAGCGGTGGCCGTCAGGGATCTCGCACGGGCCGAGCAGTTTGCGTTCTGGGCCAACCTCTACAACGCGAAGACCATCGATCTGGTGCTCGATCGTTATCCGGTGGCATCGATCAAGGACATCGCTCTTGGTGGCAGCATCACCGCCGCGTTCACGGGCGGACCGTGGCAGGCCAAGGCGGTGACTATCGCCGGCCGCCGCTTGAGCCTGGACGATATCGAACACAGCGAACTGCGTGGCGGTTTCAAAGATGCGCGCGTGCACTACGCCGTCAATTGCGCATCATTTGGCTGTCCCAATATTCAGACGCGGGCCTGGTCGGCAGCAACGCTTGAGGCCGATCTCGACGCGGCGGCGCGTGCCTATGTCAATCATCCGCGCGGCTTTGACGTGCGAAACGGCGACGTCCTGGCCTCGTCCATCTACGATTGGTTCGAAAGCGATTTCGGCGGCAGCGCCGAAGCCGTCATCGGTCACGCACGCCGCTATGCAGGTGCACCGTTGCAGTCGGCGCTTGATAATCAGCGTGCGATCGCGGAATACCGCTATGACTGGCGGTTGAACGACGCGCCGACATGATACGCGGCGTTCGGTGCGGAGCAGACGACGTTTTTGTCACGACCAGTTTGCGAGTGAGGGATCACGGGTGACGCCACCTACACCACCTGAAACGTCGGCGCCGGCGAGGACGGGCATGGCGCGCTTCATTCCGCTGGCGCTCATCGCGGTCGCGATGGTGCTCGTCTACGCGACCGGTCTCTATGAGTACCTGTCATTCAAAACGATTGGCACGAACTACGCCGCCCTGAAAGACTTCGTGTCCGCCAACATCGGCCTGGCGCTGGCCGCCTATGTCGCGACCTACATCGCGGCCGTGTCGCTGTCGCTGCCGGGATCGCTGCTGCTGACGTTGGCCGGCGGACTTCTGTTTGGCTGGCAGATCGGCGCGGCGGCAACCGTGGTCGCGGCCACCATCGGCGCGACGATCCTGTTCCTTGTCGCCCGCACATCGCTCGGCGAGGCGCTTGCCGCCAAGGCCGGTCCATCGCTCGCGGCCCTCAGCGACGGTTTCAAAGAAAACGCGATGAGCTATCTGCTGTTTCTGCGCCTGGTGCCGTTGTTTCCATTTTTCATTGTCAATCTGGCGCCGGCGCTGCTTGGCGTGCCGCTCGTTACATTCATCGTGGCAACGTTCTTCGGCATCATTCCCGGCACCATCGCCTTTTCGATCGCAGGCTCCGGCCTTGGCAGTGTTGTCGAGGCGCAGAATGCGATTTATGACGCGTGCAAGGCCAGCGCCGGAGCGGCGGGCGCCGAGTCATGCCCCTATGACATCAACACCAGCGCGCTTGTGACGCCGGAATTGCTGTTCGCTTTCGCGGCGCTCGGCGTCGTCGCGCTGATACCTGTAGCGCTGAAGACATGGAGAGGCCGAAATGTCTGACGAACGTTCCAAAGCGGCGGCGGCCGCGGGCAGTCCCGTGATCGAGAGCGACATCTGCATCATCGGCGCCGGATCGGGAGGCCTCTCGGTCGCGGCGGCAGCGGCGGCGTTCGGCCGGCGTGTTGTTCTGATCGAAAAACACAAGATGGGCGGCGACTGCCTCAACTATGGCTGCGTGCCGTCAAAGGCTCTGCTCGCCGCCGGTAAGCGCGCGCATGCCATGCGCACGGCGGCGCAGTTTGGCATCGCAGCCGTTGAGCCGAGCGTCAATCACAAGGCGGTGCAGGCGCACGTGCAAGACGTGATAGCGGCCATCGCGCCCAATGACTCGGTCGAGCGCTTCACAGGTCTTGGCGTGCGCGTCATCACGGCCGCCGCGCGCTTCGTCGATCGCGAGTCGGTGGTCGCTGGCGAGCATCGCATCAAGGCGCGTCGCTTCGTGATAGCGACCGGATCGTCGCCGGTGGTGCCGCCCATTCCGGGTCTGGCCGACGTGTCGTATTTCACCAATGAAACGATCTTCGACAATGGAGCGCTGCTGCCGCATCTCATTGTCATCGGTG
This sequence comes from Hyphomicrobium sp., assembly GCA_051646145.1. Taxonomy (GTDB): domain Bacteria; phylum Pseudomonadota; class Alphaproteobacteria; order Rhizobiales; family Hyphomicrobiaceae; genus Hyphomicrobium_B. The sequence continues at coordinate 4,302 of JBOFCQ010000296.1, forward strand.
GCGGACCGATCGGCCTGGAGCTGGCACAGGCGCACCGCCGTCTCGGATCGCGCGTGACCGTGCTCGAAGGCGCAACGGCACTCGGCAAGGACGATCCCGAACTCTCAGCCGTCGTCGTCACGGCGCTGCGCGAGGAAGGCATCGACATCCGCGAAGGCGCGCTTGTCTCCCGCGTCGAAGGCCGTGCCGGCGGCATCGCCATCAGCTTCAAGGCCGGGGATCGCGACGAGACGATCGAGGGCACGCATGTGCTCGTCGCTGTTGGCCGCCGCAGCAATACGGCCGATCTCGGCCTCGACGCGGCCGGCATCCAGTTCGACAAGACAGGCATCACCGTCGACGCCGGCCTGCGCACCAGCAACAAGCGCGTGTTTGCGATCGGCGATGTGGCCGGCGGCCTCCAGTTCACCCACGTCGCCAACGACCACGCCGGCATCGTCATCAAGCGCAGTCTGTTCCGCCTGCCGGCTAAAACCACCGGCCGCGCCATTCCGTGGGTGACCTACACCGAGCCGGAATTGGCACATGTCGGGCTGAACGAAGAGGCGGCGCGAAAACATCATCGCAAGATTAACGTGCTGCGTTGGCCCTACCACGAGAACGACCGCGCGCAGGCCGAGCGCCACACGCGCGGCCACGTTAAGGTTGTAACCGACGGAAAAGGCCGCATTCTCGGTGCGACCATCGCCGGCAGCAATGCCGGAGAATTGATCCAAATGTGGACCCTCGCCCTGTCGCAAGGCCTCAATATCAAGGCCATGACGGATTGGGTGTCGCCGTATCCGACGCTTAGCGAGATCAACAAACGCGCCACAATCCGCTATTATGCAGATCTGCCGGGTAAGCCACTGGTGCGCAAGATAATCGCACTGCTGGACAAGCTCGGATAAGGCGGCCCGTTGCGGGCGCCCAACCACGAAAGGCCAGGACGGACTTTGGACGCGCGGGCGCACAGCAATGTCGAGAAGGAACCGGGCTCGGTCGGGGCGCGGCTGGCTGTCGTGCAGGCCGCGAGCGGCGCCTGGTCGAAACTCGGTCTGCCCGGCAAACTCCTGATGCTGACGGCCGCATTCGTACTGCTGGCCGAAGCGCTGATTTTTCTCCCCTCGCTCGCCAATTTTCGCGTGAGCTGGCTCTCTGAGCGGCTGACGGCGGCGCAGCTTGCAGCCCTGGCGTCGGAAGCGTTTCCGGGTGGCGAGGTGCCATCGGCGTTGCGCGCCGACTTGCTGCGCACGGCACAGGTCAAGGCCATCGCGTCACGCCGCGAGGGCGAGCGGCGGCTCGTCATGCCGGTCGAATCCGATCTCTTCGTCAATGCGCATTACGATCTGCGCTCGCACGCCGACGGCGGTCTGGCGAGCAAACTGCAGCAAACCAAGGACGCCATCGCCACGATGATCGCGCCGCACGGCCGTGTCATTCGCGTCATCGGCCGCAACAGCGATAATCCGGCCGACCTCATCGAGATCGTCATTCCGGAAGAACCGTTGAAGCAGGCGATGTTCACATACGCCCTGAATATCCTGTGGCTGTCGGTCATCATCTCGGCGCTGACCTCGGCGCTCGTCTATTTCGCGTTGAACCGGCTGCTCGTGAAGCCGCTTCAACATTTGACGCAGAACATGCTGCGGTTCTCCGAAGATCCCGAAGATCAAAGCCGCATTCTCGTGCCATCGGGCCGCTTGGATGAAATGGGCGTCGCCGAGCGCGAACTGGCATCGATGCAAGCGGAACTGTCGACGCTGCTTGTGCAGAAAAATCGCCTGGCACAGCTTGGTCTCGCGGTGTCGAAGATCAATCACGACCTGCGCAATATGCTGGCCAACGCGCAGTTGATTTCGGATCGTCTCGTCGATTTGCCCGATCCGACGGTGCAGCGGTTCGTGCCGAAACTCATCGCCTCGCTCGATCGCGCGATCAGCTTCTGCAATTCGTCGCTACAGTTCGGCCGTG
>JBOFCQ010000312.1:0-15853 GCA_051646145.1 Hyphomicrobium sp.
CTATCCGCAACTCAGGGGCTTGCTCACCGCAAGTCCCTGATTTTTTTGCGTGGCAACCGCTGATGCGGCCGTTGGTGTCGCGCCCGTCTGTGCGTCAGTCGCCGATATTGGCCGCGTCGGTGCAGGCCCGCTTGATGTAAGTCGCGGCCGAAAGGCCCTGCGCGATCGCCGCCGAGCGGTCGCGCGCGGCGCTCGTCTTTGGCTGCGGGCCGCTGGCGACGCAATAGAGGCCGGGCTTCAGGCCCTTGTATTTCGACGTCTCGATCACCTGCCCCCAGCCGCCGTTCGCGACCTGCTCGGCTTCGGCCTTGCTGCTGGAGCAGGACACGATGGCGTACCAGCCGCAGACCGGCTTGGCGTCAGCCGCGCCCGCAAACCCGGTGGCGACCGCCATAAAACTTGCGCCCACAGCCATTCGCCGCAATCCCATCTGCCGAACTTGGGTGCGATGTGAGCCGATATTGTCAGTCATCTGCGGCGCTCTCCATCCTGATGTTCAAACCCCCGCCGGCGCTCTCAGTACCGTTTCTGGTGACAAGCGCCTCGCGCTTGCTTTAAGACGCGACGTCGATCGAGGAGCATTGAACCACATGACGACCCCCGCCGCGACTCCGCCGTCAGCGCTGAAAGCGGCCATCGTTCAGGTCACGCCGTTCCAGCAGAACTGCACGCTGATCTGGGACGAAACAAGCATGCGCGGTGCCGTTGTCGATCCGGGCGGCGACCTCGACCGCATCTCTCAGGCCATTTCCGAACTCGGCATCATCGTCGAGAAGATCCTGCTGACCCACGGGCACATCGACCATGCGGGCGGTGCCGACGAACTGCGCGCCAAGCTCGGCGTCGCCATCGAGGGACCGCATCCGGCCGACAAGCTGCTGCTCGATGCCCTCGAAAAGCAGGGCAAGCTCTATCAGATCGACGGCGCGCGCAACGTCACGCCCGATCGCTGGCTTGAAGAGGGCGATCCGGTCTCGGTCGCGGGGCATGCATTCGAAGTCTTTCACTGTCCCGGCCATTCGCCGGGCTCGGTCGTGTTTTTCAACCGCGCGCAGAAATTCGCGCTCGTCGGCGATGTCATTTTCCAGGGCTCGATCGGCCGCACCGATTTTCCCTATGGCGACCACGATGCGCTGATCAACGCCATCAAGACCAAGCTGTTTCCGCTTGGCGACGATGTCGCCTTCATCTGCGGTCACGGGCGGCCGAGCCAGTTCGGCATCGAGCGCGAAAGCAATCCGTTCCTGGCGTGAGCCGTTGGCAAACGCGGTGCAAACGTCAAAAGGTCCGGCGTGTCGGCCGAACCCCTCGCTGCTGTTCGCATGGCGATCGGATGTCGATCGGCAAGCGTCGACCGATCACGAAGGCGTGCCGTCGATCAAGTGGTGTGCCGCCGCGAACGCCAAAGGGTGCCGGCTATCCAGCCCGCACCCTTTTTCAAGTCGTTGGTTTTCTAAACGCGCGGCATCGGCGTGCCAGGCGGCACTGCCGGAGTGCCGTCGTTCAGCGCGGATAGCGCAGTTCGAGGCAACCGAAGACTCCGCATTCGTTGGCGAAGGTTCCCCAGCCGACGCGGCGGCCCTGATCTTCGAAGAAATCGACAGTTTCGACGCGCAGCGTTTCCGAGCAGCTACGGCGGCAATATTCCCAGCGGCCACTCGGCAACTGCACCTGCGGACCAAGCGAGGAGCCGCGCACCGCGCCTGACACCGTACCGTTGCCGTGACGGCTCTCGGCCACGACGTAATCGCCGTCGTCAGAGCTGCGGCGCTGGCGGGCCTCGGCCGAAACTGAGGTGAAAGCTATGAGGGCGGCAACAGCAGCGCCAGTCCAGCCGCGGAAAGTGTGCTTCATGGTTTGTGGCTCCCGTTGCGGCCTTTGAGGCGTCGCGTCTATGTTCGTCGTGGTGATCGGTTTCGCGATCGAAACTGTAGAGCAATTTGGCCAGTTCGCCCACGGCCGAGTGACGCGACAGCCGTGCCGTCTGCTGCCACCAGCCATGCGCATGACGCCATTGTCGTGCGCGCGGAACACACGGGACACGGCTTTTGCCGCAACACAGCCCAGCCGTCCGCGCTGCGATCCGCGTTAGCGCGACATCGAGATATTGATGCCCTTGAGCGTTGGGCCGCCGGTCGATACCGAGACGGAATGGCTGCCGCCTGCGACGGACACCGACATCGAGCCCTGAATGCCGCCCGAGATCGCCAAGCTCATCTTGTTCGAGCTGGCCTTGCCCGTCACCGAGCCGGACTGATTGTAGGTGCGCTCTTCCCAATCGCCGGTGACGTTGCCGTTGGCGTAATTGAGGTTGGCGCGCAGTTCGACTTTCGCTGAAGCATTGGCGCAGCGAATGGACAGGCCGAGGTTATTGCCGCCTGAACCGTTCGTGTAATAGCCCTTGCAGCGCAGGCTTTCGGTCTTGCCGCCTTCGAGGCGCGCGGTCCCTGAACCCGACCATGTGCCGGCGAGCGATGGGAACGGGTTGTCCGCAGCGATGGCTGCGCTCGATCCGATAAGACCCGTCACTGCCAGAAAACAGCTGGTCAAAATGCCATGAATTGTATTTGCGCGAGACACAGGTCATCCCTCCCTGTCGCGATGTGTTAGAGCGGCGGCAGTATTGGCCGAGATTGCGTATTTTGGCGAGGGAAACGTAGCGCAAGAGTGTTGCCATTTCGCGACACTTTGCCCCCGTCAGGCGCAAGTCTTGACCTGCGTCTGCGCGGCGCCGGATAGCAAATGCCGGCCCGGAACACCCGGACCGGCATCGCTCCCGCTAGTAGCTCGTGGCCGCCTTAGGCGAACACGAAGTCGCTGAAGCCGTTGGCATCGAGCGCGAACTGATCGACGCCGAAGAGCTTGATGGTGCCGGAGCCGTAGTCGATCTCCGTCGACAGCACGCCGTTGATGGTGATGTCGTAGACGTCGAGACCGAGATCGCTGGTGACGCCGGTGCCGACGAGATTGATGCGGTCATAGCCGACCTGGAAGTCGGAGATGAGATCGCTGCCGGCTGCAAAGTTGAACACGAACATGTCCGAACCCGAGCCGCCCGACAGGTAGTCGTCATGCGAGCCGCCGACCATCAGGTCGTCGCCGCTGCCGCCATAGAGATCGTCATCGCCCGTGCCGCCAAAGAGGTCGTCCGAGCCCGAGCCGCCATTCAGAATGTCGTCGCCCGAACCGCCGTTGAGTTCGTCGGCATGCAGGTCGCCGAACAGGAAGTCAGCGCCCGTGCCGCCGATCAGTTCGTCAAAGCCCGAGCCGCCATAGAGGTTATCGTTGCCCGTGCCGCCCGAGAGATAGTCGTTGCCGTTCTGGCCATAGGCCTTGTCGTTGCCGGCGCCGGCGATCACGTCGTCATGGCCGCTGCCTGCATAGATCTTGTCGTTGCCACCGTAGCCATAGATCGTGTCGTTGAAGATCGTGCCGTAGATGGTCTCGGAAAAGTTGGTGCCGCGCTTGATGGCCATGGTGGTATCTCCCGTCGTCGTGTCGATCAGCCTGTTCAGTGGCCGATACTCAGTTCGGCTGGGACCATTCCCAGATCTGATGCGCCAAGTTCTAGAAGACTGCGGCTGAACTCAGGCTGAAGCCGACGTTCATCTGGCGTTGTCCAGCCCGCAAAGCCGAAAACGCGCTACAACTCATTGAATTCAAATTAAATATTTGGATTGGCTTTTCAGCGGCGGCGCAGGCTGACGTTCACGCCGCGCAGTGTCGTGCCCTGCGTGGAGATGGAAACCGAGTGCCGCGAGCCGGAAACGTTGAGGGTCAGGAAGCCCTTCGCGCCGCCTGAAATGCGCAGCCGGACGCTGTTGGCGCCAGCCGTGCCATAGGCGCCGCCGCTCAATCCGAAAGACGACTCGCTCCAGCTACCCGAGACGCGGCTGCCGTTGGCCGTCAGTTGACCGCCCAGATTGATCTGCGCCGACGCGCTGGCGCACTTCAGCGACAGATTGAGGCTGCTGCCGCCGCCCGTGTAGCGCGCCGAGCAGCGCAGTTTTTCAGATTGCCCGCCTTCGAACTTCGCCGTGCCGCCGCCCGACCATGAGCCTTTGAGCGCGTTGAACGCTTCGGCAGCCGGTGCCGGTCCGGCCCAGATCAGCATCGCGACCAGCGGCACCAGCCACGCCAGCAGCCGCACGCCCGTTCCTCTCGCCGAAGCCGCGCCGCGATCGGCCACGGCCTTGGCCTGAGCACGGGGGGGCGCGTGTGGGTGGGGTGCGTGCATCGTGTCGTCTCCTTGAGTTTTAGTGGTCGTGAGTTCCAGCTGCCGTATGGTCCAGTTACGTGCGTTCGCGTCGTCGGCCCGGCTTGAACACGTGAGGCGTCGCAGAGGCTCGGCCGCAGATAATCTCAATTCTTCTTAGTCGAACGCCAAGCGTTGAGGTTCGGTCCAGCGCCGACAATCGGCATCGGCACGTCAAGGGCCAATGCCCGTTGGTATAGCTCAGTCTTCTCCATCGCCGTCGTTCTTCGAGATTGGGTGAGCCGCGGCCGTTCTGCAAGGGTCGTTGCGACGTTAATCATAAGTCGCGGCGCAAAAAATCCCAGGCGCGGTCAACAAAGCGTCGTCTTCTCGGCTCAGCATCCTTCCACGGGCGTCGTTCAGCCGCGGAAGGCCACGCGACGCGCGTGACGGGGAATAGTGATCGGCGGCGACGGCGGGTCAGCGGCAGCAAAACGTGTTGGGGCACGCGCAATTCGGGCGCGGTGCTGGCCGGACAAGGGCCCTGCCGACAGGATTGCCAGCGCTGCGGCGGCCAGTACAGCGGCAGCGCGTATGTTGGCGGCAAGCACATCGGCGGACTGTGCTTTGGCCAAGTCAGTCACGCATCGAACCGATTGCTCGAAACTGAGTGTAAGAGGGAGTATCGAACCATGGACCATAGACGCGTGTGCCGCTGGGCGGCATCGGCCGTGATCATTGCGGGTGCGGCCAACCTGGCCACGGTGTCGAGCCGAGCTGCGGCCGATCCGCTCGCCCATCTTGCCGGGCGCTGGGTCGGCAACGCCGTCATGACGCCGACGTCGGGTCCAGCCTCGAACTTCAAGTGTGTCGTCACGTATCTGCCGCGCAGCGGCGCGCCGGGACTGAAGCAGAATTTGCGCTGCGATGACGGAGCCAACTTCAAGCTCCACGCGGCAACCGATCTCGTTGTTGAGGACGGCACCGTGACGGGGCGCTGGCAGGACAAGATCAACGATATCGAAGGCACCGTCGCCGGCAAGGTGACGGAGACCGGCTTCGAAGTACAACTGGCGAGCCAGTTTTTTCAGGCCAAGATGGCGGTCGCCGGTCAGGGCTGCGATCAGTCGGTGAAGGTGCTGCCGCAGAAATCCGAAATGTTCCGCGAGTTGGCGGCCACGCTGAAGAAGTGTTGAGCTGACGCGACTGGACGAGACGGCGCGCGGTTCGTCGCCGATACGTTCAGCGGACCCGTCATTTCAGCCTGAGACATTTCAGGGTGAGACATTTCACGGTGAAACAGTGAAGCGGGCGCCGTGCATCGGCTCCCGCTTTTTTCGTGCGCGCGCTTTATCGTGCCGCGCTGGGCCTAGAGGATGAAATCCACCTTGGTCAGATCGGCGACACCCTTGACGATGAAGCCCATGTCGCTGCGCCCGTCGCCGTTGACGTCAACCGACACCTTCAGCGTCTTCGCGCCAACTTTGTCCCACTGCACTTCGCCGGCATGCTTGGTGAAGTTGTTGTGGAACGTGAACGCCTGATTGCCGGGCTTTTTGGTGTTGGCGTCGATGCCCTTCAACACCAGTTTGTCGCCGTGCGCGAAGTCGTTGACGATGTCCTGGCGCACCGCAATTTTGCTGCTGTCGGAGAGCGAGACGAAATTGAACTGGTCCTTGCCGCTGCCGCCGTAATACGAGTCCTTGCCGCCAAACCCGGTGAGCTTGTCTGCGCCGCCGCTGCCGCGCAGTTGGTTGGCTGCCGAGTTGCCAAGGATCGTGTCATTGCCCGAACCGCCGACCGCGTTCTCGATCAGCGACGCGGTGTTGCCGTTGAACAGCAGGGCGTTCGCAATCGAACCGCGAGCCAGGTGCACGGCAGCCGTACCGTCGAGATCGGCGCGTTGCGACTGGTTTGGCGTCGACCAACCGCCGGGTGCGAGATCGATGATGGCATTAGATTTGAAGTTCGAGAAATTGTAGGTGTCGATGCCGCCGCCGTCCCAGACGGTCATCAGGATCTTGGCGTTGAATGTTGTGCCCTGCCCGACGCCGTTGAAGAACGCTTCGCCCGTCGTCGGGCTCCACTGATACGTCGTGTTGCCGGCGCGGGTGCCGTAGTCGGCGCCGTAAAGATGCTGCAGCGCCAGGATGTCGAGCATCATCAGGGTCGAGGGCATATCGGCTTCCTTGAGCGCAAACTGCCCGCCGACGAACCCGGTGTACGTCATGATCGTGAATTCCTGCGAGTCGAACTCGACCGGCAGCTTGTTGAAGGTCGCGCCGTGGGAATTCTCGACGCCATGACCGTGCTTCAGACCGACCGCGTGGCCGATTTCGTGCAGGAAGCCGCCGGCAAAGAAATAGCTGCCGACGGGCGGGGCGTTATAGAACTCATGGTTGAACCAGACGTCGCCCCACGTGTAGTCGGGGAAGTGTTCGGGATCGGGCACGTTGGCTTCTGCCGTGCCTGGAAACTGGCCCGGCGCACCACCCGGCGGCTTCCAGCGCGGGTCGAAGGGATCGGCGGTGTAGTAGTTCAGCGCCGTCGCCTCGGCCAATCGGATGTTGCCGGCGCCGAGCACATTGGTGAAGGTCAGCGTCAGTCCGCTCACGTCGTCGAAGTTGCGGATTGCCTTTTCCATCAGCCCGAGCTGTGTCGGGTTCATCGCTTCGAATTGATGGATGCCCGGCCCATAGAAATAGTCGTTGGGCGTCGTCGGCGCGCTGTAGGTGAGGGCGGGCGTATCCCATTTATATCCCCACAATAAGCCATCGAGAAATGCAACGCCGGTGGGATTGACTGGAATGGGCATCGGACCGTCCCCGTTGAAATGTGGACTATAGAAAAACTTTACGAGCGCGTGCGTGAACCGCCGTATCCGCCGGCCGCTGCGCCGTCTCATTCCAGCCAGGGCGAATGAGTGCGCAGTGCGAAATCATTGATGCAATTTTAATGCTTTTTCAGCCTAGCGAAAGTCGGCCCAAGGTCTGATTTTCACAACATCCTTAAAGGGAACGGCATTGAATACGCTGGCGAAAGCCTAATTGATCACGGGCCGAATGGCGCCATCCCGCAAATTGGCGGGCATAGCGATTGGGCGTTGTGATCGCAACGGGACGACGACGGATCGTATGGATACGCCGGGGTTGGACGCGCGGCGTCACCTTGCGACGGAGCGCGACGTGACCGCATCCCGTCGCCTGCCGCGATCAATAAAAACGAAACGATTTCCAGTTTATCTAACTTTGATGCGTTCAATAATTTTGGTTGGCATATGTACGGGCATGCCCTCGAGCAAGTTCTGATCGAAAGATTAGGCTCATTAACGGAGGTCGAACTCAGCGGATTTTCAGTCCGCACGGGCCTGACCGGCGCGGGCGTTACCGTTTTGCGCGGCGGCACCTATTTCGGAAGCTGGCGGGTGACGGCGGGCACGCTCGTGTGGAACCACGCCCACATGACGCAATCCAACTACTTCGCGAAGGACGTCGACGACGCCCTGCGCCACACCATGATCCTGATTTTGCGCAGTCTTGAAACGCGCCGCCTGTTGCGCGCCAGCTAAACGCGCCGCATGTCAAACGACAGCGCGCGCGATCACGCCGCGATAAGGCTGGCCGCGCGCGTCACGCGATGTCACGCCGCCAGAACGGCGCGCGCGTGTTTGCCTTCCTCGATTTCCTCGATGATCTTGGCAACGAACGCGTCGAGATCGTCCGGCTTCCGGCTGGTGACGATGCCCTGATCCGAAACCGCCGGCTCATCGACCCAGTTCGCACCGGCATTGATCATGTCGGTCTTGATCGAGGCATACGACGTCATTTTGCGCCCGCGCACGGCGTTGACTTCGATCAGCAGCCACGGCGCGTGGCAGATGGCGGCGACGACTTTGCCGTCGTGCACGAATGACGCGATCAGCGCCAGCGCTTCGGGCGATTGGCGCAGCGAGTCCGGGTTCATTTGGCCGCCCGGCAAGACGAGCGCGTCGTAGAACGTAGCCGACACGTCGGCCAGTTCGGCATCGACCGGAACGGCGTCACCCCAATCGCCATCCTTCCATCCGATGATCGTCGCCTTATCCTTGCGCTTGGCAGGGGCGGCGACGTGGACGAGGTTGGCGTTGGCGCGCAATTTTTCGAGCGGAACCTGCAGTTCCGACTGCTCGAAGCCGTCGGTGGCAAGGATCAGGATTTTAGCATTCTTGATTTTCGGCATCTTTGGCTCCTGGCGCCCTGTTGGCGCGTCATGGATGAAGCCAATAAAACGCCGTGCGACGGCGTCAGTTCCGCGCCCGAACTGCGCGCTTCAGTCCCGCGCCCCGCCGTGTCTCCTATAGCGTGCGCGCCACCGGCTGAAGCGTTGAGGACGCTACACTACGCGCCCGGCCGTCCCGTCTTCTTCGGTCGTCCGCGCCGTTTGCCGGTGTCGGACGGATCATCGAATTCGCGCGTGCGTGTCGGCGCAGCCGGCTTTTGCGGCAACGGCCCGCCCGCTGATTTCACCGGCAGCGAGGCGTGCGGACCCATCTCATCGAGCGTCGGCTTGTGCGGCCCGGCGATGCGCTCGCCAAACGCGCCGGCCTTCGTGCGCGCGTCCACATGCTGAATGCGGGGCGCGGGGATCGGACGGTCGGTGCCGGGCCCCATGTCGTCAAGCGACGGCTTTGCCGCGCGTGTTGACAGGCCGGCGCCGCGCGGCGTCGATGACGGCGCCTTGGCGGGCATGTTCGCGGCCGCGCCGTATTTCTTCTCGCCCTTGAAGCCGCCGGCGCGGTCTTCGATGTCGGACTGCCGCGCGAGCGGATCGTCGGCGATCGCGAGTTCCGTCTCACGCAGGCGCTTGACTTCATCGCGCAGCCGCGCCGCCGTTTCGAATTCGAGATCCGCCGCCGCGGCTTTCATGCGCCGCTCCATGTCCTCGATCACCTTCGCCAGGTTGTGGCCGACCAGCGGCGCATCGTCCTTGCTGAGGCCGGCATCGACGGTCACGTGATCCTGCTCGTAGACGCTGGACATCACGTCGTGGATGTTGCGCTTGATGCTTTCCGGCGTGATGCCGTGCGCGGTGTTGTAGGCAACCTGTTTCTCGCGACGGCGATTGGTTTCCGCGATCGCGCGCTCCATGGAGCCGGTCATCTGATCGGCGTAGAGGATCACCTTGCCGTCGACGTTGCGCGCCGCGCGGCCGATGGTCTGCACCAGCGAGGTTTCGGAGCGCAGGAAGCCTTCCTTGTCGGCGTCGAGAATGGCGACGAGGGCGCACTCCGGAATGTCGAGACCTTCGCGCAGCAGGTTGATGCCGATCAGCACGTCGAACGCGCCGAGCCGCAGATCGCGGATGATTTCGATGCGCTCCAGCGTTTCGATGTCGGAATGCATGTAGCGCACGCGGATGCCGCTTTCATGCATGTATTCGGTTAAATCCTCGGCCATGCGCTTGGTCAGCACGGTCACCAGCGTGCGGTAGCCTTTCAGCGAGACCTGGCGCACTTCGTCGAGGAGATCGTCGACCTGCGTCTTCGCGGTGCGGATCTCGACGACGGGATCGATGAGCCCTGTCGGGCGAATGACCTGCTCGGCAAAGATGCCGCCGGTCTGCTCGAGTTCCCAGGCCTGCGGTGTCGCGGATACGAACACCGATTGCGGACGCATGGCGTCCCATTCCTCGAAGCGCAACGGACGATTGTCCATGCACGACGGCAGGCGGAACCCATATTCCGCGAGCGTTGCCTTGCGCCGGTAGTCGCCGCGGAACATGCCGCCGATCTGGGGCACGGTGACGTGGCTTTCGTCGGCGAAGACGAGTGCGTTGTCAGGCAGATATTCAAACAGCGTCGGCGGCGGATCGCCCGGATTGCGACCCGTCAGATAGCGCGAATAGTTTTCGATGCCGGCGCAGCTTCCCGTCGCTTCCATCATTTCCATGTCGAACGTCGTGCGCTGTTCGAGGCGCTGCGCTTCGAGCAATCGGCCGGTGTTGTACAACTCGTCGAGACGCTGTTTGAGTTCGGTCTTGATGGACTTGATCGCCTGCTGCAGCGTCGGCTTGGGCGTGACGTAGTGCGAATTGGCGTAGATTTTCACCATCGCCAGTTCGTCGGTTTTGGCGCCGGTCAGCGGATCGAATTCGACGAGGCTTTCCACCTCATCGCCAAACAGCGAGAACCGCCACGCGCGATCCTCCAAATGCGCCGGAAAGACTTCGACGGTATCGCCGCGCGCGCGAAACGCGCCGCGCTGGAACGCGACATCGTTGCGCCGGTAATGCAGCGCCACGAGATCGGCGAGCAGTTGATCGCGCGACAGACGTTCGCCTGTGCGCACCGTGAACGTCATGGCGGTATAGGTTTCGACCGACCCGATGCCGTAGATGCACGACACGGACGCAACGATGATCACATCGTCGCGTTCCAGCAGCGAGCGCGTCGCCGAGTGGCGCATGCGGTCAATCTGTTCGTTGACCGACGCTTCCTTCTCGACGTAGGTGTCGGTGCGCGGCACATAGGCTTCCGGCTGGTAGTAGTCGTAATACGATACGAAATACTCGACCGCGTTGTCCGGGAAGAAGCTCTTGAACTCGCCGTAAAGCTGCGCCGCCAGCGTCTTGTTCGGCGCCAGGATGAGCGCCGGGCGCTGCGTCGCGGCGATGACGTGCGCCATCGTAAAAGTCTTGCCGGAGCCGGTGACGCCGAGCAGCACCTGGTTCTTCTCGACTTTATTCACGCCGGCGACGAGATCGGCGATGGCCTGCGGCTGGTCGCCTTTCGGTTGATACTCCGACACGATGCGGAAACGCCCGCCGCCTTCGCTCTTGTCGGGACGCTCCGGACGGTGGGGCACGAAGGCCGGCGTCGTTCCGGCGACGATCGGGTGCGAGGCAAGCAGCGGCTGGCGCGCCAGCAGTGCCTTGTGTTTGTCGGAGCGCTCCTGCGGCTTGGCGAGCAGCGCATTCAGCGTATCCGACATGCTTTCGCCGCCCATCGGCGGGCGCGGTCCCGATTGGCGCAGCGCCGGCAATGTCGGCAGCGCGCGCTTCAGGGCCGCGCTGACATCGGCCGGTTCGAACGATCCGTCGGCGGCATACGATCCTTGCCCCGCTTCGCCAAAGCCGGGTGTGCCGACCGACGTCTCGATCGGCGGCGCAACAGGTTTGCCGGCGCGTCCGCGTGAGGGGCGCGGCTTGCCGGTGGAGGGTTTGGGTGGGCGCGACATGGCGGGAATATGGGGGAGGGCGCGAGTCTTAGGAAGATGCCACCTCCGGCAGCCCGTCAGAAATTGCTGCGTGTCTGGGCAGCACACAGCCTATTTGATGCGCAATTTCGCACAGCGTGTCGCGTATGACACGGGAATCGCGCCCATTTTTTGTACAGTCGTGGCGGGGAAGACCGTTTCAGTTTGTGAAAGTCTGATTTTCAAGGCGTAAGCATGCCCGGCGTTCGGGCGTGATGTTGCAGATTTTGGCTCAGCGGAACCGGCTTCCCCGAGACATGGACCTGCATTGATCCTTGAAGGAGGACATCATGAACCTCGTCACAGCACTGGCATTGGTAATCGGCGCGCTCGGCGCCGTTGCGACTTGGCTATTCGTGGGGCCGCTTGCCGGCCTCGGGCTGTCGATCTGGGCTGCATTCATCGGCTGGGGCAGCTTCTACAGCGCGGGCGGCGGCGAGAAGGGGCTGAAGGACGCCATTATCGGGGCGCTCTGGGGGGCTCTGATGGCGACGGTGGCGTTGGTTCTGATTGGCATGTCGGGTGGTTCGGCGCTTGAGATCGCTGGTATTGTCGGCGCCACGGTGGCGGTGATGATCCTCGGCGCGCACGTGCCGCTGTTGTCTGCCATTCCTGCTGCTGTTTACGGCTATGCCGCGACGGCGGCCTTCGCGCTCATGAAGGCGGGCGCTCTCGCAACAAGCGTCGACGTGACCGCAAGTCCGTTCGTCAATGTCGTCGCGTCCATGGTCATCGGCGCCATCTTCGGCTTCATCTCCGAGAAGATTGCCAAGAGCGTCGCGAGCTAGACCGTCATGGGCTGACGCGCAAGCGCCGGCCTCAGCCTGAGATCCATGGCACCCCCGGTCCGCAAGCAAGCGCACCGGGGGTGTTTCTTTTGCATCACGGGCTTGGACGGCGCGCCGTGACGCCCATCCCGCGCGCCCGATGGCGTTGCCCGTCGGCAGGCGTGGTTGTAGCCTGCGGCAAGGTTCGAGCGCACGGCGGCGCGGGCCATGCCAGGGCGCCACTTCGGCTGCAAGCGGGGGTATCGATATGCCGCGATCCTACGTGTCAACGACGACCACGTATCCCTGGCCGGCCATCGTCCAGATCGAAGTGCAATATGCGTCCGGCGTCGTCTCGCAGGGCAGTGGCGTCGTCATCGGGTCGAACGACATCCTGACGGCCGCCCACGTCGTCAACGACGCCGCGCAAGGTGCCGTTGTCGACATCCGCGTGCATCCCGGCCGTGACGGCGGCAACATCCCCTATGGTGACGTGACGGCCTTGGGCTGGACCACGAACTACTACGTCATCAACGCCATCGGTGGCCTCTTGTCCTACGCGGACGTGCCCTACGATCTCGCGGTTATCGGCGCATCCCAGCCCGTCGGCAGTGTCACCGGGACGTTCGGCATCAAGTACGACACCAACGACAGCACAGTCCTGGGATCGATCCTCAACGTCGCCGGGTATCCGGGCGACCTTGGCGGCATCTACATGTATTCCGAAAGCGGATATCCAACCGCTGTTTCCGCAGGCGTCATCGAGCACGCTTTGGATATCCATCCCGGCAACAGCGGCGGCCCACTGTGGTGGTTCGAGAACGGCGCGCGCTACGTCGCTGGCGTCGTTTCGACGACCAATTATGCCGCGCGGCTGACGGAAGCGACCTTCAATCAGATCCTGAAGTGGATCGAGGGCAATGGCCACGGCGCCAACAACGACAACAATTCGCTTTTCGGCACGGGGCTGCGCAGCGTGATCGATGGCCGCGGCGGCAACGACGTCATCTCCGGCAACGGCGGCAACGATATCCTGCGCGGCGGCTCCGGCGACGACCGCATCTATGGCGGCGCCGACAACGACCTTATCGTCGGCGGCCTCGGCCGCGACCTCCTTTACGGCGAAGCGGGGCGCGATCGCTTCGACTTCAATTCGAAGCTTGAGATCACCGGCGCCAACGGCCGCCACGACGTCATCTACGGCTTTCGCCATTTGCAGGACAAAATCGATCTGGCGACCATCGATGCGCGCGTCGGCGGCGGCAACAACGCGTTTGTCTTCATCGGCACATCGTCGTTCACGAAAGCCGGCGAGCTCCACTATAAGAAGTTCGACAAGCCGGGGTCGTCGAAAGACATCACGATGATATCCGCCGACCTCAACGGCGATCACAAGGCGGATTTCCAGTTGGAACTCAAAGGGCTCGTCACCTTGACGAAGGTCGACTTCATCTTGTGAGGCCCTTCAGCCGTGGCGAGCACGCGGCCCCGGCGCGTCGTGCGCTCGTCCCTCTATCTCCGACGAAGGTGCAAGGTGCGGACGCGTAACGCCGCCGCTCAGCGTGCGAACCTCTGTCAGCCTGAAGTGAACCTCGTGGGAGAGACAGCGGCGATGAACAGCAGCACCCAGCCGTCGTGCGCACCGCATGCAAACCACGTGACGTCGGCCCCATGGATGGCGTGGCGTTGGCCTCGCCACATGGCCCGGCGGTCGGTCATGGCTGCCGTCATCGCAGTCGCGACGGCCATCGCGCTGTCGTCGCTTGGCGCCGACGCGGAACCATCGTCGCCGTCCGCGCTGCCGACCGGCAAGAAGGCCGTTGTGCTGCACGGGGCAAACGGCGCAACGCTGCGTATTGGCACGATCACGTTCACGCCGGATGGCGATGGCGCGGCCTATGACGTGGCGCTCGACGCGCCGGAGTTCCAGGACGAGTTTCTGTCGATGCGGCCGTTCCGCTGTCTCGCGGGCGAGACCGAGAGCTGGTGCTATCTCGACTATCCCTACACGTTGAAAAAGCGCATTACCGCCGACGATCTCGTCGATCTCGAATACAGCCTGCTGTTTTTGTTCAAGCCTCCGGCCGGCTATGGCATCGACGCCTGGAACGGTCTGTATTTCAAACTAAAAGCGGATGGCCAGGGTGGGCTGTCGGGCGACGTGCACGATGTTGATCTGAACCCGCTCGGCGTGCCGTCCGACGACAAAAGCGCCCGCGTCATCAGTCATCGCGACCTGACCGCGGTGTCGAGCGGATCGCGCCGTTTCGAGCGCATTGAAATCCGCTAGTCCGCAACCCCACATATCCCAGTCGGTACGCCTGTCCCGCTGTGTAACGGCCTAGCCATGACGCAGCGCACCAGTTTGGTGCGCCGAGGCGTCATGCGTTTGGCGTCGCGCGACGCGGGCTTGTGTACCACGCGCCCTTGGCGGCGCGGTGCCCTACGCCGCCTGACGCCGCCTCAAATCCACAGCGCGCGGACCATCGGCCCGCGCAATCACCCGGAGATCGACATGCCCAAGCCAAACATCGCTCTTGTGACAGGTGGCAATCGCGGCATTGGGCGCGAGATCGTCCGCCAACTGGCGAGAGCGGGGCTGGTCACCGTTCTTGGCGCGCGCGACGCGGCCAAGGGCGCCGCTGCCGCCGCCGACATTCGTGCCAAAGACGGCCTGACCGTTACGTCCGTCGCCCTCGACGTCACCGATGACGCCTCCATCGCCGCCGCCGTGCGCGACATCGAAAAACGCCACGGGCCGATCGACGTTCTCGTCAACAATGCCGCCATTCTAATCGACAAACCGAACGGCTTTGACGCCAGCTTGTTCGAGATGACGGCCGAGACCATGCGCGCGACGTTTGAAACCAACGTCATCGCTCCTTCGTTACTTATGAAGGCGATCGTGCCGGGGATGCGCGAGCGGGGGTATGGGCGTGTCGTCAACGTGTCGTCGACAGCCGGTCAATTGGCGGAAATGGGTGCCGGGTTTCCGGCCTATCGCACGTCGAAGGCCGCGTTGAACGCGGTTACGCGCATTGCGGCGGCGGAGGTTGGGCGCGGGGATGTCAAGATCAATGCCATGAACCCCGGCTGGGTGCGCACCGACATGGGCGGCAAGAACGCGCCGCGCAGCGTGGCTGAAGGGGCGGAGACGGCCGTCTGGCTGGCAACTTTGCCGTCGGATGGACCAACGGGCGGGTTTTTCGAGGACAACAAGACGATACCATGGTGACGGGAACGACGGTGGAGATTGCTGGAGCGTTGGCGCGATGGCCGCGTGCCGAGGCGTGGCTGCGTGTCGGCGCTCTGCTGCTCCTGGCCGCGCTCTGCGTTATGCCCGCGGCCGCTCTCGAGATCGGCGCGGCGGAAGAATCCGAGCTCAAGACCGGCGGCGTTCCGATCCGTGTCGAAGCCGACACGCGTGGCGACGCCGACGGCGTCATCGATGCGGTGATCGATATCAAGGCACCGCCGGCACGCGTCTGGTCGGTGATGCTCGATTGCGAGAAAGCGGTCAGGTTCCTGCCGGCGCTGACCTCGTGCCGCGTGCTCGAAACGGCGCGCGACGGCGCCAGCGACGTCCGCGAACACAAAAGCAAGTGGCTCGCCATTCTGCCTGAAATGACCAGCGTGTTCCGCTCCGATTATCTGCCCGG